>NZ_CAJPHM010000022.1:0-127279 GCF_905339955.1 Burkholderia sp. BCC1996
TGCCATCAAGCGCCCACACTTATCGGCTGTTAATTTTTAAAGAGCATGTCTGCGAGGACCCTGAGGCTTTCTCAGCAGCGCTGCGTTTTCAGCAGCAGAGAAGCGAGATTATGAACCGTCTTTTTCAGTTCGTCAACAACTTTTTTAACTACTTCGTTGCGACGGCTGGGGTTCAACTTCCTGCACCGCCGAGGCCGCTACGACCCGCCCGACAGCACCGCTTCCCTTTTTCTCCCGCGCTGCGTTTCCGTTAGCGCGAAAGAGGCGTGATTCTAAGCACCTGCCCTCGTCTGCGCAACCCCTTTGTGAAAATATTTTGAAAAGCCCCCGTGCGCTGCCGCGCACGGGGGCTTGGGGTTCGATGAACTACGTGCCTCCGGTGACCTTGAAGCGGCCGGCAATCCGTCGTTCTCTCTCTATATATATGGCGAGTTTACTTGCCGCCAGCCACGGCCTGCAGCCGCTCCACCGGCACAGCGTCGGCCATCGCCGCGTAACCGGCGTCGCTCGGGTGAATGCCGTCGCCGCTGTCGTAGCGGCGCTGCAGCACACTCGGGCGCGCCGGATCGCGCAGTACCGCGTCGAAGTCGACCACGCCATCGAACCCGCCGCCGCCTCGGATCCACCGGTTCACCTCGAGCCGGATCGCCTCGCGCCCGGCCGGCAACGCCGCGGGCGTGAGCGTCGCACCGAAGATCTTCACCCCCTGGCGGTGTGCAGCCTCGATCAACCGGCGATAGCCGTCGATCAACGACGACGCCGTGACCTGCGTATGCGGGTTGTCGCAATCGAGCCCCGCGCGCGGCGGCATCGCAGCAAAGTTGATGTCGTTGATACCGATCAGCACGATCGCCGCCTTTACCCCCGAGCGCGACAGCGCATCGCGCTCGAACCGCGACGCCAGGGACGTGCCGTAGCACGCCGAATCGCTCAGCAGACGATTGCCGCTGATCCCGAGATTCACGACGCCAAGCGAATCCGAACCTGCCGCGGACAGTCGGCGCGCCAGCGCGTCGGGCCAGCGACGGTTGCGGTTCAGGCTCGAGCGCAGCCCGTCGGTGATCGAGTCCCCGATCGCGGCGATGCTCGCCCGCGCGGCCCCGGCCTCGACGGCAAGTTCGGTCACCCACGCATACTGGGTAAAGCGCGCACGGAATGCACCGCCGCCCGGATCGTTCACGTGATCACCCGGCGCCGATACGTAATTGAACTGGTTCGACACGCGGTGCCACACGGTCATCCGCTGGTTCGCGCCCATCCGCAGACTGATCGCATACGGCTGCCCGGCCATCACGTCGATCGCCACCGCGTCGCTTTCGAGTTCCTGGCCCGGCGCGAGCGTCACCGACGCCTTGCCACCGAAGCGCACGGCAGCACTCGCCCCGTCGGCAAGCGCCGCGCCGTCACCCGCGCGCGCAAGACCGGCGCCCTCGATCACCAGCGGCGCGCGACCGTACGCATTGCTCACGCGAATCCGCGCGGCATGCCCCGATACGGTCGGGTAGACGATCTGACGGACCGTACGTCCGCCCACGTCGGGCGCGCGATAGAGCGGCGGCGGCGCAGCCAGGTCGGGAATCGGCTGCAATGCGGTCGCCCACGCGGCAACCCACTCGGCCGGTGCGGCCGAGGCGACAAGCGGCGACAGGAACACGGACGCGCCCAGCACGGTCGCGACGAAACTGCTTCGAAATGACATCGGCGAAATCCTTATCGGAAAGCGGGCATTGTGCCGCAGAAGCGGCCCGTCTCACGCGCCGGACCGTCTTCCTGCCCTGGCGATCGCGCCCCGACGCCCCACGTTTACCCGAATCTCCCCGCAAATCCGCGAGAAATTTATTAACCGACCGGTCGGTTGGTTTATACTTCGCACACATTCAACCGGACGAGATCCTCCGCCATGTACACGCAATCCCTCGACATCCCCGGCAACGTCGCATCGCTCGACGCCGCAGCCGAGTCGCCCGAGCAGGCGCGGTTCGACGCGGTCATGGCCGCGGACGGCAAGATCGAACCGCAGGACTGGATGCCCGACGCCTATCGCAAGACGCTGGTGCGCCAGATTTCGCAGCACGCGCACTCGGAAGTCGTCGGCATGCTGCCGGAAGGCAACTGGATCTCGCGCGCGCCGAGCCTGAAGCGCAAGGCGATCCTGCTCGCGAAGGTCCAGGACGAAGCCGGTCACGGCCTCTATCTATATAGCGCGGCGGAAACGCTCGGCGTCTCGCGCGATTCGCTGATCGACGCGCTGCACGCCGGCAAGGCGAAATACTCGAGCATCTTCAACTACCCGACGCCGACCTGGGCCGACGTCGGCGTGATCGGCTGGCTCGTCGACGGCGCCGCGATCATGAACCAGATCCCGCTGTGCCGCTGCACGTATGGCCCGTACGCGCGCGCGATGATCCGCGTCTGCAAGGAAGAGTCGTTCCACCAGCGTCAGGGCTTCGATGCGCTGCTGTCGATGATGAAGGGCACCGACGCGCAACGTGCGATGGTCCAGCAGGCGGTGAACCGCTGGTGGTGGCCCGTGCTGATGATGTTCGGCCCGAGCGACGCCGATTCGGTCCACAGCAACCAGTCCGCGAAATGGGGCATCAAGCGGATCACGAACGACGACCTGCGGCAGAAGTTCGTCGACGCGACGGTCGACCAGGCGAAGGTGCTCGGCGTGACGCTGCCCGACCCCGACCTGAAATGGAACGAGGCACGCGGCCACCACGACTACGGCGCGATCGACTGGGACGAATTCTGGCGCGTCGTCAACGGCGACGGCCCGTGCAACAAGGAACGCCTCGCGACCCGCGTGAAAGCGCACGACGACGGCGCATGGGTGCGCGAAGCCGCGCTCGCGCACGAGGCGAAGCGCCGCGCCCGCGCCGAACAGCACGCCGCCTGAGCGGCAACCATCGAATACAGGATTCAGGAGAGAGTGATGAACAAGGAATGGCCGATCTGGGAAGTGTTCGTGCGCAGCAAGCAAGGCCTCGACCACAAGCATTGCGGCAGCCTGCACGCGGCCGACGCGTCGATGGCGCTGCGCATGGCGCGCGACGTCTACACGCGCCGCCAGGAAGGCGTGAGCATCTGGGTGGTGCCGTCGTCGGCGATCACCGCGTCGGATCCGGCCGAGAAGGCCGAGCTGTTCGAACCGGCGGGCGACAAGATCTACCGTCACCCGACGTTCTACACGCTGCCCGACGAAGTCAACCACATGTAACGCCCGCGCCATGACGATCACGCCCGAACACCTCTCCTACGTGCTGCGCCTCGCGGACAACGCGCTGATCCTCGGTCAGCGCAACGCCGAATGGTGCGGCCACGGCCCGATCCTCGAGGAAGACATCGCGCTCACCAACATGAGCCTCGACCTCATCGGCCAGGCCCGCATGCTGTATACGCACGCAGCCGAACTCGAGCGCCAGCTGAACGGCGCGACGAAGACGGAAGACGATTACGCGTACTTCCGCACCGAGCGCGAGTTCGCGAACTTCACGCTCGCCGAGCTGCCGCACTACGGCCCGATCGCCGGCACCGCGCACGCCGACAAGGATTACGCGGTGACGATCGTGCGCAACTTCCTCTACGCGACGCTGATGCTGCACGTGTGGACCGCGCTCGAAACGTCGACGGACGCGCAACTGGCCGCGATCGCCGCGAAATCGGTGAAGGAGACCCGCTATCACGTGCAGCACGCGCGCGAATGGCTGGTGCGCCTCGGCGACGGCACCGACGAATCGCATCGCCGCGCTCAGGCCGCGCTGGACTACCTGATTCCGTACACGCGCGAATGCTTCGCGGCCGACGCGATCGACGACGCGGTCTGCGCATCGGGCGTCGGCCCGGCACCGGCCGCGCTCGAAGCCGCATGGCGCGCGGACGTGGACGAAGCGCTCGCGGAAGCGACGCTCACCCTGCCGGCGCCCGTGCAGCACGTGAGCACCGGCAAGCAGGGCGAGCACTCGGAGCACATGGGCTACCTGCTCGCGGAAATGCAGAGCCTCGCGCGCCAGCACCCTGGCGCGACCTGGTAACCCGCCGCCCCAACGGAGCCCGACGATGTCCGTCCAGACCGCCGCCCCCGCCGACCCGACGCCCGCCGCGCACCGCAACGATCCGTTGCTCGCGCGCGCGTGGGACGTGCTCGAAGCCGTGCCCGATCCCGAGATTCCGGTCGTGTCGATCCGCGAGCTCGGCATCCTGCGCGACGTCCGTCGCGCGGACGACGGCCAGCTCGAAGTCGTGATCACGCCGACCTACTCCGGCTGCCCGGCGATGTCGCAGATCGCCGAGGACATCGCCGCGGCAATGCAGGCCGCCGACCTGCCGCCGCACCGGATCGAGACGGTGCTCGCCCCCGCGTGGACGACCGACTGGATCACGCAGGAAGCGCGCGACAAGCTGCGCGCGTACGGCATCGCGCCGCCCGTCGGCCAGTGCGGCAGCGCCGCGCCGCGGGAAAACGTCGTGCGTTTCGTGCCGCGCCCCGTCGCGGCGCCCGTGTGCCCGCGCTGCGGGTCAGCCAACACCGAGCGTCTCGCGCAATTCGCGTCCACGGCCTGCAAGGCGTTGTATCGCTGCGTCGACTGCCGCGAACCCTTCGACTACTTCAAACCTTACTGAAATGAAACAGCCCCCACGCTCTCTTCATTCGCTGCCCCCCGAGGGGGCCGACGCCCCCGTTGGGGCGGCCCGGCGGGGGTCGTCAACCCCGCAATTTCACGCGCTGCGTATCCGCGACGTGCGGCCCGAGACCGCCGACGCCGTTACCGTCTCGTTCGACGTGCCGCCTGAGCTGCGCGACGCGTACCGCTTCACGCAGGGCCAGTTCGTCACGCTGAAGACCCACATCGACGGCGAGGAAACGCGCCGGTCGTACTCGATCTGCGTCGGCACGACCGACTACGACCGCGACGGCGAACTGCGCATCGGCATCAAGCGCGTGCGCGGCGGCCGTTTCTCGAATTTCGCGTTCGACACGCTGCAGCCGGGTCACACGATCGACGTGATGACACCGGACGGCCGCTTCTTCACGCATCTGAACGCGGACCACGGCAAGCAGTACGTCGCGTTCTCCGGCGGGTCGGGCATCACGCCGGTGCTCGCGATCGTGAAGACGACGCTCGAACTCGAACCGCGCAGCACGTTCACGCTGATCTACGGCAACCGCAGCGTCGACGCGATCATGTTCGCGGAGGAACTCGAGGACCTGAAGAACCGCTACATGAGCCGCTTCGTCCTGTATCACGTGCTGTCGGACGACCTGCAGGACGTCGAGCTGTTCAACGGTGTGCTCGACCAGGCGAAATGCGCGGAATTCCTCGCGACGCTGACGCCGGCCGACGCAATCGACGAAGCGTTCATCTGCGGCCCGGCGCCGATGATGGACGCGGCCGAAGCCGCGCTGAAGGCAGCCGGCGTGCCGCAGGCGAAAGTGCACGTCGAACGCTTCGGCACGCCGCTGCCGCAGGCGGGCGCGCCCGTCGTCGAGATCACCGACCAGACGCCGGCTGCCGACCTCGAAATCGTGCTCGACGGCAAGAAACGCAAGCTGCGCCTGCCGTACGAAGGCGTGAGCCTGCTCGACGTCGGCCTGCGCGCGGGCCTCGCGCTGCCGTACGCGTGCAAGGGCGGCGTGTGCTGCACGTGCCGGGCGAAGGTGGTCGAAGGCGAGGTCCGGATGGAGAAGAACTACACGCTCGAGGAACACGAAGTGAAGGACGGCTTCGTGCTCACGTGCCAATGCCACCCGATCAGCGACAAGGTCGTCGTGAGCTTCGACGAGCGTTGAGCGGCGTCGCGCCGGCGCGCCGCGCCGGTTTCTCGTCGTCACACATCTCGCTTACACTAGGGGCCGCCGGCCGGCTGGACGTCTTCACGTCCGCCCGGCCGGCGGTTTTCTTTTGTTGACGACAGACCGATGAGTACCATTCACGTGATTCAGGGCGGCACCGCCGCCGCGTCGCTGCGCGAGGCCCTCGCGCAAGCCGGACGCGACGAGCGCGTCGTCGGATTGCTCGACGATCTCGCGGTCGGTCCGCTGAAGGGCGCCGACGAGACGCCCGACACGCGCGCCGCCTTCTGGCAGCGCGTGCTCGGCGACGCGATTCCCGACTGGAACGCGGAAATCGAAGGCGAATTCGCCCGCCTCGACCAGCTCGCGACCGAGACGGGCCAGGTGGTCGTCTGGCACGCGCCGAGCGTCGGCGACAAGCTGCTGCTGCGCCGCGTCGCCTATCACCTGCGCAACGTGCCGCAGCGCCTGAACGAGGTGCGGCTGTCGGCCGCGGACCTCGACGCGCCGCAGCGCGCGGCGCTGACCCGCACCGACCAGGCCTGTTCGACCGGGATGTTCTCGCCGGCGGCGCTTGCGCGCAAACGGCCGGTGGCCGCACCGATCTCGGTGCTGCGCATCGGCCGCCTCGCACTCGAATGGCAGGAGGCGAAGCACCTGAATGCCGAGTTGCGCTACTGGGTCAGCAATACCATCAAGAGCGGCCAATACGCGGACCTCGACGCGCTGATCGTCGCGCACGCGGAAACCGGCTGGTTGCCCGCGCGACGCGTCGTCGGCGGCATCATGGCCGGCGCCGACCGCGGCGGGCTGTTCGTCAGCGACTCGATCGCCTGGTGGCGCTGCCGCGAACTCGCGGCAGCCGGCCGGCTCGAACTGCAGGACGACGCGCCGGCCGCCCTTTCTTCCACGCAGGTGCGCGCGCCCGCCGCGCCTCGCTAACGCTACTCTTTCGCATTCGACCATGGCCCGTACCCGAGCGCCCGACCACGAATCCCAGCGCGAGCAGATCCTCGATCTCGCCGCCGAGAAATTCGCGCAGACGAGCTACCCGAGCACGTCGATGTCCGATCTCGCGACCGCGAGCGGCACGTCGAAGGCACGTCTCTATCACTATTACGAGAGCAAGGAAGCGATCCTGTTCGACCTGCTCGACCGCTACACGAAGCGGTTGATGCTGATCATCGCCGAGGTCGAAGGTGCGAGCCAGCGGCGCGGCCTCAGCGAACGCGACGCGTTCGCCGAGCTGGTGCGCGCGTTCCTCGCCGAGTACGAGACGTCGCACAGCCGCCATGTCGCGCTGCTCAACGACGTGAAGTATCTCGAGGACGCCCAGCGCGAAATCGTGCTCGACCGCCAGCGCGACATCGTCGCGGCATTCGCGCGCCAGCTCGCGCGCGCCTATCCGGACCGGATCTCGAAGGAAAACCAGACGTCGGTCACGATGATGGTGTTCGGGATGATCAACTGGACGTTCACATGGCTCAAGCCGGGGGGCCGCCTCGGCTACCGCGACTTCGCCGAGCAGGTGATCGACCTGATGGAGCACGGGCTGTCGTCCGGCGCGTGATTGCCGCGCAGCAGCATGCGTTGCGCGGCGGGTACACTGCGACAGGCCGCCGCGCATTTCATGTGATGAATTTTAAATCGCTTATAAATCAAATAGATAGCAAATGAACTAAGCGGATTTAGAATTCGCCCTCGGCACAAATAACGTCAAATACGGGTTTTCCCCAACCCGCTCGGGTAAAATGCTGTTGCATTGCACAAGCTGCTTGTGCGGCTACAGACTGAGGAACCCACGATGAACACGCAACTCGACCGCCGTGCCGATGCTGTCGGCCACGCCGGGACTGCGCCGGTTCTCGTCAGGGAACTGGCTTCCAAAGACCGTGAGCGAATGCTCACCCACTTTCTCTCGCTCAACGAAGAGGACCGCCTGCTGCGCTTCGGCCAGATGGTGCCCGACCACGTGATCGAGAACTATGTCCGTACGATCGACTTCGGTCGCGACACGGTGTTCGGCGTGTTCGACCATGGGCTCGAACTGATCGGCGTCGGCCACCTGGCGTACCTGCCCGCGGAAGGCGACAAGCGCACGGCCGAATTCGGCGTGTCGGTGCTCGAAAGCGCCCGCGGCCGCGGCGTCGGCTCGAAGCTGTTCGAGCGCGCGGCGATCCGCAGCCGCAACACCCGCGTGACGATGCTGTACATGCATTGCCTGTCGCGCAATGCGACGATGATGCACATCGCGAAGAAATCCGGGATGCGAATCGAATACGCGTACGGCGAAGCCGATGCGTACCTGTCGCTGCCGCCGGCCGACCACGCGACGATCCTCGCCGAGATGCTGCAGGAACAGGCCGCGGTGTTCGACTACGCGCTCAAGCGCCAGGCGCACCGCACGTCGAAGTTCATCGAATCGCTGATGCCCGCCGCGCTGACGGCATAACATCGGCCGACCGGGCTGCCCTGCGGGGCGCCCGGCCTTCCCTTCCTTCTCGCCTTCCCCCGCCGCGCACTAGCGCACCGAGCGGATCGGCAACGCCGTCGTCTCCTTGAAGCACTCGAGCGAGAAGCTCGTCTTCACGTCGATCACCGACGGATGGTGCAGCAAGTGCTCCTGCACGAAGCGGGAGAAGTGCGCCATGTCCTCGACCTGCACGCGAAGCAGGTAATCCATGTCGCCCGTCATCGCATGACACGCGACCACTTCCGGCCAGGTCTGCACGGCCGCGCGAAACAGTTCCGCGTGGGTCGCGCCCGCGCGCGCCGACGTCTCGTCGGCACGGACCGGCGCCAGGCCACCACGCTTCTCGAGCCGCACGCTCACGTACGCCAGCAGGTCGAGCCCGAGCTTCTGCGGATCGAGCAGCGCGACATAGCCGGTGATCACGCCGATCTCCTCGAGCCGCCGGATCCGCCGCAGGCACGGGCTCGGCGACAGGTTCACGCGCTCGGCGATTTCCTGGTTCGACAGGCGGCCGTTCTCCTGAAGAATCGCCAGAATCCGCCGGTCGATGGCATCCAATTCGGCTTGCGCCATTTTCTGCCCTCCGTTGATTATTTCCAGACTGGAAATTGCGCCATCGTAGGCACGGACGATTAAGTTCGCAAGTTTTCGCTCGCGCCCGCCCGCTACACTTTGTCGCACGTACCGATTCGTTGCGCACGCCGACACGTGCGCCGCGTTCGACACCGAACCGGGCCGCGCACGCGCACGTCGCGCCGGCCGATTGCCCCGCACAGGAGACACGACATGCAGATCCCCAACTGGGACAACCCCGTCGGCACCGACGGCTTCGAATTCATCGAATACACCGCGCCGGATCCGAAAGCGCTCGGACAACTGTTCGAGCGGATGGGTTTCACCGCGATCGCCCGCCATCGTCACAAGGACGTGACGGTCTACCGCCAGGGCGACATCAACTTCATCATCAACGCCGAGCCCGATTCGTTCGCGCAGCGCTTCGCGCGCCTGCACGGCCCGTCAATCTGCGCGATCGCGTTTCGCGTGCAGGACGCCGCGAAGGCTTACCAGCACGCGCTCGAACTCGGCGCATGGGGCTTCGACAACAAGACGGGCCCGATGGAGCTGAACATCCCGGCGATCAAGGGCATCGGCGATTCGCTGATCTATTTCGTCGACCGCTGGCGCGGCAAGAACGGCGCGCAACCGGGCGCAATCGGCGACATCAGCATCTATGACGTCGACTTCGAACCGATCGCCGGCGCGAACCCGAACCCGGTCGGCCACGGCCTCACCTACATCGACCACCTGACGCACAACGTGCATCGCGGCCGCATGCAGGAATGGGCCGAGTTCTACGAGCGGCTGTTCAACTTCCGCGAAGTGCGCTATTTCGACATCGAAGGCAAGGTGACAGGCGTGAAGTCGAAGGCGATGACGTCGCCGTGCGGCAAGATCCGGATTCCGATCAACGAGGAAGGCTCGGACACGGCCGGCCAAATCCAGGAATACCTCGACGCCTATCACGGCGAAGGCATCCAGCACATCGCGCTCGGCACGAACGATATCTACGGCGCGGTCGACGGCCTGCGCGGCAAGGAAGTGAAGCTGCTCGACACGATCGACACGTATTACGAACTGGTCGACCGCCGCGTGCCGAACCACGGCGAATCGCTGGACGAGCTGAAGAAGCGCAAGATCCTGATCGACGGCGCCCGCGACGACCTGCTGCTGCAGATCTTCACCGAGAACCAGATCGGCCCGATCTTCTTCGAGATCATCCAGCGCAAGGGCAACCAGGGCTTCGGGGAAGGCAACTTCAAGGCGCTGTTCGAATCGATCGAGCTCGACCAGATCCGCCGCGGCGTGGTCCAGGACAAGGCCTGACGCAGAAGGCCGCACGGCGCCCGGCTGGCCCGGGCGTCCGCGCGAACATCGGCGGCACAAGGAAAAAGGGCGGGAATCGTGCGATTCCCGCCCTTTCGTCGTTCCGGCGCGGCCCGGCGGCCGCGCGAACGGATCAACGCACGTTCGCCTTCGACACGACCGCACGCGCGGCCGCCGGCTGTGCGTCGGCATCCTGCGCCGGCGCGATCTGACGCATCTGCGCGCCGGCTGCCGCCAGTGCGCTCGCGCCGCGCGCGTGCACCGGGCCGGTCATCGAGAAAAACGCGGCGGACACGATCAGGAAACTCTGGATATGACGTGTGTTCATTGCACCTCCTGTAAAAACTGCCGGCGCCTCCCCGGTTGCGTCGAAACGAGCCGACGCGACCGGGCACCTCCGGCAGGCCGACAAGATTAACGGCATTTGTCCGATGATGGGCGCGGCTTTACATGCCTTTACATGATGTAACGCATCGTCGCGCCATTTCGTCGGCGCGCCGCGGCACGCCGGCCGGTGGTCGGCGGGTTTATCCCAGTGCTACCATCACTTAAAACCGGCCAATATGCCGGCCACTGCCGACACGTTCACAAGACGTCGACGCAATCGAAGCTTTGGTGATCCCAAACTGGGTGGAGGAGACTGTTAATGAATGCCCCGCTAGACGCAGGCCAACGCGCATCGCTCGAAGCCGCGCTGAAGTCCGTCACGCTTGACGACAAATACACGCTCGAACGCGGCCGCGCGTACATGAGCGGCATCCAGGCGCTCGTGCGCCTGCCGATGCTGCAGCAGGAACGCGACCGCGCCGCCGGCCTCAATACGGCCGGCTTCATTTCCGGCTACCGCGGCTCGCCGCTCGGCGGCCTCGATCTGTCGCTCTGGAAAGCCAAGCAGCACCTGGCGGCCCACCAGATCGTCTTTCAGCCCGGCCTCAACGAAGATCTCGCCGCCACCGCCGTGTGGGGCTCGCAGCAGGTCAACCTGTACCCCGGCGCGAAGCACGACGGCGTGTTCGGCATGTGGTACGGCAAGGGCCCGGGTGTCGACCGCACCGGCGACGTCTTCAAGCACGCGAACTCGGCCGGCTCGTCGAAGCACGGCGGCGTGCTCGTGCTCGCCGGCGACGACCACGCGGCGAAATCGTCGACGCTCGCGCACCAGTCCGAACACATCTTCAAGGCCTGTGGGCTACCGGTGCTGTTCCCGTCCAACGTGCAGGAATATCTCGACTTCGGCCTGCACGGCTGGGCGATGAGCCGCTACTCGGGCCTGTGGGTCGCGCTGAAGTGCGTGACGGACGTGGTCGAATCGTCGGCGTCGGTCGACATCGACCCGCATCGCACCGAGATCGTGCTGCCGACCGACTTCATCCTGCCGGAAGGCGGCCTGAACATCCGCTGGCCGGACCCGCCGCTCGTGCAGGAGGCACGGCTGCTCGACTACAAGTGGTACGCGGCGCTCGCCTATGTGCGCGCGAACAAGCTCGACCGAATCGAGATCGACTCGCCGAATGCGCGCTTCGGGATCATGACGGGCGGCAAGGCGTACCTCGACGTGCGCCAGGCGCTGACCGACCTCGGCCTCGACGACGAAACCTGTGCGCGGATCGGCATCCGCCTGTACAAGGTCGGCTGCGTGTGGCCGCTCGAAGCGCAGGGCGCGCAGGCGTTCGCGCGCGGCCTCGACGAAATCCTCGTCGTCGAGGAAAAGCGCCAGATCCTCGAATACGCGATCAAGGAAGAGCTGTACAACTGGCCCGATGCGCAGCGCCCGCGCGTGTTCGGCAAGTTCGACGAGAAGGACGGCGCCGGCGGCGAATGGTCGGTGCCGATGGGCAACTGGCTGCTGCCCGCGCACTACGAACTGTCGCCCGCGATCATCGCGAAGGCGATCGCGACGCGCCTCGAGAAGTTCGAGCTGCCGTCCGACGTGCGCGCGCGCATCGCCGCGCGGCTCGCGGTGATCAACGCGAAGGAAATGGCGCTCGCGAAGCCGCACGTGCAGACCGAGCGCAAGCCGTGGTTCTGCTCGGGCTGCCCGCACAACACGTCGACCAACGTGCCGGAGGGCTCGCGCGCGATCGCCGGGATCGGCTGCCACTACATGACGGTGTGGATGGACCGCAGCACGAGCACCTTCAGCCAGATGGGCGGCGAAGGCGTGCCGTGGATCGGCCAGGCACCGTTCACCGACGAGAAGCACGTGTTCGCGAACCTCGGCGACGGCACCTACTTCCACTCGGGCCTGCTGGCGGTGCGCGCGGCGATCTCGTCGAAGGCGAACATCACCTACAAGATCCTCTACAACGATGCCGTGGCGATGACGGGCGGCCAGCCGGTCGACGGCGTGCTGACGGTGCCGCAGATCACGCACCAGCTCGCGTCCGAAGGCGCGAAGAAGATCGTGATCGTCACCGACGAGCCGGAGAAGTACGACAGCCAGAAGGCGCTGCTCGCACCGGGCGTGACGATTCATCACCGCGACCAGCTCGACGACGTGCAGCGCGAGCTGCGCGAGATCGAAGGCACGACGATCCTGATCTACGACCAGACCTGCGCGACCGAGAAGCGCCGCCGCCGCAAGCGCGGCACGTATCCGGATCCGGCGAAGCGCGTCGTGATCAACGACGCGGTGTGCGAAGGCTGCGGCGACTGCTCTGTGCAGTCGAACTGCCTGTCGGTCGAGCCGCTCGAAACGGAATTCGGCACGAAGCGCCAGATCAACCAGTCGAGCTGCAACAAGGACTTCTCGTGCGTGAAAGGCTTCTGCCCGAGCTTCGTCACGGTCGAAGGCGGCCAGCTGAAGAAGCCGAAGGCCGTGTCGGTCGACGGCGGCGCGCTGCCGCCGATTCCGGAGCCGACGCTGCCGGCGATCGACCGTGCGTACGGCGTGCTCGTCACGGGCGTCGGCGGCACGGGCGTGGTCACGATCGGCGCGCTGCTCGGGATGGCCGCGCACCTGGAGAACAAGGGCGTGACCGTGCTCGACGTGACCGGCCTCGCGCAGAAGGGCGGCGCCGTGATGAGCCACGTGCAGATCTCGCACGCGCCGACCGACATCCACGCGACGCGGATCGCGATGGGCGAAGCCGACCTCGTGATCGGCTGCGACGCGATCGTCACGGCCGGCGACGAATGCACGTCGCGGATGCGGCACGACGCGACGCGCGTGGTCGTCAACAGCGCGCAGACGCCGACCGCCGAGTTCATCAAGAACCCGAACTGGGCGTTCCCTGGCTTGTCCGCGGAGAACGACATCCGCGCGGCAGCCGGTGAAGCCGTCGACTTCATCGACGCGAACCGCTTCGCGGTCGCGCTGCTCGGCGACGCGATCTACACGAACCCGTTCGTACTCGGCTACGCGTGGCAGAAGGGCTGGCTGCCGCTCACGCTCGCGTCGCTCGAACGCGCGATCGAGCTGAACGCGGTGTCGGTCGAGAAGAACCGCGCGGCGTTCGACTGGGGCCGCCGCGCCGCGCACGACCTCGCGAGCGTGAAGCAGGCCGCGGCCGGCGATGCACGCCACGCGCAGGGCGCCACGGTGATCGCGCTGCACACGAAGAAGGCGGTCGACGCACTGATCGCGAAGCGCGTGGAGCTCCTCACCGCGTACCAGAACGCCGCGTACGCATCGCGCTATGCGGCCTTCGTCGACACGGTGCGGGCGGCCGAACGCGCGCTGGCGGACGGCGACGCCGTGCAGGAGCCGTTGACCGAAGCGGTCGCGCGCAACCTGTTCAAGCTGATGGCGTACAAGGACGAGTATGAGGTCGCACGGCTGCAGTCCGATCCCGCGTTCCTCGCGCGCCTGTCGTCGCAGTTCGAAGGCGACTGGAAACTGAAGTTCCACCTCGCGCCGCCGCTGTTCGCGAAAACGGACGCACACGGCCATCTCGTGAAGAAGGCGTACGGCCCGTGGATGTTGTCGGCGTTCCGGCTGCTCGCGAAGGCGAAGTTCCTGCGCGGCACGGGGCTCGACCCGTTCGGCCGCACCGCGGAGCGCCGCACCGAGCGCGCGCTGATCAGCGAGTACGAAGCGCTGATCGGCGAAGTGCTGGGCAAGCTGAACGCGGCCAACCGCCCGCTCGCGCTCGAGCTCGCGGCGCTGCCGGACGGCATTCGCGGCTACGGCCACGTGAAGGAGAACAACCTGCGCGCGGTACGCCAGAAGTGGGACACGCTGCTCGCGAAGTGGCGTTCGCCGACGGGCGGCCAGTCGCATCAGCAGGTCGCGTGACGGCGGGCGGCGGGCGTTCCCCGTCGGGACGCCCGCCGCCGCGTAGCCCCGCCCACGGCAGTGCATAAAAAAAACGCCACGGAACGCAGGTTCCGTGGCGTTTTTCATTGCGCCGCGCATGACGCGCGGCGCACGCGGGCGCGAACTTACTTCGTGTTCGCGTTCGCGGCGGCCACTGCCGTCATGTTGATGATCCGGCGCACGGTCGCGGCCGGCGTCAGGATGTGGACCGGCTTCGCGGCGCCGAGCAGGAACGGGCCGACCGTCACGCCTTCGCCGCCGACCATCTTCAGCAGGTTGTACGCGATGTTCGCCGCTTCGACGTTCGGCATGATCAGCAGGTTCGCTTCGCCCGACAGCGTCGTGCCCGGGAACGCGGCCTTGCGGACCGCTTCCGACAGCGCCGCGTCACCGTGCATTTCGCCGTCGACTTCGAGGTTCGGCGCACGCTCGCTGATCAGCTTGCGAGCCTCGGCCATGCGGCGCGACGATGCCGACGGCGCGCTGCCGAAGTTCGAGTTCGACAGCAGCGCGGCCTTCGGCGCGATGCCGAAACGCTCGATCTCGGCGGCCGCCTGGATCGTCATGTCGGCGAGCTGTTCCGCGCTCGGCACTTCGTTCACGTACGTGTCGCACAGGAACAGGTTGCGGCCCGGCAGCATCAGCAGGTTCATTGCCGCGTAGTGCTCGGCGCCCTGCGCACGGCCCAGCACCTGCTCGATGAACTTCAGGTGCGTGTGGTACGTGTCGATCATCCCGCAGATCATGCCGTCCGCGTCGCCCAGGTGCACGAGCATCGCGCCGATCAGCGTGTTGAACTTGCGCAGCGCGGCCTTCGCGACTTCCGGCGTGACGCCGTCACGCGCGCCGATCTCGTGGTATGCCTGCCAGTAGCGGTGGTAGCGCGTATCGTCTTCCGGATTCACGATCTCGAAATCGACGCCCGCCTTCAGCTTCGAGCCGATCTTCGCGAGGCGCATCTCGACGACCGACGGACGGCCGACGATGATCGGCTTCGCGATCTTTTCCTGCAGCACGAACTGCGCGGCGCGCAGCACGCGCTCGTCCTCACCCTCGGCGAACACGATGCGCGCCTGCTTCGTCTTCGCGGTCGCGAACACCGGGCGCATCACCATGCCGGTGCGGTAGACGGTCGCGCCGAGTTGCTCGCGGTATGCGTCCATGTCCTGGATCGGACGCGTGGCGACGCCCGAATCCATCGCGGCTTGCGCGACGGCCGGCGCAATCTTGATGATCAGGCGCGGATCGAACGGCTTCGGAATCAGGTAGTCCGGCCCGAACTCGAGCGAGTGGCCTTCATACGCCTTCGCGACTTCCTCGCTCTGGTCGGTTTCCTGCGCCAGCTCGGCGATCGCGCGCACGCACGCGAGCTTCATTTCTTCCGTGATCGTCGTCGCGCCGACGTCGAGCGCGCCGCGGAAGATGAACGGGAAGCACAGCACGTTGTTGACCTGGTTCGGGTAGTCCGAACGGCCGGTCGCGACGATCGCGTCGGGGCGCACGGCCTTCGCGTCTTCCGGGCGGATTTCCGGTTCCGGGTTCGCGAGCGCCAGGATCAGCGGACGCTCGCCCATCGTCTTGACCATGTCCTGCTTCAGCACGCCCGCGCTCGAGCAGCCGAGGAACACGTCCGCGCCGACGATCGCGTCGGCGAGCGTGCGCGCGTCGGTGGTCGCCGCATAACGCTGCTTCGACGGGTCGAGGTTGCCGCGCCCTTCGTAGATCACGCCCTTCGAATCGGCGACGAGGATGTTCGACTTCGTGAGACCCAGGTTCACCAGCAGGTCCAGACAAGCGATCGCTGCCGCGCCCGCGCCGGAACACACGAGCTTCACTTCGGACAGCTTCTTGCCGACGACCTTCAGGCCGTTCAGGATCGCGGCCGACGCGATGATCGCGGTGCCGTGCTGGTCGTCGTGGAAGACGGGGATCTTCATGCGCTCGCGCAGCTTCTGCTCGATGTAGAAGCATTCCGGCGCCTTGATGTCCTCGAGGTTGATGCCGCCGAGCGTCGGCTCGAGCATCGCGATCGCCTCGACGAGCTTGTCGGGGTCGGACTCGGACAGTTCGATGTCGAACACGTCGATGCCCGCGAACTTCTTGAACAGGCAGCCCTTGCCTTCCATCACCGGCTTCGCGGCCAGCGGGCCGATGTTGCCGAGGCCCAGCACGGCCGTGCCGTTCGTGATGACGCCGACGAGGTTGCCGCGCGACGTGTACTTCTGCGCGTCGAGCGGATCGGCGTGGATCGCCTCGCACGCCGCGGCGACGCCCGGCGAATACGCGAGCGACAGATCGAGCTGGTTCGACAGCGGCTTGGTCGGGGTGACCGAAATCTTGCCGGGTTTCGGGTTAAGGTGATAAGCGAGAGCGGCCTGCTTCAGTTGTTCGTCCATGATTGACCTGCGAGAGACATGCGAAATTTTTGACGGTTCAGTACACAGCACCTTGGGCCGCGTCTGCTTGAATCGAGGGGGTGGTCGACTGCGAGACGGCACGCGACGCGCCGGGTCGGCACGCCATGGAACCTTGGCGGGTGGCAAGAGAAAAGTACAAAGTACTGAACGATTTCTAAGGGTCGCCTAGTGTACACCCCCTAAATGCCGCCTGTTGGTGCAGCGCGGCATCCTCGCCATCAGCATCGGGCTGGTCGTGCCCCGTTTGTTTCACCGGTGGCGAGCCGCACGTCGAACCTGCGCGAATTCCGCCGAAAACCGGCCTGAATCGGGTAAAATAGCGGGCTACGCGCGCAGCGATGCGATTGTTGGCCCGATGGGTCCGTCGATCGCACCCCGGCCCCTCGGGCAGGTTCCCCTTGCTGCGCCACCGGGCCCGCGCCCGCTCTTCGCTCATCACCCAAGGAATGCCCATGACAGGCTACGATCGTCAGTCGATCTCGGATACGACCGCCAAAATCCTGCTCGAAGTGCAGGCGGTGCACTTCAACGCCGAAAAACCATTCATCTTCACGTCCGGCTGGGCAAGCCCCGTCTACATCGACTGCCGCAAGCTGATCTCGTATCCGCGCGTGCGTCGTGCGCTGATGGAAATGGCGGAAACGACGATCATGCGCGACGTCGGCTTCGAGCAGATCGACTCGGTGGCAGGCGGCGAGACGGCCGGCATCCCGTTCGCGGCATGGCTCGCGGACCGCATGATGGTGCCGATGCAGTACGTGCGCAAGAAACCGAAGGGCTTCGGCCGCAACGCGCAGATCGAGGGTCATCTGGAAGAAGGATCGCGCGTGCTGCTGGTGGAAGACCTGACGACCGACAGCCGCAGCAAGATCAACTTCGTCAACGCGCTGCGCACCGCGGGCGCGACGGTGAACCACTGCTTCGTGCTGTTCCACTACAACATCTTCAAGGAAAGCGTGTCGGTCCTGAAGGACATCGACGTCGACCTGCACGCGCTGGCGACCTGGTGGGACGTGCTGCGCGTCGCGAAGGCGTCGGGCTACTTCGAGACCAAGACGCTCGACGAAGTCGAGAAGTTCCTGCACGCGCCGGCCGAGTGGTCGGCCGCGCACGGCGGCGCAACGGCCCCGAAGGAGTAACGCCGAGCCGGCACGCAGCCGGCACCCTGGCTGAAAAAACCGCTCGCGTGGTCGCGAGCGGTTTTTTTTCGTCCGTCGATCGGCATCGCGGCCGGCCCGAATCGCTGGCCGCGGCATGCATCGCTCATCGAACCCTAATGCTAGACTTGATCCATCGTCGCCATCAGCTGCGCGGGCAACGCACAACGCCAACAATGCCGGGAGCATCGGCCCGGCCCACGTGACGGGAGAAGCGCCATATGCGTGTGGATCGCCGGATCACTTCGCCTGCGTCCCCGGGTCGTTCGTCTCCGTTCATCGCCGTCCTGCTCTGCGCCGCCGCCGCGTGCGCTGCGTTCACCACCCTGCCCGCGCGCGCGGAAGGTCCGTTCACCGTGTCGAGCGACGAGCTGACGCCCGGCGGGCGCGTCGGCGCCGCGAACGTGTTCGACCGCGGCGACTGCAAGGGCGACAACCGTTCGCCGCAGCTCAGGTGGCGCAACCCGCCACCCGGCACGCGCGGCTACGCGATCACGATCTTCGATCCCGATGCACCGGGGCACGGCTGGTGGCACTGGGCCGTCGCCGGCATCCCGGCGAGCGTCACGAGCCTGCCGGCCGACGCGAGCGCGTCGGGCTTCCTGCGTCGCATCGGTGCGAGCGAGGCGCGCAACGACTTCGGGATCGACGGCTACGGCGGCCCGTGCCCGCCGCCCGGCAAGCCGCACCGCTACGTGATCACCGTCTACGCGCTGAAGGGCACGGACCTGCGCATCGGGCAAGGACGCCCCGCCCCGATGTTCGAGCACGAAATCGGCACGCTGACGATCGGCACCGCACAGCTCACGGTCACTTACGGGCAGTAAGCGCTCGCGTGTCCGCCGTGAGGCGTGTGGCGTGTATCGCCGACCGCCCGTCGCCGATTGCCGATCTCCGGTCGCCGGTCTCCGGTTGCCGGTTGCCGGTTGCCGGTTGCCGGTTGCCGGTTGCCGGTTGCCGGTCGCCGGTCGCCGGTCGCCGGTCGCCGGTCGCCGGTCGCCGGTCGCCGGTCGCCGGTCGCCGGTCGCCGGTCGCCAGTCGCCGGTCGCCGGTCGCCGGTCGCCGGTCGCCGGTCGCCGGTCGCCGGTCGCCGGTCGCCGGTCGCCGGTCGCGATTGTCCGCGCCTGCGAATTTCTGTGCGCCACCCGCGCGCTTTTCTCCAGTCATTTCGGCTTGCTAGACTCGGCGGCACCGGTCGCGGCATCCCGCCGCGCATCCGTCGCGCCGCCCGACCGCGGCGCGTGACGCGGCTGGCCGCGGTGCCCGCCGTTTCGTCCCCTTCCGGAGAACGCTTCATGTCGAACATCGTCATCGTCTATCACAGCGGCTACGGTCACACGCAGAAACTGGCCGACGCCGTCCATGCAGGCGCGCAGGACGCCGGCGCCACCGCACGCCTGATCGCCGTCGGCGAGCTCGACGACGCGGGCTGGGCCGCGCTCGATGCGGCGGACGCGATCGTCTTCGGCGCGCCGACCTACATGGGCGGCCCGTCCGCGC
The DNA here is from genome assembly GCF_905339955.1 of Burkholderia sp. BCC1996. Lineage (NCBI taxonomy): Bacteria > Pseudomonadati > Pseudomonadota > Betaproteobacteria > Burkholderiales > Burkholderiaceae > Burkholderia > Burkholderia sp. BCC1996. The sequence goes on from NZ_CAJPHM010000022.1 coordinate 19,484, forward strand.
AGTTCAAGCAGTTCGCCGATGCCACGTCGAAACCGTGGTTCACGCAGAAATGGAAGGACAAGATCGCCGCGGGCTTCACGAACTCCGCGACGATGAACGGCGACAAGTTCTCGACGATTCAGTATTTCGTCACGCTGGCGATGCAACATGGGATGGTGTGGGTCGGCACGGGCATGATGCCGGCCAACTCGAAGGCGGCCACCCGCAACGACATCAACTACGTCGGCGGCTTCACGGGCCTGCTCGCGCAGTCGCCGGCGGACGCGACGCCCGACGAGGGCCCGCTGCCCGGCGACCTCGAGACCGCGAAGGCGTTCGGGCGGCGCGTCGCCGAAGCGACCGCCCGCTGGCTGGCCGGCGGCCGCTGAACGCGGCGGCACGCGCGAGCGCTCGCGCCGCCGGTGACACGGCAACGCGGCGCAGGCGCGTGACAGGGACACAAGACGGCCCGCGGGCCGTCTTTTTTTCGCCCCGTGCGGTGCAGGCCCGCCGGATGACGTCTTAAAATGGCGGTTTCAGGGCGCCGCGGCTCCCGTTTCATTCAGTGAGAGCGAAATGAGCACCAAAGTTTTTGTCGACGGCCAGGAAGGTACGACCGGCCTCAAGATCTTCGAATACCTGTCGGCGCGCAGCGACATCGAGATCCTGCGCATCGATGAAGCGAAGCGCAAGGACGTCGACGAGCGCCGCCGCCTGATCAATGCGTCGGACGTCACGTTCCTGTGCCTGCCGGACGTCGCATCGCGCGAATCGGCATCGCTGGTCGAGAACCCGAACACGACGCTGATCGACGCGAGCACCGCGTTCCGCACGAGCGCCGACTGGGCATACGGCCTGCCGGAACTGACCCGCGCGCAGCGCGAGAAGATTCGCACGTCGAAACGCATCGCCGTGCCGGGCTGCCACGCGTCGGCCTTCGTGCTCGCGATGCGTCCGCTCGTGGATGCCGGCATCGTCGCGCCGACCTTCGCCGCGCACAGCTACTCGATCACCGGCTACAGCGGCGGCGGCAAGTCGATGATCGCCGAATACGAAAACGCGGCGCCGGGCGGCAAGCTCGCGAGCCCGCGTCCGTACGCGCTCGCGCTGGCGCACAAGCACCTGCCGGAAATGGCCGCGCACACGGGCCTCGCGCACGCGCCGATCTTCACGCCGATCGTCGGGCCGTTCCTGAAAGGCCTGGCCGTGACGACCTACTTCTCGCCCGAACAGCTCGCGAAGCGCGCGACGCCGCAGGACGTGCAGCGCGTGTTCGCCGAGTACTACGCGGACGAGCCGTTCGTGCGCGTCGCGCCGTTCAACGCGGAGGCGAATCTCGACAGCGGCTTCTTCGACGTGCAGGCGAACAACGACACGAACCGCGTCGACCTGTTCGTGTTCGGCAACGAGGAGCGCTTCGTCACGGTCGCGCGCCTCGACAACCTGGGCAAGGGCGCATCGGGCGCCGCGATCCAGTGCATGAATCTCAACATCGGCGCCGCCGAGGATGCAGGCCTCAAGCGCTGATTCAACTTGCATGCGATGCAAAGCCGGCCGCTGGCCGGCTTTTTATTTGCCCGTATCAAGCAATAAATCAAAATCCGGATCACGCATTTACAAATATTTACAAGCTTTCCATTGCGTAATTGCCGGCAAATTAATTTACCCCTTTCTCCAGTCAATCCCGAATAGGGATAAACCGGATATCGCCGCTTTAAACGCTGCCGTTATACGCGTGAAGGCCTCGAGCGCCGTCCATGCGTGGCAGCCGCCCCACTCCGGCAGCACTCTAGCGCCCTCCGCGCGTTTTAATTCTTACTGAAAGCGCTATCCCGCAAGGATTCATCGCGCGCGCGTTGTTTCAATCGTCTTTTTTAGACGAGTTCATCAATTGACAGCAAAAATCCTGGCAGCGACATTAGCTCGCACAATTAAACGATTGGAGACAGCGGCATGTCGCACGCCTTATCAAAGGGGGTGGCAACGGCCTTTGCCATCGCCCCTTTCCTGATTGCCTGTGGGGGAGGAGACGGCGGCTCGCCCGCGCCGATCGAGGCCCCTCAATGTTCCGGATCGAGCTGCGGCACGCAAGGGCCGCCGCCGTCGCAGCCCGTCAACGGCGCGCTGTGCCCGGCCGATGCCGACATCGTGAAGAGCACCTACCTCGGCGGCGCCGGCAGCGGCGAGATCGTCAGCGTCAACATCGACGCGGTCGCGATGACGTACACGCTCAAGTGGCTCGAATCGCCGATTCCGCTCGCGACCGGCACGGTCACGCCGAGCCGCGCCGGTACCACGATCACCGGCAAGGTCATCCACCCGCCGACCGGCGCGCTGCCGACCGCGGAGCAGACGCGCTGCGCGTTCGTCTTCACGCCGGGTTCGGGGAAGGCACCGAACGGCTCGACCTATTCGACGGCCGCCGACTTCAACCAGGCGAACCCGCCGATGCTGCTGGTCGGCATGGGCGTCGCGGGCGGCGGCATCCCCGGCGCGACGGTGCAGTACGACGGGCTGACGATCACCGTCGCCGGCGTCCCGATCTACAAGAACGTCGGCCAGGTGCCGAACCGCCACTTCGACTTCTACCCGTTCCTCGGCTTCGCGAACACGACGACCGACCTCACGAAGCTGCCGGGCACCTACAACGCGCTGCTCTACCACCTCGTGCCGTCGGGCAACTACGCGACGAAGGGCACGAATTCGAGCGAGACGTTCGATGCGAACGGCGCGTGCACGTCGACGAGTGCGGGGGGCTGCCAGACGACCGGCGATCCGTGGACCGTCAACACCGCGAACGGCGGCTACCTCGACAGCACGAAGGCACCGCAGATCCTGCCGCAGACGGCGCTGCCGATCGTCGGCACGACCGGCAAGTCGGCGACCGCGCACATGGTGATCGGCCAGCTCAACGGCGCGACCGTGCCGGTGGTGGTCCGCACCGGCTACGTGTATCTGGGCACCGACCTCGCGCTGCACACCGACGCCAAGGTCGACGACGAATCGGGCATCGCGGTGCTCGGCAAGGCAACGGCGATCCAGTCGGGCGCGATCGACGGCGGCTACGCGGGCGCGGATTCGAACTTCAAGTACACGGCGGCACTGATCCGCGGCAGCAACGCGTCGTTCATCAACCCGACCACGCAGGCCGAGGAAGACGCCTTCACGCTCGACTACGGTCAGGGAACGCCGGGCCTGCTGAACACGACGACGACGCCGGCGAACGGCGCGACCTATCCGTCCGCATCGGGCGTGGTGATCGCGACGGGCGGCCTGTACGCGGCGCTGATCCAGGGCACGGTGAACGGCGGCGTCACGTCGACGTCGGCGAACTCGAGCACGTCGTCGACACCGTACTTCGGCGTGGGCGCGCAGATCAGCAAGTAACGATCGAGGACGCGGCGGCCGGTGCGCCGCCGCGGGATGCAGGGAAGGCACGCAACGACGGCGCCCGGCACGGCGCAGCAGCACGAGCACAAGCAACAGAAGCGGCCGACAGGGAGCCGGCCGCCCGACAAGACAAATCTGGAGGAGCAACATGAAGCGCAACCTCGTTCTCGCGGCGGCCCTTGCCGCCCCCCTACTTTCCGCATGCGGCGGTGGCGGCGGCGACAACCCGCCCCCGCTCGTCGAAGACCGGCTCTGCCCCGCCACGCTCGACTACAACACCGTGTACACCGGCGGCGCGGGCAGCGGCGAACTGGCCAAGGTCCAGCTCGACACGACCAAGATGACCTGGCAGGTCACCTATGTCGAATCGCCGGTGCCGCAAAAGACCGGCACCGTCACGCCGACCCGCGCGGGCACCGTCGACAGCGGCACGCTCACGCAGGAAACGATGCTGCCGACCAACAAGCTGAACCAGTGCGCATTCCGGCTGAACGGCGCGAGCCTCGACGCGTCGCGTCCGGCGCGCATCTTCGTCGGCTTCGGTGTCGCGGGCGGCACGATTCCCGGCAAGGAGATCCAGTTCGACGGCGTGCTCGGCCAGGCCGCGGTGCCCGACACGAAATTCCCGTATTACCCGTTCATCGGCTTCTCGTCGATCGAAACCGACATCACGAAGGTCGCGGGCACGTACAGCCACATCGGCTTCGGCGAAGTGCCGTCGCAGAAATTCGCGCCGGCGTCGATCGATGCGAAGGTGACGATCAACGCGGACGGCACGTGGACCAAGTGCGACACGACCGGCCAGTTCGCCGGCGGCGCGTGCATGCAGCAGGGCACGAACTTCGTGCAGTCGGCCGACGGCAGCGGCGCGTTCCAGAGCAACAACTACCGGAGCCAGCTGCAGCCGACGCTGTCGGCGACGCCGCAAGGCAAGGGCTTCATGATCGTCGGCAAACTGCGCAACCAGCTGGTGCCGATCCTCGTGCGCACGGGTGTCGCGAACCCGAACCCGACGCCCGACAGCAACGGTGTGCCGGGCCTGACCGCCGACGACGAATCGAGCATCTCGATCCTCGCGCCGCAGACCGCGATCGCGGCCGGGTCGCAAAACGGCGAATACATCGGCGTCGACAGCCAGTTCGACTACCGGACCACCGCGCTGATCAACAACCAGGCCACGCTGCTCGATCCGTTCCAGCCGTCGCAGGCCTCGCTCGCGACCCCGCTCGACCTGGACTACACGCAGAAGGTGCCGGGCACGGTCACGACGATCCACACGGGTTCGGGCAGCACGTCGCCGACCGGGAAGTTCATCTTCACGGGTGGCGTGTTCGGTTTCCTCGACAACGCGGGTTCGACGCCGTATTTCACGATCGGCGCGTTCGTCCAGTAAGCGGAGGAAGCCGTGATGAAGAAGACCCTTCTCTGCGCGGCGGCCGGCGCCGCCGCCCTGGCGCCGCTCGCGGCGCACGCGCAGAGCGCCGGCAGCAACGTCGTCACGCTGGGCTGGTTCCACGTGATGCCTCAGCAGAGCAGCACGCCGATGACGACCAACGTCGCGCCGACGCCGATCAACACGCCGCTGCGGCTGCCGCCGTCGTTCACGTCGCCGGGCACCGGGCTGCGTACGAGCGGCGCCGACACGGTCGGCCTGACGGTCAGCCACTTCCTGACCGACCACATCGCGGTCACGTCGGTGGCGGGCGTGCCGCCGGTGTTCAAGGTGTCGGGTCAAGGCACGATCAAGCCGCCCGGCCCGGCCGGCGCGCTCGGCACGCAGAACATCGGCCTCGCCTCGGTGAACCCGATCGTGAAGAGCGTGCGGCAGTGGAGCCCGGCGGCGATCCTGCAGTACTACTTCGGGGCGGCGACCGCGAAGTTCCGGCCGTTCCTCGGCCTCGGCGTGTCGTACAACTGGTTCAGCGACCTGCAACTCAACACGAACTTCATCAAGCAGACGCAGGACAACCTCGGCGCGATTCTCGCCGCGGGCGCGGGCAAGCCGGGTACGACATCGGTGGAAGCGAAGGCGTCGTCGTCATGGCAGCCGGTATTCAACGCGGGCCTGCAGTACAACATGACCGAGCATTTCGGGCTGGTCGCGTCGGTGACCTACATCCCGCTGAAGACGACGTCGACGGTGACGATCAAGGCGGCCGACGGCACGGTGCTCTCCGAGTCGAAATCGGACCTGAAGGCCGACCCGATCATCAGCTACGTCGGGATGACCTACAAGTTCTGATGCCGGCGATGGAGGACGGAGAATGAATGGACGGCCCGCGCAAAAAACGCGGGCAAAAAAAAGCCCGCCTAAGAGGCGGGCTGAATCCATATCAGAGGAGACATGGAGGAGACAGGTGTAACTATAGCGAATCAGTTTCCGCATTGCAACATTTCCGTAGAGAAAATAAGGATTTTCCCTCGACTGCGCACTCTAGATCGCTAGTTCTCATCCGACCCCTTCCCGTTCTCCCGGTCGAGCACCTCGCCCAGCGTGTCGCGCAGCAGCGCGACCGGCCGCGTCAGGCGGCCCGGCAGCGCGCCGTGCACGATCCACACGTTGATCCGCGTTTCCAGCCCCGCCGTTTCCACCACCCTCAGCGCATCGCGATGCTTGCTGCGCGCCAGTGCGTTCGGCGACGCGATCCCGATGCCGGCACCGCGCGCGACGAGCGACAGCTGCAGCTCGGAGCCGAACGCCTCGACCGCGACGTCGAACGGCAGCCCCGCAGCGCCAAGCGCGCGGCTCAAGGCCGAACGCATCCCGCAGCCGTCCTGGCTCAGCACCCACGGAAAACCCGACAGCACGTCGAGCGACAGCGGGCCGGCCGGCAGCGGGAAATCGCGCGCGGCGACCAGCACCGTCGGCTGCGTGCCGAGCGGCGTGGCCGTCAGCGTATCGGGCAGCGCCGCGCTGGCCGGCACCATGACCGCCGCGACATCGAGCGTGCCGCGCTCGATGCCCTGCACGAGCGCCGGCGACCAGCCGGCCGTCACGCGCAGCGTCAGCCGCGGAAACACGTCGCGCAGCCGGTCGATCGGCCGCTCGAGCGCCAGCTCGGACAGGAACGGCGGCACGCCGATGCGCAGTTCGCCCGACGGCTCGCTGTCGGGCGCACCGGCCGCCATCAATGCGTCGACCGCACCCAGCACGTTGCGCGCGAGCGCATAGACGTCGCGCCCGGCGGCGGTCGGCTTCAGCGGCTTGCTCTGCCGCTCGAGCAGCGGCATGCCCAGGAGCGTCTCGAGGTTCTGCACGCGTCGCGTGAGGCCCGGCTGCGTGAGATGGAGCTTCGCCGCGGCCGCGACCATCGACCCGCTGTCGACCACCGCGACGAACGCCTGGAGATCACGCGTATTCAAAGCAAACTCGCATAATCATGTTAGACATATTTCAATTGTCGCATAAACATCCCGGCACCTACGATGGGGATTCCTTCGCTCGACGCCCCCAGGTTTCCGATGAACTGCCCTGCCGACTCCCGCCCCGCCCCCGGCCGCGCCGCGCTCGGTGCACCGCCCGTGCTGAGCACGGGCATGACGCTCTTCTTCGCCGCGACGGTCGGCGTGATCGTGATGGACCTGTTCGCCGCGCAACCGCTGACGGGCCCGATCAGCGCCGACCTGCACCTGCCGCCCGGTCTCGCGGGCCTCGTCGCGATGCTGCCGCAACTCGGCTACGCAGCCGGCCTCGTGCTGCTCGTGCCGCTCGTCGACCTGCTCGAGAACCGCCGGCTGATCGTCGCGACGCTCGTCGCGTGTGCGGCCGCGCTCGCGTTGCCGGCGTTCACGCGGTCCGGCACCGTCTTCCTGCTCGCGACGCTGGCCGCCGGCGCCGCGTCGAGCGTGATCCAGATGCTGGTGCCGATGGCCGCGTCGATGGCGCCCGAAGCGCAGCGCGGGCGGGCGGTCGGCAACGTGATGAGCGGGCTGATGCTCGGCATCCTGCTGTCGCGGCCGCTCGCCAGCCTGATCGCGGGCACGGCCGGCTGGCGCGCGTTCTACGCGCTGGCCGCGCTCGCGAACGCGGCGATTGCGGCAGTGCTCGCGCTGCGCTTGCCGCCGCGTGTGCCGCCGGCTGCGGCCGGCTATCGCGCGCTGCTCGTGTCGATGGGCCGGCTGCTGGCCGACGAAGCGGTGCTGCGCCGGCATGCGCTGTCGGCCGCGCTCGCGATGGCCGCGTTCAGCGCGTTCTGGACCGCCGTCGGGTTGCGGCTCGCGCAGCCGCCGTTCGGCCTCGACCTGCACGGCATCGCGCTGTTCGCGTTCGCCGGCGCGAGCGGCGCGATCGTCACGCCGCTGGCCGGCCGCGCCGGCGATCGTGGCCACGGCCCGGCCGCGCAGCGCATCGCGCACGTGACAATGCTCGCGGCGCTCACCGTGCTCGGCATCGCCGGCGCCGGCTGGTTCGGCTTCGATGCGCACGCGCATCGCAGTATCGCGCTGGCGCTGCTCGCCGGCGGCGCGGCGCTGCTCGACGCGGGCGTGATCGTCGACCAGACGATCGGCCGCAGGGAAATCAACCTGTTGAACCCGGCCGCACGCGGGCGGCTGAACGGGCTGTTCGTCGGGTTGTTCTTCGTCGGCGGCGCGCTCGGCGCGGCGCTGGCGGGCAACGCATGGGCGTGGGGCGGGTGGAGCGCCGTGTGCGGCGTCGGCTTCGCGTTCGCGGGCGCGGCCGCGGCGTTCGGCTTGTCGGGCGGGCGCCGGAGCGGCACCGCGGCGTGGCCGCGCGCGTAACGCGGGCCCGGACATGAAAACGCCCCGCCCTCTGACGAGGCGCGGGGCGTCCGGCGGGCCGCGTGGCCGCGCTGGCCGAAATCAGTGACGGACCAGCGCCATCATCGCGCCGAAGCCGACGAAGATCCCGCCCGTCAGCCGGTTGAACACCTTCGCGACGCTCTGGCTCTTCAGCGTCGCGCCGATGCGCGTGCCGAACGACGCGTAGACGAGATACCAGCTGACCTCGATCACCGCGAACGTGACGACGAGGATGCAGAACTGCGGCAGCGTCGGCTCGGCTGCATTGATGAACTGCGGCAGCAGCGCGGCCGCGAACAGGATCGCCTTCGGGTTGCTGCCCGCGACCAGGAAACCATTGCGGAACAGCGCCCAGCGCGATGCCGACGCGCCTTGCGAAACCGCATCGACGTCCGCGGCCGGCGCGTCGTCGACGCGTGCGCGCCACGCCTTCACGCCGAGGTAGATCAGGTAGGCGGCGCCCGCGAAGCGCAACGCATCGAACGTCGCCGGCCACGCCTCGAGCACCGCCCCGAGCCCCGCCGCGGACACCGCGAGCATCAGCACCAGCGCGCTCAGGCAGCCGGCCATCGTCGACGCCGAACGGCGCAGCCCATGCTGCGCGCCGTGCGTCATCACGAGCAGCATGTTCGGACCCGGAATCGCCGATACGACGAACACCGTCGCCACGAAAAGCCACCACGTATGCAGGTTCATGACCGCCCCGACCGAAAGAGAATTGAAATGTCGATTATGCCGCGCGCGCGGCGTTTTTGTCCCGCGTCGGCTCAGCGGCCCGCGCGGCGCAGCGCGACTTCGCCGAGCACCGCGAAGTCCTGTTCGCCGCCGCCGTGCGCGAGCGCATCGAGCAGGCTGTCGCGCACGACGCTCGCCACCGGCAGCGGCACCGACGCCGCGTCGCCGGCCTCCAGCGCGAGCCGCACGTCCTTCAGCCCGAGGCGCGCCTTGAAGCGCGCGGGTTCGTAGCTGCGCTCGGCGATCATCCCGCCGTAGCCTGCGTAGACCGGCCCCGGGAACACGCTGTTCGTGATCACGTCGAGGAAATCGCGCATCGCGACGCCGTGCGCGCCGAGCAGCGCGGACGCCTCGCCGAGCGTCTCGATCGCCGACGCGAGCGTGAAATTCGCCGCGATCTTCGCGACGTTCGCATGCTGCGGCAGCGAGCCGAACCGCCAGGTCTTCTGGCCGATCGCGTCGAACAGCGGCTGCACGCGGTCGATCGCCTCGGCCGGGCCGCCGGCCATGATCGTCAGGCGCGCGGCGGCCGCGACGTCCGGGCGCCCCATCACGGGCGCGGCGACGTACTCGAGGCCGCGCGACGCATGCGCGTGCGCGAGCGACTCGGCCAGCGCGACCGACACCGTCGCCATGTTCACGTGGATCAGGCCGCGCGGCGCCTGCGCGAGCAGCGCGTCGTCGAATACTTCGCGCGCGGCCGCGTCGTCGGCGAGCATCGAGAACACGGCGTCGCCGCGAAACGCGTCGGCCGGCGTCGCGACGATCTGCGCGCCCAGCGCGGCGAGCGGCTCGGCGCGCTCGCGCGACCGGTTCCAGACCCGCAGGGCGTGCCCCGCCTTCAGCAGGTTCGTCGCGATCGCCTGCCCCATTTCGCCCAGCCCGATAAATCCGAGATCCATTTCCCCGCTCCTTCGACCCGTGAAGCGGGGAGTTAAACACAGATGGCGGCGGCCTGCAGCCCCCGGCGACCGGCCGTGCGCGGTGCGATACTGCGCCAATGGCGACCGCGACCTTCCGCTTCCACGGCGAACTGAACGCGTTTCTCGCGCGCGAGCAGCGCGAGTGCGCGTTCGCGCATGCGTTTGCGCGCGATGCGACGGTCAAGCACGCGATCGAGGCACTCGGCGTCCCGCATACGGAAATCGGCCTGCTCTGCGTGAACGGCGCACCGGCCGCCCTCGACCGGCCGCTCGGCGACGGCGACCGCGTCGACATCCATCCGGAGCGCGCGCAGCCGGCGGCCGCCTCGCCGCTGCCGCAACCGGACCACTGGCGCTTCGTCGCCGACGCGCATCTCGGCGGCCTCGCGCAGCTGCTGCGCCTCGCCGGCTTCGACACCTGCTACGACAACCACTACCGCGACGACGAACTCGCGGCGCTCGCCGCGCGCGAAGGCCGGATCGTGCTGACCCGCGACCGCGAGCTGCTGAAGCGCCGCGCGGTCGTGCGCGGCTGCTACCTGCATGCGCAGCAGCCGGACGCGCAGCTGCGCGAGCTGTTCGCGCGGCTCGATCTCGCGCCGCACATGCGGCCGTTCCGGCTGTGCCTGCGCTGCAACGCGCCGCTGCACGCGCTCGATGCGGCGGACGCCGCGCCGCGCGTGCCGCCGGGCGTGCGCCAGCGGCACCGGCGCTTTGCCGCGTGCGACGTGTGCCGGCGCGTGTTCTGGGAAGGGTCGCACTGGCGGCGCATGCGCGCGGTGGTCGATGCGATGCGCGCGCCGCCGCCCGATGCCCTCGAGTTTCCGGACGTGGCGGACGCCTGAAAAAACAAAACCCCGCAGGCCGAAGCATGCGGGGTTTCGCGACGGCCGGCCGGCAGCGGCGCCCCCGGCGGAGCGTGCTTAGTTCTGCGCGCCTGCGTCGTTCCGGACGTGGCTGACGCCCCTGAGAAAAACAAAACCCCGCAGGCCGGAGCGTGCGGGGTTTCGCGACAGGGGGGGCCGGCAGCGCCGGCCCGGTGAAGCGTGCTTAGTTCTGCGTGCCTGCGTCGTTCGTGCCGGCGGCCGAAGCGGCTGCGGCCTTCGCCTTGCCCTTGGCCGAACCGTGTTGCTTCAGCTGGTGCTTCGGCTTGCTGTGATCCTTCTTGGCCGGTGCCGGTGCAGCGGCCGACGTGTCGGCTGCCGGCGCCGACGCCTGTGCGAATGCCGAAACCGATGCGAGAGCGAATGCTGCGGTCATGATCGAAGCGAGCGTCTTCTTCATTGTTCTTCCTTTAGCGGAGAAAAAGTCAAACGTACCGGTAAGAGATGCGAGGCATCCGCATCGGAACATCAGTCGCGCCGGGCTCCCGGTCGCCACCGGACGGGTCGGCTCTCGCCTTTCCGCCTCGGCAAATACTGACGCACAGGCTCCATAACGCATCGCCCGCGCGGCGAGTTGACATGCAGCTTGCATCGTTCGGGTTTCCCCGGGGGGCACGGGTTTCGCGCCCGCGCGACGCGCCGCCGGGACCTGCGTCAATCGTCCGACAAACCGGCTCTCGCGCCCGTCGCCCCGACGCTATACTGGCCACCTTCCGTCCCAACCGGACGCGGCCGGTCACGAGACCGCCGCCGTCGCAAGGCGCCCAAATTGCCCGATCACAATCTGGACAAACTGAAAATCGACCGGCGTCCGATCGCACCCGCGCCACGCCGGCGCCGGTGGGTCCGCTACGCGGTCGCCGCCGCGCTCGTCATCGTCGCGATCGTCGCCGCGCTGGCGCTCACCGGCCGGCCGACGGTCGACACGACCTCCGTCACGTCCGCCTACCCGTACCAGAACGACACCCAGCTCAACGCGACCGGCTACGTCGTGCCGCAGCGCAAGGCGGCGGTCGCGTCGAAGGGCCAGGGTCGCGTCGAGTGGCTCGGCGTGCTCGAGGGCACGCGCGTGAAGAAGGACGAGATCATCGCGCGGCTCGAAAGCCGCGACGTGCAGGCGTCGCTGGCACAGGCACGCGCGCAGGCGCAGGTCTCCCGTGCGAACCTCGGCGTCGCGCGGGCAGAACTGAAGGATGCGGAGATCGCGCTGCGCCGCACCGCCGCGCTCGCGCCGAAGGGCGCGGTGCCGGCCGCGCAGCTCGACATCGACACGGCCCGCGTGAACAAGGCACGCGCGTCGGTCAACAGCGACGAAGCCGCGATCGCGTCCGCCGAAGCCAATGCGCAGGCCGCGCAGGTCGCGGTCGACCAGACGGTGATCCGCGCGCCGTTCGACGGGATCGTGCTCGCGAAGCACGCGAACGTCGGCGACAACATCACGCCGTTCTCGTCCGCGTCGGACAGCAAGGGCGCGGTCGTGACGATCGCCGACATGGACACGCTCGAGGTCGAGGCCGACGTCGCCGAATCGAACATCGCGAAGATCCGCGCGGAGCAGCCGTGCGAGATCCAGCTCGACGCGCTGCCCGACATGCGCTTCGCGGGCCGCGTGTCGCGTATCGTGCCGACCGTCGACCGCTCGAAGGCGACCGTGCTGGTGAAGGTGCGTTTCGTCGACCGCGACGAGCGCGTGCTGCCCGACATGAGCGCGAAGATCGCGTTCCTGTCGAAGCCGGCGTCGCCGCAGGACCGGCAGCCGGTGACGGCCGTGCAGGCGAGCGCGGTGGTCGAGCGCGACGGCCGCCCGGTCGTGTTCGTCGTGAAGGACGACACGGTGCGTGCGACGGCGGTGACCCGAGGCGCGCGGATCGGCGAACTCGTCGCGATCCGCGGCGTGAAGCCCGGCGATACGGTCGTGCTCGCGCCGGGCGCGAAGCTGAAGGACGGCGCGAAAGTCGCTGTCGCGAAGAAGTAGCGTGGCGCGCGTGAACGACGCCTCGCCGCCCCTCGTCGAGATCAGCCACGTCGCGAAGTCGTACCGGCGCGGCAACCAGGTCGTGCCAGTGCTGACCGACATCACGCTCGACATCGGCGCAGGCGACTTCGTCGCGCTGATGGGGCCGTCGGGTTCCGGCAAGAGCACGCTGCTCAATCTCGTCGCCGGCATCGACCGGCCCGACAGCGGCGAGCTGCGCGTGGGCGGCCTCGACATCTCGCGGCTCGAGGAAGCGCAACTGGCCGAATGGCGCGCGGCGAACGTCGGCTTCATCTTCCAGTTCTACAACCTGATGCCGGTGCTCACCGCGTTCGAGAACGTCGAGCTGCCGCTGATGCTCACGCACCTGTCGCGCCGCGAACGGCGCGAGCGCGTCGAGCTGGTGCTCGACATGGTGAATCTCGGCGACCGGACCAGCCATTACCCGTCCGAGCTGTCGGGCGGCCAGCAGCAGCGCGTCGCGATCGCGCGCGCGCTGATCACCGACCCGGTGCTGATCGTCGCCGACGAGCCGACCGGCGACCTCGACCGCGCGTCGGCCACCGACGTGCTCGCGATGCTGCAGCGGATGAACGCGGAGCTCGGCAAGACGATCATCATGGTGACCCACGATGCGCACGCGGCTGCCGCCGCGCAGTCGCTCGTGCATCTGGAGAAAGGAGAGTTGATCGATGGGCACGCCGTCTGACGGACGGGAGCGCGCACGATGATGGTGTTCAAGCTGATCGCGCGCAACGCGCTGCGGCACCGGCTGCGCACGCTGCTGACCGTGCTCGGGCTGACCATCGCGGTGCTGGCGTTCGGGCTGCTGCACACCGTCGTCGACGCGTGGTACGCGGGCGCGGCCGCAGCGTCGAGCGGCCGGCTCGTCACGCGCAACGCGATCTCGCTCGTGTTCCCGCTGCCGGTCAGCTACGAGAACCGGATCCGCGGCGTCGACGGCGTGACGGCCGTGGTCCGCTCGAACTGGTTCGGCGGCATCTACCGCGACCCGAAGAACTTCTTCGCGAGCTTCGCGGTGTCGGAAAACTACCTCGACCTGTATCCGGAATTCATCCTCCCGGCGCAGCAGCGCGCCGACTACGTCCGCGACCGCCGCGGCTGCCTGGTCGGGCGCCAGCTCGCGACGCAGTTCGGCTTCAAGGTCGGCGACGTGATTCCGCTGAAGGGCACGATCTATCCGGGCACGTGGGATTTCGTCGTGCGCGGCATTCTCGACGGCCGCGACGACTCGACGATCACGCGCCAGCTGGTGTTCCACTGGGACTACCTGAACGAGACGGTGCGCAAGCGCACGCCGAAGCAGGCCGACCAGGTCGGCGTGTTCGTGCTCGGCGTCGCGCACGCGGACGACGGCGCCGCGATCGCGCGCAACGTCGACGCGGTGTTCAGGAACTCGCTCGCCGAAACGCTGACCGAGACCGAACAGGCGTTCCAGCTCGGCTTCGTCGCGATGTCGAACCAGATCATCGCGGCGATCCGCGTCGTGTCGTACGTGGTGATCCTGATCATCATGGCCGTGATGGCGAACGCGATGGCGATGAGCGCGCGCGAACGCACCGCCGAATATGCGACGCTGAAGGCGCTCGGCTTCGGCCCCGGTTTTCTCGCGCTGCTCGTGTTCGGCGAATCGGTCGTGATCGCGGTGGCGGGCGGCGGGCTCGGGATGCTCGCGACGCTGCCGGCCGCGAGCCTCTTCAAGCAGGCCGCGGGCGGCATCTTTCCGGTGTTCAGGGTGTCGGACGGGACGATGGCGCTGCAGGCCGCGTGCTCGATCGCGGTCGGCTTCGCGGCCGCGCTGGTGCCGGCGTGGCAGGCGGCACGCGTGCGCGTGGTCGAAGGCCTGCGGGCGATCGGCTAGAGGCGCGCATCGATGGCCATTCCGCTCACCTACATCGCGCGCAACCTGTGGACCCGCCGGCTCACCACCGCGCTCACCGCGGGCGGGATGGCGCTGGTGATCTTCGTGTTCGCGACCGTGCAGATGCTCGACGCGGGGCTCACGCAGACGCTCGTGTCGACCGGCGAACCCGACAACGCCGTGGTGATCCGCAAGGGTGCGGAAACCGAGATCCAGAGTGCGATCGACCACCAGCAGGCCAACGCACTCGAGATGCATCCGGCCGTCGCGCTCGGCCCCGACGGCCGGCCGCAGGTGTCGAAGGAAGCCGTCGTGCTGATCTCGCTCGTGAAGACGTCGACCGGCAAGCCGTCCAACGTCGTGATCCGCGGCGTGTCGCCGGCCGGCCTCGCGCTGCGCCCGCGCGTGAAGCTGGTCGCGGGCCGCACGTTCGCGCCGGGCTCGTCGGAGATCGTCGTCGGCAGCGCGATCGCGAGAGGCTTCAGCGGCACGCAGCTCGGCGACCGCCTGCATTTCGCGCAGCGCGACTGGACCGTCGTCGGCATCTTCGACGCGGGCGGCAGCGGCTTCGATTCGGAGATCTGGGGCGACGTCGACCAGCTGATGCAGTCGTTCCGGCGCACCAGCTATTCGTCGATGGTGCTGCGCATCCCGAGCGCCGACGGTTTCGCGCGCTTCAAGGCCGACATCGACGTCGACCCGCGCCTCACCGACGAAGCGAAGCGCGAGCAGACGTTTTACGGCGACCAGTCGAAGGCGCTGTCGACCTTCATCAACATCCTCGGCATCACGCTGTCGACGATCTTCTCGATCGCCGCGATGATCGGCGCGATGATCACGATGTATGCATCGGTCGCGAACCGCACCGCCGAGATCGGCACGCTGCGCGCGCTCGGCTTCAAGCGCATGAACGTGCTCGCCGCGTTCCTGCTGGAGGCGCTGCTGCTCGGCTTCGTCGGCGGCGTCGCGGGGCTCGCGTGCGCGTCGCTGATGGAGTTCGCGTCGTTCTCGACGACCAACTTCCAGACTTTCTCCGACCTGTCGTTCCGTTTCGTGCTGACGCCCGCGATCGTCGTGAAGACGCTGCTGTTCTCGCTCGTGATGGGGCTCGTCGGCGGGTTCCTGCCGGCGATGCGCGCCGCGCGGCTGAGCATCGTCGACGCGCTGCGCGCGCAGTGACGCGCGCGGCCGCTCACGCTGGGCGCTCGCGCGGCACCCACGCGCCGTGGAACCCGGCCGGCACGCGGCGCGGCAGGTGCACGGTCGCGACCGGCGCCGCGTCGATCGCGCGCGCATCGAGGATCACGACGTCGCTCGTATCCGTCGCCGCGCGGTAGACCACCACCAGCAGCCAGCCGTCGTCCTCGTCGGTGCCGCCCGGGCGCGGCACGAACACCGGCTCGCCATTCTGGTCGCCGGCCGGCACCGCGTAACGCGTCGTCGTGCCGCGCATGTGATCGAAGCGCATCACGCCGCGCATCTCGGTGTGGTTCGGCTGCTCGGCCGCATACAGGTAACGGTAGCGGCGCCCGGTCCGGCTTTCGTTGATGCGCGGCAGCTCGATGCCCCCATCGGCGAGCGGCCCCTCGTCGACCAGCCCGTTCGCGGTATCGATCACGTAGCGCCACAGTTCGCCGACCGGGTTGTCGGCGAACCGGCCGGTGCGCGCGTCGAGCCGCAGGAACCACGGATAGCGCACCGCATCGAGCACGATGCACGACGCATCGCAGTCGTACGCGTTCACCACGTGCTGGATGAAGCACGGCTCGATCCCGAACCAGCGCACGTCGCCGCCGTGGCGCGGCATCACGCCGATCCGCGCGTCGCGGTCGTCGTGCCAGCGCAGCGGCATCCGGTGCCCGTGCTTCAGCATCGCGAAGTCGTAACCCACGTTCAGGTCGAGCAGCAGGCTGCGGGTCTCGGTGATCGCGAGGTCGTGCATCATCGACGGCGCGCGCACGTCGACCGCGAGGTCGACGCGCTGCACGCCCTGCGCGTCCGCGACACCGTAGCGCAGCCAAGGCGCGCGCCAGTCCGCGCGAAACAGGATCAGTTCGCCGGTCACCGGATCGACCTTCGGATGCGCGGTCATCGCGCCGCCGAACGCCGCGTGCCGCGCGGGCGCACCGAGCGTGTCGAGCGCGGCCGTGATCGCGAGCGGCGTGCCGCCTTCGGCCAGCGCGAGCAATTCGCCCGCGTGCTGCAGCACGTTCACGTTCGGATTCGTGTCGGGCAGATGCGGCGCCTGCTCCGGCGCGTGAACATCGGCCCAGCGGCGCGTGCGGGCCCAGCGGTTCCGGTAACCGGCGGCGCGGCCGCGTTCGAACGCGATCGCGTGCAGCATCGCCGCTTCCGGCCACCACGACAGCACGTCGTTGCCTTCGAAACGGCCGCCCGGCGGATTCGGGCCGTTGCGCAGCAGCGTGCCGTCGAGTTCGGGCGGGATCGTGCCGGTCACGCGCAGGTCGACGAGGTCGGCTTCGTCGGCGACCGGCGCGGTCGCGCCGTGGTTCAGATCGAACGTCGTCATCGCGTCGTGTGCTCCTTCAGCAGTCTTCGGTCGACGGCGGCAGATCGCCGCGCGCCAGTGCGAGCGCATGGTCGCGCACGTCGTCCGGCCAGCCGGCGACCCACTCGGCCAGCCGCGCCAGGTCGTTCGCATACAGCGCGCGCGCGGCCTCCTCGAAACCGGGCAGGTCGCCCGCGATCGCGGACATGAAGTGATAGGCGCGCGCCTGCGCGTCGCGGCGCCGGTCGGCCGCCGCATGCGTGCGCCGCGCGTCCTCGACGAGCTTGCGCAGCGCGACGGACGCGCCGCCCGGCTGCGCGGCGAGCCACTCCCAGTGACGCGGCAGCAACGTGACCTCGCGCGAGACGACGCCGAGCTTCGGACGGCCGCGGCCGCGTTGTTCGCCCGCCCCGCCTCCCTCGCCGGCGGGCGCGGATGCATCGCCCGGCGCTGCCGCGTAACGCGCGCGGATATCGTCCGCCGTGCCGCGCAGGTCGAGGTCGATCGAGCGGCCGGTCGCGTCGTCGAAGATCACGATCGTGCCGGACATGGCGTCGCCGGCCGCCTGCCGGACCGCGACCGCCACCGTCGCGAGCGGGCCCGACGCGACGCGCCGGTGGCCGTCGAACGCCGTGTAGGAAGGGAGAAGTGTGGAGAGCGTCATCGTGGTCGCCCGTGGGCAGAAATCGGAATGACGCTATTTTTATCCGGGTATAAATTGAATGTCAATATCACCCGGGTAAAAATTTGCCGACGCCGTGCGCGCGTCGGGTGAGCGCGCTGTCCGGTCTTCAGGGCGTCGCGGCCGGCATCGCGGTCACGCGCGCGCTGGCGAGCGCATCGTCGAGCGACACGTGTCCTTCGAAGGCCGACGACGCCGGTAGCGGCCGGTTTTCCTCGATCGCGTGAGCGAACTGCACGCCGGCGTCGTCGGCGAGCCGTGCGCGCAGCGCGGCGACGCGCGGAAACGCATCCTGCTCGAACACCGCGTGATAGTCGGCCCAGCGGGCGATTCCCGCGAAATACGCGTCGGCCAGCGTGCGTTGCGCGCCGAGCAACCACGGACCGTCGCCGCGCTCGAGCAGCGCTTCGAGGTGACGGTGCGCCTTCAGCACCTTGCCGCGACCGTATGCCTGCAGCACGGCTTTCTCGGCGCCTTCGGCGCCGTGTTCGTACACGTACCAGAGCGCGCCGAACGCGCTGAAGAACGTCGTGTTCAACCACTCGAGCATGCGGTTCAGACGGTCGAAATCCGCGCTGCCCTGGCGGAACGCGAGGCCGCTGTCGAGCGCCTGTGCGCCGACATGGCCGAGGATCGCGACGCTTTCGGTCAGCACGTCGCCGTTCGCGGTCACGAACGCCGGCGTCTCGGCGGCGGGGTTCAGCGCGAGGAACGCGTCGCTCGTCACGAGGCCCGGCATCGTGATGCGCGACAGCCGGTAAGGCCGGCCTGCCCATTCGAGCGCGACGATCGAGCCGAACGAGCAGCCGGCGGGAATGCCGTAGAGAAGGATCGGAGACATGGGGATTTCGCAGAAGTTGATCGAGCAATCATGCTCCCATGACGAACGATCGCGCAGTAGCCGCTAGAATCGAAACCCGTCGTTTCTCCTGGTGGACGCTGACAGTGAATCTGAACGATCTCTACCTCTTCGTACAAGCGGTCGACGCGGGCAGCATGTCGGCGGCCGCACGTCGGCTCGACCTGCCGAAATCGACGGTCAGCAAGCGCGTGGCCGAGCTCGAGCGCACGCTCGGCGCGCGGCTCGTGCATCGCACGTCGCGCAGCTTCCGACTGACGCCGGTCGGCGCCGAATTCTTCGAGCATGCGCGCGCGGCGGTGATCGAGGCCGAAAGTGCGCGCGACGCCGTGCTGCGGCAGGCGGCCGAACCGGCCGGCGTCGTGCGGATCACGAGTTCGGTGCCGGTGGCGCAGCACATCCTCGCGCCATGCCTGCCGGCGCTGGCGATCGCGCACCCGAAGCTGCTGCTGCAGATTCACGCGAGCGACCGGCTCGTCGACATCGCGCAGGAAGGCTTCGACATCGCGGTCCGCAGTCATTTCGCGCCGCTTCCCGATTCCGCACTCGTGCAACGGCCGCTGGCCACGTCGCCGATCGTCGCCGTTGCGTCGCCGGCATATCTCGCGCGTGCCGGCACACCGGACGCGCCGACCGACCTCGCGCGGCACGACGGGCTTCATCCGGGTCCTCAGCCATGGCGGCTGCAGCGCGCCGGCGACACCGTCGACGTCGCCCCGCGCATCCGGATGCAGGCGGACGAGTCGACGCTGCTGCTGCAAGCCGCGACGGCCGGCCTCGGGATCGCCTGCCTGCCCGACTGGATCGCCGGCGCCGCGCTCGCGTCGGGCGCGCTCGTGCGCGTGCTGCCCGGCTGGCGGGCCGGCACCGTCACGACCACACTGCTGATGCCGCACCGGCGCGGCCAGTTGCCTGGCGTGCGCGCCGCGGTCGAGTTTCTCGCGGAACACGTCGCGGCCCACCATGGCGCCGACCCGGACGACGCGCACGCGTGAACGAACCTTCCGGCGAATCGCGCCCACGATTCGCGCCCGCCTCCAATCGATTCAATTCCTGAATCGATCAAGTCAGTAATTGGCATGAAAGCGCATATTTCGCCGTGACAGAATGATCCGGACGCCGCGCCCCGGGCATCGGCGTCCGGCCTCCGGCCGGCAACACCGCCACGAAAAACGCGTGCACCCGACGCGCAGCCGCATGACGGCACCTTCCGCCCTTCGGAGGAGACACTGATGAATCCGCTTCACGCATTGCCGGCGTCCGCGTCGGCAACGGCCCGGCGCACCCGCGTGCGCTGGCTCGTGCTGACCGTGCTGTTCGCGGTCACGACGATCAACTACGCGGATCGCGCGGCGATCGCGATCGCGGGCCCGGCGCTGGCCCGCGCGCTGCACCTGAGCCACGTGCAGATGGGCTTCATCTTCTCGGCGTTCGGCTGGTCGTACGTGATCGCGCAACTGCCGGGCGGCTGGCTGCTCGACCGCTTCGGGTCGCGCATCGTCTATGCGTTCAGCATCTTCTTCTGGTCGCTGTTCACGCTGCTGCAGGGCGGCATCGGCTTCTTCGGCGGCGCGGCCGCGTTCGCGCTGCTGTTCGGATTGCGCTTCCTGGTCGGCGCGGCCGAGGCGCCGTCGTTCCCGGCCAACAGCCGGATCGTGTCCACCTGGTTCCCGGCCGCGGAGCGCGGCACCGCGTCGGCGATCTTCAATGCCGCGCAGTACGCGGCGACCGTCGTGTTCGCGCCGCTGATGGGCTGGCTCGTGCACGCGTACGGCTGGCAGTCGGTGTTCGCGGTGATGGGCGTGCTCGGCTTCGCGTTCGTGCTGGTGTGGAACCGCACGATGTACGACCCGAAGGCGCACCCGCGTATCAACGATGCAGAGCTCGACTACCTCGCCGAAGGCGGCGCGCTCGTCAACATCGACCAGGCGACCGGCGCGCGCGACGGCGGGCCGTCGATGCGTCACGTGAAGGCGCTGCTGAGGAACCGGATGCTCGTCGGCGTGTACGTCGCGCAGTACTGCATCAACGCGCTCACCTACTTCTTCATCACGTGGTTCCCCGTCTATCTCGTGCAGGCGCGCGGGATGTCGATCCTCAACGCGGGGCTCGTCGCGTCGATCCCCGCCGTGTGCGGCTTCCTCGGCGGGATTCTCGGCGGCATCGTGTCCGACGCGCTGCTCAAGCAGGGCCAGTCGCTGTCGGTCGCGCGCAAGGTGCCGATCGTGATCGGCATGCTGCTGTCGATGTCGATGATCGTCTGCAACTACACCGACTCGCACGTGCTGGTCGTGCTGTTCATGGCGCTGTCGTTCTTCGGCAAGGGGCTCGGCGCGCTCGGCTGGGCCGTCAACGCCGACACCGCGCCGCGCCAGATCGCCGGCCTGAGCGGCGCGCTGCTCAACACGTGCGGCAATCTTTCCAGCATCACCACGCCGATCGCGATCGGCTATATCGTCGACCGCAGCGGCTCGTTCAACGGCGCGCTGGTGTACGTCGTCGCGCACGCGCTGGTCGCCGTGATCTGCTACCTGTTCGTCGTCGGCGAGATCCGCCGCGTCGAGCTGAACTGAACGGCGCGGGCCGCGCCGGCGGGTCCGGCGGCCCGTGCATCACCGGAACCAGGAGCGAACCGATGTCCGAATCCCGCCGTGCCGGCACGCCGCGCGTCACGCGCATGCAGGTCATCCCCGTCGCCGGCCGCGACAGCATGCTGCTGAACCTGTGCGGCGCGCACGCACCGTATTTCACGCGCAACCTCGTGATCCTCGACGACAGCAGCGGCCACACGGGCGTCGGCGAAGTGCCCGGCGGCGAAGGCATCCGCCAGGCGCTCGAGCGGATGACCGATCTTGTGGTCGGCCAGTCGATCGGGCGTTACCAGGCGACGCTCAACGCGGTGCGCGCGGCGTTGTCCGGCGCCGGTGCGACGGCCGGCCGGACGATCCGGCACGAGGTGACGTCGGCCGGCGAGGCGGCCGTGCTGCGCCAGCCGCACGAGATCAACCTGCGACTCGACAACGTGATCACCGCGATCGAGGCCGCGCTGCTGGACCTGCTCGGCCAGCATCTCGACGTGCCGGTCGCGGCGCTGCTCGGCGAAGGCCAGCAGCGCGACGCGGTGCCGATGCTCGCGTACCTGTTCTACATCGGCGAGCGGCGCCGCACCGACCTGCCGTATCGCGACGAGACGCACGCCGCCGATCCGTGGTTCCGGCTGCGCAACGAAGCCGCGCTCACGCCGGCCGCGATCGCGCAGCAGGCCGAGGCCGCGGTCGAGCGCTACGGCTTCGCCGATTTCAAGCTGAAGGGCGGCGTGATGGCCGGCGCGGACGAGATGGAAGCGATCGCGGCGATCAAGGCGCGCTTTCCCGACGCGCGCGCGACGCTCGACCCGAACGGCGCGTGGTCGCTCGACGAAGCGGTCGCGCTGTGTCGCGGGCAAGGTCATCTGCTCGCGTACGCGGAGGATCCGTGCGGGCCGGAAGCCGGTTATTCGGGCCGCGAGGTGATGGCCGAGTTCCGGCGCGCGACCGGCATTCCGACCGCGACCAACATGATCGCGACCGACTGGCGGCAGATGGATCATGCGGTGCGGCTGCAGGCGGTCGACATCCCGCTCGCCGATCCGCACTTCTGGACGATGCAGGGCTCGGTGCGGCTCGCGCAGCTGTGCCGCGACTGGGGGCTCACGTGGGGTTCGCACTCGAACAACCACTTCGACGTGTCGCTGGCGATGTTCACGCATGCGGCCGCGGCGGCGCCCGGCACGATCACCGCGATCGACACGCACTGGATCTGGCAGGAAGGCGACGCGCGGCTCACGCGCGAGCCGCTCGAGATCGTCGGCGGCCAGGTGGCCGTGCCGGAGCGGCCAGGGCTCGGGATCGAGCTCGACATGGCGCAGGTCGAGGCCGCGCACGCGCTGTATCGCGAGGTCGGCGGCACGGCGCGCGACGATGCGATGGCGATGCGGTATCTGGTGCCGGGCTGGACGTACGATCCGAAGCGGCCGAGTTTCGGGCAGGGGTGACGGCGGCGGAGCGGGACACGCGGAAAAACAAAAGGGCCCGGTCTTGCGACCGGGCCCTTCGGAATCCGTTGGTGGAGCGGAGGAGGATCGAACTCCCGACCTTCGCATTGCGAACGCGACGCTCTCCCAGCTGAGCTACCGCCCCAACAGACAACCATCATACACATGCATTTCCGCGCTTGGCAATAGGGGTTCCGTCACCCCGACGCGTCACTTCGACGGCGCGCCGGCCAGCACCCATTCGACCACGGCGCGCAGATCCGCGTCGCTCATGCGCGGGTGTGCCGGCATCGGAATCGCGCCCCACACGCCGGAGCCGCCGTCCTTCACCTTCTTCGACAGCTTCGCGACGGCCTGCGGATCGGACTTGTAGCGCGCGGCGATGTCCTTGAACGACGGACCGACGAGCTTGCGGTCCACTGCGTGGCAGCCCATGCAGGCATTGCCGCGCGCGACCTTCAGGCCGTCGCCGACGTCCGCATGCGCCGTGCCGAGCGTGCCGGCCGCGAGCGCGGCCGCCGCGGCGCCCTGCACCATCCATTGCTTCAACTTCATCTGCGTCGACTTCATTGCGGCGTGGCCTTCGGGTTACCCGGATGCACGCTCGACGAATTCGAGATCGGCGCCGGCGGTTGCAGCGGCGTGGACTGGACCGACGCATCGGGCACGGCACCGACCGTCGCGGCATCCGCGGGCGCGGCGGCGGGCTGCGCGCCGGATGCCCCGCTCGGCGACGCGGCCTGCAGTGCCTGCGCGTCCTGCGGCTGGATGTACTGGAACACCTTCACGACCTTCTCGACGCCCGGCACCTGGCTCGCCGCATCCGCGCCGCGATTGCCTTCGTCGACCGTCACGAGACCCAGCAGGTAGATGTTGCCGCGCTCGCTGACGACCTTGTAGTAGTTCGCCGACAGCCCCTTCGTCGCGATGAACTCGGACTTCACGCGTCCTTCGAGATACGAGTCGTTCGCGCGCGACGACAGCGACGATGCCGGCTCGACCGACAGCTCGTTGACGATGCCGTTCACGTTGTTGATGCCGCGCACGATTTCCTCGGCGCGCTGCTTCGATGCGTCGTTCGGCACTTCGCCCGTCAGCAGCACGCGGCGGTTGAACACCGTCACGTTCACGTGCGACTGGTCCGGCAGCCCGTTGTTGATCTGCGTGAGCGACTTGACCTGGATCTCGCGATCCTCGGTCTGCGCGCCGAGCGTGCGGCGATCGGTCGCGATCAGCGCGCCGCCGCCGGCCGCCGCACCCAGCACGCCGAGCACGCAACCCTGCAGCGACATCGCGAGGCCCGCCGTCAGCGCGGCGAGCAACGTGGTTCTGACGAGCGTCTGTTTGACGCGGCTTTGGTTCATCGACGGCTCTCCTTCGTTCAATCCTCACCCAGCAGCATCGCGTCGATGCCGTCGCACAGGCAGTGGATGGTCAGCAGATGGACTTCATGGACGCGCGCCGCGCGCGAGGCGGGCACGCTGATCGGAATATCGGTATCGGACAGCGCGGCCGCGACAGCGTGGCCGTCGCCGCCCGTCAGCGCGACGACGGTCATCTCGCGCTCGTGTGCCTCGTCGATCGCGGCCAGCACGCGCGGCGACGCGCCGCTCGCGTCGAGCACCAGCAGGATGTCGCCGGTCTGCCCGAGCACGCGCACCTGCTGCGCGAACAGCTGGTCGACGGCGGATGCCCCCATGAGGCCGCCCTGCGACGCATCGGTGGCCAGCGCGATCGCGGGCAGGCCCGGACGCTCGCGCTCGAAGCCGCCAACGAGCGACACGGCGAGGTAGTGCGCGGCAGCGGCCGACGGGCCGTCGCCGCACGCGACGATCTTGTTGCCGTTCGCCAGCGCGGCGAACATCGCATCGACCGCGGCTGCGATCGGCAGCGACAGCGCGTCGGCCGCTTCGGCGTGTAGCGCGGCGCTGTCACGGAAATGTTGCTGAATACGTTCGACTGACATCGATTCCTGGTGAACTGGGCGCGTGGGCACACCGCGCGCAACGTCATGGGTGCGGCGAGTTTACCGCACTCCGGCACCCTCTCCGGGGGTATGACGAGAACTCTTTACATCTCGTCACAGCTCGCGGCTACGCATCGTCGGCACGAAATGCATCGCGCAGCCACTCGAGCCGGCCGGCCTCGAACGCGACGACGTCGAAACGGCACGCGGCACCCGCGCCATGCCGTACCCAGAAATGAAGCGCGGCCGCAACCAG
The DNA here is from genome assembly GCF_905339955.1 of Burkholderia sp. BCC1996. Lineage (NCBI taxonomy): Bacteria > Pseudomonadati > Pseudomonadota > Betaproteobacteria > Burkholderiales > Burkholderiaceae > Burkholderia > Burkholderia sp. BCC1996. Next base: position 44,318 of record NZ_CAJPHM010000022.1, read on the forward strand.
ACGCCGCCGCTTGCGCCAGCCGATGCTCGCGGCCGCGCCACCGTGCCGCGTGCTGCGCCGCGCGCGCACCTCGACGAACACGAGCGTGCCGTCGGGCGTGCGCATCACGAGGTCGAGTTCGCCGCCGCGCATCGTCACGTTCGCCGCGACGAACGCGAGACCGCGGCGCTCCAGGAACTGCCGCGCGCGCTGCTCGAACGTCGCGCCAACCGACCTGGATCGCGCCGCGCCGGAAAAATTGCCGCCGCCGCGCGGCAAACCGCGCTCGCCGCCCGGCGCGGCCGGCGCCGCGTGGCACAATGCCGTCCTTGTTCCGCTTGCGCCGCGATTGCGCGCATTGCCTGCCATGACTGCCCTCCTCGAACTCGCGCAAACACAGCACTACCCGGACGCCGCGCTCTACGTGGTCGCGACGCCGATCGGCAACACCGCCGACATCACGCTGCGCGCGCTGCACGTGCTCGGCCTCGCCGACCGCATCGCGGCCGAAGACACGCGCAACACGGGCCAGCTGCTGGCCCGCTACGGGATCTCGAAGCCGCTCGTCGCCGTGCACGAGCACAACGAACGCGAAGCCGCGCTGCGCGTGATCGAGCTGCTGCGCGCCGGCGAACGCGTCGCGTACGTGTCGGACGCCGGCACGCCCGGCATTTCGGACCCGGGCGCGCGGCTCGTCGACGCCGTGCGCGCGGCCGGCCTCGCGGTGATTCCGCTGCCGGGCGCGAGCGCGGCCGTGACCGCGCTCAGCGTGGCGGGCGATTGGGCCGGCACGTTCACGTTCGCGGGCTTCCTGCCGCCGAAGGCGAAGCAGCGTGCGAGCGCGCTGCAGGCGCTCGTGCAGCACCCGTACGCGCTGGTGTTCTACGAAGCGCCGCACCGGATCGCGGACACCGTCGCCGCCCTCGCCGACGTGTTCGGCCCCGCGCGCCGGCTGCTGATTGCGCGCGAGCTCACCAAGCTACACGAGCAGCTGTTCCAGGGCACCCTGGCCGAAGGACAGAGCTGGCTCGACGGCGATGCGAACCGGCAGCGCGGCGAGTTCGTGCTGGTCGTGGAAGGCGCGCCGGCCGACGGCGGCGAAGCCGACGACACCGCGCACGACGCGCTGCTCAAGCTGCTGCTGGAAGAAGTGCCGGTGAAGAGCGCGGCGAAGCTCGCGGCCGCGCTGACGGGCGCGTCGCGCAACGCGCTGTATGCGCGCGCGCTGGTGCTGAAGGAAGGCTGACGCGCGAGCACGGACGGCCTCCGCCGCCCGGCACGCGGAAATGCAAAAGGGCTGCCCGAAGGCAGCCCTTTTGCGTAGGCGGACGAACCGCCGCGTTACCTCGCCGAGACCGACGCCAACATTTCGTCGCGTGCCTCGCGCGCTTCCTGCGGCGACAGCCCTTCGATCTTCACGCGGCCCGTGCCGGCGTGCACGAGGCCGATCATCCGGGCAGCGGCATACGACAGGTCGAGCACGCGGCCGCGCTTGTACGGCCCGCGATCATTGACCTTCACGACGACCCACTTGCCGGTCGACGCGTTCGTCACCCTGATGTACGACGACAGCGGCAGCGTGCGATGCGCGGCGGTCAGCGCGTTCATGTTGAAGCGCTCGCCGTTCGCGGTGCGGCGGCCGTGGAAATCCCGGCCATACCACGATGCCCGGCCCGTCTGGCGGAAGTCGGACACATCCTTGCCGTCGATCGGCTCGGCGTCCGCCAGCGACGACTTCTTCGCGTCCTTGCTGTCGGCAGCCGGCATCGATGCCAGCGCGGAATCGAAATTCAGTTGCTGCTTGTCGTCATCCGCTTTCGCGGCCGCGGCCGTCTTGTTGGCCGCGTTCTTCTGGTTGTCGCTGCCGGTAGTCTGGCTGGGTGGCACCGCACAGCCCGTCAGCGCAAAAAATAAAGCAATGGTCCCGAATCGAGTCGGAAATCGAAAATTCATCGACGTGTCGCCTTCTGGTTCGGGCCGCACCAGTACAACGCTGCTGAACAACGCAGATACGCGGCCCGGACGGCAAATGCGTGCACGCCCCGCTCGGCTACGCGAGCAGGCGGCTAGCATGGGCGCGGCTTTCGTTTCTGCCGCAACCGTCCTGATTAGTTTTCACGTCTGGCGCAACCTGTCCCCGGCAGCCTGACCAGACCCCACATGCCGCCATCGAACATGGCTTTCACGTTCGCGCGCGTCGCGTACGGCCAACGCACAGGAACGGCGGCACAGGCCTCATCCGGCGGCGCGGCAGCAGGGCCGCAGACGGGCGCGCAGCACCCGGCCGGACAAGACGTGAGCACCGAATGCTCGGTGCTGGATACACCGCCGGACTCCCCGGCGGTCGATGCTTGACGGTGAATCCGACACCCCATTTAACGGGGTCGAAACACCAGCGAATTGCGTGAAATTCACGCGCAATGGGGCGCATTATACATAAACCAAAAGCCTGTCTCGAAAAGGCCCCCGTCCGGACCATTGATTCTCGCTATGGCTGTAACAATCGGGATGCTCCGGGATTGCCCGCACGAGCGGCGTCCGACACCGCACCGCAGGGCCGGCATGCCGCGCGCGCGACCGGTACAATCGCTCCTTTTAGCCGCCGCGGTGCCTCCATGAAAGTCACGCTCATTCCGGTCACGCCGTTCCAGCAGAACTGCTCGCTGCTCGTCTGCGAAAAGACCGGCCGCGCCGCCGTCGTCGATCCGGGCGGCGATCTCGAACGGATCGAACAGGAGATCGCGCGGCAGAACGTGCAGGTCGAGAAGGTGCTGCTCACGCACGGCCACGTCGATCACTGCGCGGGCGCGAAGGCACTCGCGACGCACTACGGCGTGCCGATCGTGGGACCGCAGGAAGACGAGCGCTTCTGGATCGAGCAACTGCCGATGCAGAGCCAGCGCTTCGGCTTCCCGGCCGCCGAAACGTTCGAGCCGGACCACTGGCTGAACGACGGCGACACCGTGCAGTTCGGCGACGAAACGCTCGAGGTCTATCACTGCCCCGGCCACACGCCCGGCCACGTCGTGTTCTTCAGCCGCGCGCATCGCGTCGCGATCGTCGGCGACGTGCTGTTCGCCGGCTCGATCGGCCGCACCGATTTCCCGCGCGGCAACCACGCGGACCTCGTGCGCTCGATCAAGGAGAAGCTGTGGCCGCTCGGCGACGACGTCACGTTCGTGCCGGGCCACGGCCCGGTGTCGACCTTCGGCGACGAGCGCCGCACGAATCCGTTCGTGTCCGACAAGGTGTTCGGATGAACCAGACCGCCATCCCCGAAATCTACGTCAGCACCGACGTCGAGGCCGACGGGCCGATTCCCGGCCCGCACTCGATGCTGAGCTTCGCGTCGGCTGCCTATACGGAGGACAAGCAGCTGATCGCGACGTTCTCCGCGAACCTGGAGACGCTGCCCGGCGCGCAGGCCCATCCGGTGCAGGAAGCGTGGTGGAAGACGGAGCCGCAAGCGTGGGCCGCGTGCCGGCGCGACCTGCAGGCGCCGGCGGCCGCGCTCGTCGCGTACGTCGAATGGGTCGAGGCGCTGCCCGGCAAGCCGGTGTTCGTCGCGATGCCGGCCGGCTTCGATTTCACGTTCATGTTCTGGTACATGATGCACTTCGCCGGACGCTGCCCGTTCTCGTGGTCGGCGCTCGACATCAAGACGCTCGCGTTCGCGATGACGGGCCTGCCGTACCGCAAGGCGATCAAGCCGCGCTTTCCGAAGCACTGGTTCGACGATCATCCGCACACGCACGTCGCGCTCGACGACGCGATCGAGCAAGGCGCGCTGTTCTGCAACATGCTCGCCGACCTGCGCCGCCAGCAAGCCGCGCTCGCGGGCCTCGCGGTGGCCGACACCGATCGGTCGGAACAGGCGGGAGCGGGACAAAACCCAACGGATCCGCGGGCAAATTAGCGAATCTCGCTCAACGGCGCGCCGCCAGATTGCCTTTCCTTTCCCGGGCCTCTAACATTCAGCGTGTTGTAGCTGCCGCATGGAGGCGCAGGTGACGCTCGATTCCTTTTCGCAAAAAATCCTTCGCCTGTTGCAGCTCGACGCGCGCCGTTCCGTGCAGGAAATCTCCGACCAGGTCGGCCTGTCGAGTACGCCGTGCTGGCGCCGCATCAAGGACATGGAACAGTCCGGCGTGATCCAGCGCTACACCGCGCTGCTCGATCGCGAGAAGCTCGGCCTGCACGTCTGTGCGCTCGCGCACGTGCACCTGACCCGCCACAACGAAGGCGGCGTCGAACAGTTCGAGCGCGAGATCGCGACCTGCCCGGAAGTCACCGAGTGCTACAGCACGACGGGCGAAGCCGATTACATCCTCAAGATCGTCGCCCCCGACATCAAGGCCTACGACGTCTTCCTGCACGAACGGATCTTCAAGATCCCGGCCGTGTCGCAGGTGCGCACGAGCGTCGTGCTGCGCGAAATCAAGTTCGACACGCAACTGCCGCTGTAACGCGCGGCCCGCGGTCGCGGGCGCCGCTCACGCCTGCGCCGGCAGCCCGCGCGTGAAGCCGATCCGGCGCGCGCCGAACTGGCGCTTCAGCGCGTCGACATCGAGCCGGCCGGCCAGCGCCGCGTCGGTATCGCCCGCGCCGGCGTCGAGCGTCACGTCGATCTCGAGCCCCGTACTCAGGTAGTGCAGGTTGATCGCGGCCGGATGCAGCCCGCGCTGCGCGAGCGCGGCCTCGAGCCGCGCCGCGATCTCGGCGCGCGGCGGCAGTGCGAGCGCCGGACGGCGCGCCACATCGTTCTCGGGGTCGACGTGGATCAGCGCGTCGAGCACGCGCGGGTCACGCAGCACGCGCGCTCGTGCGGTTTCCGCGATGTAATGCCCTTCGGAGACGGAGATCATCGGATCGACGAGGATGTGCGCGTCGACGAGCGCCGCATCGCCCATCTTGCGCGTGCGCAGGTCGTGCACGTCGCGCACGCCCGGCGTCGCGGCGAGCAGCGCGCGGATCTCGGCCGTGTCGGTGGTGTCGAGTGCGCGATCCGACAGGTCCTGCAGCGCGTCATAGCCGAACGTCCAGCCCATGCGCGCGACCATGAAGCCGACGATCGCGGCGGCGATCGGGTCGAGCAGCCGCACGCCGGCGAGACTGCCGACGATGCCGATCGCGACGACGAGCGACGATGCGGCGTCCGAGCGCGCATGCCATGCGTTCGCGACGAGCATCGCCGAACGCACGCGCCGCGCCTCGCGCAGCATGTAGCGGAACAGCGCCTCTTTCGACACGAGCACCGTGAGCGCGACGATCAGCGCGGAAAAATGGACGGCCGGGATGTTTTCGAGATTCACGAGACGGTTGCCGGCGCGCCAGAGCATGCCAATGCCGACCGCGATCAGGATCGCGCCGAGAAACAGCGACGCGACGGTCTCGTAGCGGCTGTGTCCGTAATTGTGATCGGCATCCGGCGATGCGCCACTATGGCGATTCGCAACCAGTACGACAAAATCCGAGATCAAATCGGAAATCGAATGGATACCATCGGCAATCAATGCCTGCGAATGCGCAACCACGCCGACGACGATCTGAAACGTCGCAAGCACCACATTCAGCACGATACTGACGAGGGTGCTCTTGCGCGCGACCGCGTGCTTATCTGCGCTTTGTGCGTCGTCGGAAAACGTGGACATGAAATACGAGATATCGGTTGGGATACGTAATTCTACCAAACGACCCTCGCGGGGCATTCCGATAACCCCAAATTTTCCATTTAAATCAATCGCTTATGCGAACGGGTCGCATTTTCATTCACGCGCCGTTTCTGACATTTTCATGACAGAACGCATACATTCCGATCCCACGATACAAAAAAGCCGCGCTCCTGCACGGATACGCGGCTCTTTTCGAGGCAATGATTTAAACGATCGTTTAAATCGAGAACTGTTCGCGGTCCTTGCCGGCGATCCAGCGCGGCGGCTTGCCACGGCCCGACCACGTCGCGCCCGTTTCCGGATCGCGGTACTTCGCTGCCACGCCTGCGCGCGGACGACCGACCTTGCCTGCCTTCGCGCGGCTGAGGCCGAGTTCGGCGAGCGAAAAGCCGTAGTCGGCAATTTTCTGCTTCACGTCATTCAGCACTTCGGCGTATTCGCGCGACTTCGCTTCTTCGATTTGCTTCTCCAGCTTCTCCCGCTGGGCCAGCAGGTCCTTGTAAGAAGACATAGTTTCCCTTTCGATATGACCAATGGCGCCGATCTGCTGCCGGCTCACCATTCATGAAATATTTGTGCCTCGGATTTTGAAGGCAGAGATTAGCACAAAAAAGATTTGATAGAAGCAGGATTCACGAAAATCCCGAGACCAATTGTAATTCACGCATGTCATTTTGACCGGCCACGGCCTTTTCTCAAATTTTTACGCGCTTGCATAGAGATTAGGACATTACCGATCCGGAAATAGGTCTATCAACATACGCAATTACCCGCATTCGGAAAAATCAAAGCTTTCATCCGGCGACATGTTTGCGAAAATCGTACGGCGCGTGACGCTAAACAGACAAAGCTGAATCCGCGGCCTCACGTCACATCCCGCGCGCAGGCCATCAACCGCTCGCGCAGCGCGCCGGCATCGCCGGGCACCGGGTCGAACGGCGTGCGCACACGGCGGCCGTCGCAGCGCCAGTCGGCGCCGTGGCGGTCGACGCCGAGCAGGTCGAGCCCGGCGCGGCGCGCAGCGCTCGAGTCGTATGCGTCCCACAGCGCCCGTTCGTCGTCGAACCCGAGCGGCGGCAGCGCATCGAGGCCGGTGCCGTCCACCCAGCCCATCCGGCCGAATCCGCCGATATAGCGCAGCCGCTCGATCTCGAGCGCCCAGAACGTGAAATCGCCGAGCGCGAGATAGCGCGCGGCGTCGGGTTCGTAGCGCAGGTAGCGCGCGGCGACATGCGGCGCGTCGCCGAGCGGCACGAAGCGGCCGAGCAGCGTCGCGCGCTCGGCGTTCAGCACGTCGCCGTCCGGCGCGTCGACGACCAGGAAGCCCGCGCGCGGATCGGCGGCGAGGTTGCGTGTGTGCTCGGCGAGGCCGCTCACGAGAATCACGGGCCGATGATCCGCATCGGGTGCGAACGGCACGACCGTCGGATAGGGAAAGCCTTGCGGGTCGCGCGCGTGGGTCGCGAGCGTGCCGAGCGCGCAGCGATGCAGCAGGTGCAAGGCAAGGACGGGATCGATGTTCACGGTGACTCCTGCGTTCGGAAGGCCTGGTGGCAAGGGTGGCGAAGGCGGGCCGCGCCGGAACGCGTCGGGCACGCCGCCTGCGCATCGATGTTACCCGCGGCGGCGGCTTGCCGGGCATCGGCCGGATGGCCGACGCGCCGCGTGAAAGCGAAGTGCGCGCCGATCACGACCGGCCGCACGGCCAGCGCGCCGGCAAGACCGTAAACGGTTCGATAGAATCGGACGAATCCGACGGGCGCGACGCGCCCGCGCATCGTCCATTCAAGAGCGTTCCGTGTCCGAATCCTCCTCCCGATCCTCGTCCGACTTTTCCGCACCGCCCGACGCGCATCGCGTGCTGGCGTTGCCAGTCCGCCAGCGCGCACGCACGGCCACGATGGCGCTGTTCTTCGTCGCCGGCATGATGTACGCGTCGTGGGGCGTGCACGTGCCGACCGTGCGCGACAAGTTCGCGTTGAGCCCGGGGCTGCTGTCGATCGCGCTGTTCGCGGTCGCGGGCGGCTCCATCGCCGCGATGCTGACGATCGCGCGCTGGATCGCGCGCGTCGGCTCGCGCACCGCGTGCCTCGCGGGCGGGCTCGTGATGTCCGCCTGCGCGGCGCTGATCCTCGTGGTCCCCGATTACTGGATGCTGCTCGTCGTGCTCGCGCTGTTCGGCTTCTCGATGGCGACGCTCGACGTCGCGATGAATGCCGAGGCGAGCGCGGTCGAGATCGCGCTCGGCAAGCCGATCATGTCGTCGCTGCACGGGATGTTCAGCATCGGCGGGATGTCGGGGGCGGCGGCCGGCGGCGCGCTGCTGTCGGCCGGCATGGCGCCGGCCGTGCATCTCGCGCTCGCGGCGGCCGTCAGCGCCGCGGTGCTGCTCGCCGCGAGCCCGGCCGTGCTGCCGCACGTGCCGCATCACGAACACGCGCACGGCGGCGGCAACCGCTGGCGCTCGCCCGCGCTGTGGATGCTCGGCGGCATCGCGCTGATCGCACTGATCGCCGAAGGCGCGATGTACGACTGGGCGACCGTCTACATGCGCGACGTCGTCGCGGCGAGCCCCGCGCTCGCGAGCGCCGCGTATGCGGCGTTCTCCGGCGGGATGGCGGTCGCGCGTTTCGCCGGCGACGCGGTGCGCGCGCGCTTCGGCGCGCCGCAGCTCGTGTTCGCGAGCGCGTCGCTCGCGTGCGCCGGGATGATCGGCGCACTGCTGCTGCCGAACCGGATCGCCGTGCTGACGGGCTTCACGCTGATGGGTCTCGGCCTCGCGAACATGATGCCCGTGCTGTTCGCCGCCGCCGCGCGCGTGAAAGGCATCCACGCGGCCGAAGGCCTCGCGCACGTGGCCGGGCTCGCGTATTTCGGACTGCTGTTCGGTCCGGTCGTGATCGGCGCGGTCGCGCAGACCGCGAACCTGACCATCGGGCTGGCGGTCGTCGCGCTGTGCGCGGCGCTCGTCGCGGCCGTCGCACCGAAGGTCCTCGCACACCTGAAGATCTGACCGCGCAGCGGGCGCGCCAAAAAGAAAGCGCGCCTGCGTTGCCGCAGGCGCGCTTTCACCCCTTCTGTCGACCGCTGTTCAGCTTACATCTTCACTTCGTCGAGCAGCGTCTTCTTGCCGCTCTTGTAGTTGTACAGCGAGATCACGCCGTGCTGCAGGTCGCCCTTCGAGTCGAAGGTCGTCGTGCCGATCACGCCCGAGTAGTTCGTCGCCGGCATCGCAGCGAGAATCTTCGCCGGATCCGTCGAGTTCGAGCGCTTCATCGCATCGACGATGATGTACACGGCGTCGTATGTGAACGGTGCGTAGATCTGGATCGGCTGGCCGAAGCGCTTCTCGTACTTCGCCTTGAACGCCGCGCCGCCCGCCATCTTCTCGAGCGAAGCACCGGCTTCCGAGCACACGACGTTGTCGGTCGCGTCGCCGGCCAGGTCGGCCAGCTTCTCCGTGCACACGCCGTCGCCCGCGAGGATCTTCGCGCGCAGGCCGAGCTGCTTCGCCTGTTTCGCGAACGGGCCGCCGGTGGCGTCCATGCCGCCGTACATGATCGCGTCCGGGTTCTCGCCCTTGATCTTGGTCAGAATCGCGCGGAAGTCGACCGCCTTGTCGTTGGTCGCGTCGTGCGACATCACCTTCAGGCCGAGCGCCTTCGCCTTCTTCTCGAACTCGTTCGCGAGACCCTGGCCGTAGGCGGTCGAATCGTCGACCACCGCGACGCTCTTGATGCCCTTCGAGTGCGCGTAGTTCGCGAGTGCCGGGCCCTGCTGCGCATCGGTCGCCACCACGCGATACGTGGTCTTGAAGCCTTGCTGCGTGTACGCCGGGTTGGTCGCCGACGGCGAGATCTGCACGATGCCCGAATCGCTGTAGATCTTCGAGGCCGGGATCGACGTGCCCGAGTTCAGGTGGCCGACCACCGCGACGACCTTGTCGTCGACGAGCTTCTGCGCAACCTGCGTGGCCTGGCGCGGGTCGGCCGCGTCATCCTGCGCGTCGAGTTGCAGCGTGATTTTCTGGCCGCCGATCGTGAGACCCTTGGCGTTGATCTCCTCGACTGCGAGACGTGCACCGTTTTCGTTGTCCTTGCCCAGGTGTGCAATACCGCCCGTCAAGGGCGCGACGTGGCCGATCTTGACGACTTGATCGGCGGCCGCGTTGCTTGCCGCTGCAACGCACAGCATCGCCGCTGCGGTGATAGGCAACAGCTTTTGCATCTTGATATTCATGTAAGTCTCCAGTTTCGGTCCCAATAAACGCCATCGCCCGGTGCCCCGCTGCCATCCCTGTGTTTGCATTCACTGGACGATTCGCCGGTTGCATCGTTCATGCACTTGGCCTCAAGCACGTGGGAAGCAACCGCTTTTAGCAGCCGCCCGCCCGTACTTGCGCGCAAGTGTAGGTGATCAAATTAATTTGTGGGACTTTTTTGGGGTAGTGGTAACACTACCGATACGGGCGCTTTGGAATGACTGCTCGAATGTCGCCGCAAGCCCCGCCGGATAAGGGTTTCCGCTAGTTCCACGCGGCCTGGCGAAAGGTTGATTTAAAGCATTCCCGTGTCATTTCGATTCGGTATTTTGTGCGCGGGATCATTGAATGAAACGTGCGTGACAACGCGCACGTTTCGCGCGCCGACGCGAGCCGCTCCGGCGGCCGTCGAATCGTTTACGCAGGCACCGCGCGCCATTCGGCGTCGAGCGCGTCGACGAGCTGCGACGTCGTCAGCGCGGCGTCGCGCCGCCTGGCGAGCGGCGCGCCCTGCCCGGCCCACAGCGACAGGTAGTCGCCGTCATTCGCGCGCGCGGCGGCCTGGCGCAGCGGCTGCGTCAGCGCGTTCTGCACCGGATACGGCGCGGCATCGGCCACGCGCTCGCCGAGCCGCATCATCAGCGCATTGCGCAAGCCACGCGCATGGCGGCCGGTGATCGCTCGCGTGACCTGCGTCGACGTATCGGCGCTCGCGAGCAGCCGCGCCTTCCAGTCCGCCGCGATCGCGCTTTCCGCACACGTCAGGAACGCGGTGCCGAGCTGCGCGCCCTGCGCGCCGAGCGCAAGCGCGGCGGCGATCCCGCGGCCGTCCATGATGCCGCCCGCGGCGAGCACGGGCAGCCCGGTCGCATCGACGAGCTGCGGCACCAGCGCGAGCGTGCCGATCAGCGCATCGTCGGCCGGGCCGATGAAGGTACCGCGATGGCCGCCGGCTTCGGCGCCCTGCGCGGACAGCGCGTCGGCGCCGGCCGCCCGCCACGCGAGCCCTTCGGCGACGTGCGTCGCGGTGCCGATCACGTAAGTGCCGGCGGCCTTCAGGCGCGCGACGTCGGCCGCGTCGAGCACGCCGAACGTGAAACTCGCGACCGGCACGCGCAGCGCGACGAGCGCGTCGAGCTGTGCGCGGAAGTCGGGTGCGTAACGCGCGGGCGCGCTGCCCGGCGGCAGCCCGAGCGTCGCGTTCAACGGATCGATCGCGGCGAGCGCGCGAGCGACGGTCGCCGCGTCGGGCGCGGCGTCGGGCAACACGAACAGGTTCACGGCGAACGGACGCGACGTCGCCGCGCGAATCGCGGCGACTTCGGTCGCGAGACGGTCCGGCTCGAACGCGCCGGCGCCGAGACTGCCGAGCGCGCCGGCATTGGACGCGGCCGCGACCATCGCGGCCGTGGTCGCGCCGACCATCGGCGCCTGCACGAGCGGCAGGCGCAGGCCGAAGCGTTCGGAAAACGGGGTGGAAAATGTACGGGCTGGCATGGCGAATCCTTCGGGGGCGATGCGCGAAAGCGCTTTGTAAAGGTGACACTTCGACTCTATCGAAGCCGCCCGCCGCCGAAAAATGAATAATCGAGATCGAAACGATCGCTGCGCGAGAAGCGGGTTCGGCACGCGGGTTCGAGCCGCGCATACCCGGCCGGCGCGCCGCTTGCGCGCGCTGCAGCGTCCGGGGATTGGTGGCACACTGGGCCGCCTCCATTTCCATCCGCGGCGCGCATGTCGCGCGCCCGTTCGCCAGGAGTTCAAACGTGACAGCCCAATGGATCGACATCCCGACCGGTAACGACAGCTTCGGCGGCTATCTCGCGCTGCCCAAGCGCGGCAAGGGCCCCGCCGTCATCATCATCCAGGAAATCTTCGGCGTGAACGCGCACATTCGCGCGGTCGCCGACCAGTACGCGGCCGACGGCTTCGTCGCGCTCGCGCCGGACGTGTTCTGGCGCACGCAGCCGCGCGTCGAACTGACCTACGAAGGCGCCGATCGCGACAAGGGCATCGAGCTGATGAAGAAGACCGACGTCGGCCTCGCGGTCGCGGACATCGGCGCGGCCGCCGACGCGTTGCGCGCGCGCCCCGAAGTCGCCGGCAAGGTCGCCGCGATCGGCTACTGCTTCGGCGGCCAGCTCGCGTACCGCGCGGCCGCGGCCGGCAAGGTCGATGCGGCGGTCGCCTACTACGGCGGCGGCATCCAGAATGCGCTCGACCTCGCGGGCAAGATCACGCAGCCGACCCTGTTCCACTACGCGGAGAACGACCACGCGATCCCGCTCGCCGCCGTCGAGCAGGTGAAGGCCGCGTTCGCGGGCGGCCACAACGCGTCGTTCCACCTGTACCCGGGCGCCGAACACGGCTTCAACTGCACCGACCGCGCGTCGTACAACCAGCGCGCCGCGGCGCTCGCGCACGGCCGCACGCTGACGTTCCTCGCCGAACACCTGTAAAGGCCGCCGGCGGCGGGTCCGGCGCGCCGGGCCCGCGTTATCCTCCTTTCATCGCCACGAGTCACAACGGGGGTGACCGCGATGCACTCGGACTATCTCGCGCATGACGCGATCGGCCTCGCCACGCTCGTGCGCGAACGCAAGGCGAGCCCGCGCGAACTGCTCGACGCCGCGATCGGCCAGGCCGAAGCGGTGAACGGCGCGATCAACGCGATCGTGCTGCAGGACTACGACGCCGCGCGCAAGCGGGCCGAGCAGGCCGGCGACACCGGCACCGACGCGCCGTTCGCGGGCGTCCCGTATCTCGTCAAGGATCTGGGCGCGGCGGTCGCCGGGCTGCCGCTGTCGATGGGCAGCCGGCACTACCGCTACTTCGCCCCCGCCGACGATTCGCCGCTGATCGCGCGCAGCCGCGCGGCAGGGCTCAACGTGTTCGGCAAGACCAACACGTCGGAAATCGGCCAGATGCCGTACACCGAACCCGAACTGTTCGGCGCGTGCCGCAATCCGTGGGACATCGATCACACGCCCGGCGGCTCGAGCGGCGGCGCGGCCGCGGCCGTCGCGGCCGGCATCGTGCCGCTCGCGCATGCGTCCGACGGCGGCGGCTCGATCCGGATCCCCGCGTCGTGCTGCGGGCTGTTCGGCCTGAAGCCGAGCCGCAATCCGGTGCTGGTCGACCTGCCTTCGAAGGGCGAGCTGGTCGTCCAGCATGCGGTGTCGCGCAGCGTGCGCGACAGTGCGCTGCTGCTCGACGTAACGACCGGCCAGACGCTGCCGCCCGGCGCGCCCGGCACCTTTCTGGGCGCGCTCGACGCGCCGCCCGGCCCGCTGCGGATCGGCCTCGTCGTCGACCCGATGCTCGCGCCGGCGCTCGCCGGCGACACGCGCGCGGCGCTCGACGACGCGGCCGCGCTGGTCGAATCGCTCGGCCATCACGTCGAACCGGCGACGCTGCACATCGACTACGCACGCGCGGCCGAAACCTTTCTCACGCTGTGGGCGACGATCGCCGAGGAGCTGGTGCTGGGTGCGCGCGCGCTGACCGGACGCACGCCGAAGCGCGCGGAGTTCGAGCCGGCGACGTGGGCGATGGCGGTCGTCGGCAAGCGCGTCGCCCGCGCGCGCCTGCCGGACGTGCTCGAATGGCAGCGCCAGCTCACCGTGCAGGTCGCGGGCCTCGTGTCGCGCTACGACGCGATCCTGTGCGCGACGCTCGCGGGGCCGCCGGTCAAGATCGGCGAGCTGCAGCCGACGCCGCTCGAAGCCGCGCAGATGAAGCTGCTCGGCGCGCTGCCGGTGAAACCGCTGCTGCGCGAGATGCTCGCGAAGGCGTCGGAGAAGGCCTTCGCGTGGGCCGGCTGCACCGAGCTGTTCAACCTGACGGGCCAGCCGGCGATGTCGGTGCCGCTCTGGTGGAACGCGCGCGGGCTGCCGATCGGCGTGCAGTTCGTCGCGCGCCACGCCGACGATGCGTTGCTGCTGAGACTCGCGCGCCAGCTCGAACAGGCGCGGCCGTGGTTCGACCGGCGGCCGCCGCTGATGCAGGCGCAGCGCTGACGCCGGCGCGGCGGGCGGACCGGCCGACCGGCAGCGAAAAAAAAGCCCAGCCGGTTTTGCCGGCGGGGCTTTGACGCATGCAAGCGCGTGATGACGCTTACATGGAGAGCCGTTCGCAGATCGTCCGCGTCGCGGCCGCCGCGTTCAGCGTATAGAAGTGCAGGCCCGGCACGCCCGCGTCGATCAGGCGCTGGCACAGGCTCGTGACGACGTCCGCGCCGAACGCACGGATCGCGTCGCGATCGTCGCCGAAGCTCTCGAGCCGGCGCGCGACCCAGCGCGGCACTTCCGCGCCGCACATTTCCGAGAAGCGCATCAGCTGCGAGAAGTTCGTGATCGGCATGATGCCCGGCACGATCGGCACGTCCACCCCCAGCTTGCGCGCATCCTCGACGAAGCGGAAATACGCGTCCGCGTTGAAGAAGTATTGCGTGATCGCGGAATTCGCGCCGGCTTTCACCTTGCGCGCGAAGTTCTCGAGATCGGCCTTCGGCGAGCGCGATTGCGGGTGGTATTCCGGATAGCCGGCGACTTCGATGTGGAACCAGTCGCCATGCTCGGCGCGGATGAAGCTGACGAGCTCGGACGCATAACGCAGCTCGCCGACCGCGCCCATCCCCGACGGCAGGTCGCCGCGCAGCGCGACGATATGCCGGATGCCGTGCGAGCGGTACTGGTCGAGGATCGCGCGCAGGTTGTCGCGCGACGAGCCGATGCACGACAGGTGCGGCGCGGCCTCGAGGCCGTCCTTCTGCATGTCGAGCACGGTATCGAGCGTGCCCTGCTGCGTCGAGCCGCCGGCGCCGAACGTCACGGAGACGAATTTCGGCTTCAGCGGCAGCAGCTGCGCACGCGTCGCGCGCAGCTTCTCGACGCCCTCCGCCGTCTTCGGCGGGAAGAATTCAAACGAGAGTTCGATCGGTTTCATGATTCGCAAGAGTGGGCCCGGCCGTCAGCCGATGTCGCGCTGCCCGAAGATCAGCGCCGACAGCAGCCACGACACGATGCTGTACAGGATCGAACCGAAGAACGCCGACCAGAAACCCGACACCTCGAACCCTTTCAGCAGCGACGACGCGAACCAGAAGCACAGCGCGTTCACGACGAGGATGAACACCCCGAGCGTGACGATCGTGACGGGCAGCGTCAGCAGGATCAGCACCGGCCGGATCACCGTATTGATCAGGCCGAGCACGACCGCGATGATCAGCGCGGTGCCGAAGCTCTTGATGTGGATCGACGGCACGAGGTACGTGATGATCAGCAGCGCGAGGGCGTTGATGACCCAGGTGAGGATGACGCTCATGGAGGGCTCCGGTTCGGTTGTCGATCTGGTCGATCTGGTCGGTCAATGCTCGGTGACCGCCGCCGGCCGCCACGCGTGCCCGCGCAGCGGCGGACATGACGCGACGGCCGGCGATCCGGCACCGTGCCGCCGTACCGCGCCCGCCCGATGCGGGACGCACGCGGCACGGCGGCGGCGGCGCATCAGTAGCGGTAGTGGTTCGGCTTGAACGGGCCGTCCTTCTGCACGCCGATGTACGCAGCCTGCTCGTCCGACAGCACGGACAGGTTCGCGCCGATGCGCGCGAGGTGCAGGCGCGCGACCTTTTCGTCGAGATGCTTCGGCAGCACGTACACCTTGTTCTCGTACTCGTTGCCGCGCACGAACAGCTCGATCTGCGCGAGCGTCTGGTTCGCGAACGAGTTCGACATCACGAACGACGGGTGGCCGGTCGCGCAGCCGAGGTTCACGAGGCGGCCTTCGGCCAGCAGGATCACACGCTTGCCGTCCGGGAAGATGATGTGGTCGACCTGCGGCTTGATGTTTTCCCACTGGTACTGGCGGGTCGACGCGACGTCGATTTCCGAGTCGAAGTGGCCGATGTTGCAGACGATCGCGTTGTGGCGCATCGCCTTCATGTGATCGTGGTTGATCACGTGGTAGTTGCCGGTCGCCGTCACGAAGATGTCGGCCTTGTCGGCCGCGTATTCCATCGTCACGACGCGGTAGCCTTCCATCGCCGCCTGCAGCGCGCAGATCGGGTCGATTTCGGTGACCCACACGGTCGCGCCCAGGCCGCGCAGCGACTGCGCGCAGCCCTTGCCCACGTCGCCGTAGCCCGCGACGACCGCGACCTTGCCCGCGATCATCACGTCGGTCGCGCGCTTGATGCCGTCGACGAGCGATTCGCGGCAGCCGTACAGGTTGTCGAACTTCGACTTCGTGACCGAGTCGTTCACGTTGAACGCCGGGAACGGCAGGCGGCCGTCCTTTTCCATCTGGTACAGGCGGTGCACGCCGGTCGTGGTTTCTTCGGTCACGCCCTTGATGTGCGCGAGGCGCGTCGAGTACCAGGTCGGGTCCGCGTCGAGGTGCTTCGCGATCGACTTGTACAGCGCGACTTCTTCCTCGTTGGTCGGCTTCGCGATCACCGAACGGTCCTTCTCGGCCTTCGAGCCGAGGATCAGCAGCAGCGTTGCATCGCCGCCGTCGTCCAGGATCATGTTCGCGAATTCGCCATTCGGCCATTCGAAGATGCGGTGCGAGAACTCCCAGTATTCGTCGAGCGACTCGCCCTTGAACGCGAACACCGGCGTGCCGGCTTCGACGATCGCCGCTGCAGCGTGGTCCTGCGTCGAGAAGATGTTGCACGACGCCCAGCGGACATCGGCGCCGAGCGCCTTCAGCGTCTCGATCAGCACGCCGGTCTGGATCGTCATGTGCAGCGAACCGGCGATGCGCGCGCCCTTCAGCGGCTGCTGCGCCTTGTATTCGTCGCGGATCTGCACGAGGCCCGGCATTTCGGTCTCGGCGATGTTCAGTTCCTTGCGGCCCCAGCCGGCAAGCGCCATGTCGGCGACGATGTAATCGGTGGAAGCCTTGGAATCGATAATGGCGTTCATCACGCCCTCCTTTCTAAAAAAGTTCTAGAAATTGGTGACGTGAGCGCCGTTCAGGAAGCGGGGCCGGTGCAAATATCGCCGCACGGCTGCTTGGTGAAGCTTTCCGAGCCTGGCGGACGCAGGATGGTCCGTCGCAACGCTCCTCGGAAAACGGGAAGGATTGTAGCAAATCGGCGCGGGAAATGCGCGCCGCGCGCGGCATCGGCGCGCGTGGGCGCAATGAAAGGGGTCAGTTCTCCGCGCCGACCCACGCCTGTTCGCGCAACCGCGCGCGCAGGCGCGCGACGGCCTGGCTGTGCAGCTGGCACACGCGCGACTCGCTGACCTCGAGCACCGCACCGATCTCGCGCAGGTTCAGCCCGCGCTCGTAGTACAGCGACATCAGCAGCTTCTCGCGCTCGGGCAGCCGGTCGATCGCGTCGACGAGCGCCTCGCGCAGGTGGTCGTCGAGCAGCGCCGACAGCGGATCGGCGTGATCGACGCGATAGCGGTCGAGGAACGGCTCGTCGTCGGCCGCGCGGTCGAAATCCTCGTAATAGATGAGCTGGCTGCCGTGCAGGTCCTGCAGCATCCCCTGGTATTCGTCGAGCGGCATCTTCAGGTGCTGCGCGATCTCGGTCTCGCTCGCCGAGCGGCCGAGCTGCTGCTCGACCTGGTGCACCGCGTGCTCGACCTCGCGCGACGTCTTGCGCAGGCTGCGCGGCAGCCAGTCGTTGCTGCGCAGCTCGTCGAGCATCGCGCCGCGGATGCGCTGGGTCGCGTAGGTCTCGAACTGCGCGCCCTGGTCTTCCTTGTAGCGGCCGGCCGCGTCCATCAGGCCGATCATGCCGGCCTGGATCAGGTCGTCGAGGTCGACGCTCGCCGGCATCTTCGCGACGAGCTGCAGCCCCAGGCGCCGCACGAGCGGCGCGTATTGCGCGAGCACGTCGGCCTGGGTCATCTTTCCCTGAGCGTTGTACATCATGGCTCTCTCCTTGCGGTGGCGCTCACGCGGCGTGCGCCGCACCCGCCTCGTAAGACGGCTTGCCGCCCGCATGCACGGCGCGCCCCGCGCCCGTGCCCGGGCGCATCGGCCAGTACAGCAGGTCGGCGGCAATCTGCCGGTAATCGCGCGCGGCGGCCGACGACGGAAACGCGTCGACCGCGGTATGCATCAGGTCGCGCGCATGCTCGACGAGCGGATCGGCGTTCACGCAGCCGGCGTCGGCGATCGACACCGTCAGGTAGCGGCTCGCGACGCCCGCGAGGTTGTCGAATGCGGTCCTCGCGTCGGCGTGGCTGCCGACGTGATTGGTCAGCACGCGGAACTGCGCGACCGCGTGCGCGAAATGCAGCCGCTTCATGCACGCGTACGCCTCGGTGATCGCCTGCGCGGCGACCCGCGTGACGATCAGCACGTCGTGCGCTTCGCGCGCGAGCGCGGAGAACCCGCCGTCGGCGCCGAGCTGCGCGTCGACCAGCACGATGTCGGCCTGGCCGTCGACGAAGTCGCTCAGTTCCGTATCGTCGTAGCCGTCGCGTGCGAGCCGCGCGGCCGCGCACAGGCCGAAGCCGGCGGCGACGCGCGTGCGTTCGCCGTCGCGCAGCCACGCGCCCGCGAGCGTCGCCGTGGCCGACTGCACGTCGGCGCGCTCGTCGACGACGAGCACGTCCTTGCCGAGCGCGGTCAGCGCCGCCGCGAGGTTCACGACGGTGGACGTGCAGCCGACGCCCGCCGGCCCGCCCGTCACCGCGACGATGCGCGACGCGCGCCCGGCCAGCAGGCGCCGCAGCCCTTCGGCCTGATCGATGATCCGTTTATCCAAATCGCACCTCGTGCAGCTCGGCGGTGGAACGTGCGGTCAGTGCGGACAGCAGCGTCGGCATGTCTTCGTCTTGCGGCACGAAGGGCGAGCCGTCGCGCGGCACACAGAACGCGCTCTTCAGCAGGAATTTGGTCGACGCGACGTACAGGTTCTCCGGCACCTTCTGGCCGGTCGACACGTAGTGGACCGGCAGCTTGTAGCGGATCACCGTGTCGAGCACGCCGCCGAGGTGGGTCGCCTCGTCGAGCTTGGTCAGGATGCAGCCGGCGAGATCGGGATGTGCCGCGTGCGGATGGTCGGCCGCGCTGCGGTAGGCCTGGACGACCTCGTTGAGCGTGTCGCCGTGGCTCGTCGCGTTGAGCAGCAGCAGGCGCTGCACCGGCGCGTTCGCACCGTGCAGCATCGCGATCTGGTCGGACAGCGCGCGGTCGCGCTGGCTCATGCCGATCGTGTCGATCAGCACGATGTGCTTGTTGCGCAGCTCGGACAGCGCGAGCTCGAGATCGCCCGCATCCTTCACCGCATGCACGGGGACGCCGAGGATCTTGCCGAAGATGCGCAGCTGCTCGTGGCCGCCGATCCGGTAGCTGTCGGTGGTCAGCAGCGCGACCTTGCTCGCGCCGAAGCGCATCACGCAGCGCGCGGCGAGCTTCGCGGTGGTCGTCGTCTTGCCGACGCCGGTCGGCCCCATCAGCGCGAACACGCCGCCGCGCTCCATCAGCGCGTCTTCGCTGCCGAGCACCGGCAGGTTCGCCGCGAGCACCGACTGCGCCCAGTCGGCGGCCTGCTCGAAGGTCTGCGCGCCGTCGCCGGACGGCAGGTTGTCGACCAGCATGCGCACCAGCTGCGCGGAGAAGCCGGCCGAGAACAGGTGCCGGGTCAGCGCGCCGTGCACCGGGCTGCGGCGCTGGCGGTCATGCCACATCAGGCTGTCGAACTGCGCTTCCATCATCCCGCGCATCGCGCCGAGCTCGTGCATCACCGTGTCGTTGACGATGCTCTCGACGCGCGCCTTCACCGCGTCGGCCACCGCGGCGGCAGCCTCGGCGGACAGGCGCGTGCGTTCGGCCGGCTTCGCGGCGCTCGTTTCGCCCTGGCGGGCCGTCGCAGCAGCGGCGGACGGCATCCGGCGCTCGGCGTCGCGCACGATGTCGCGCGCCCAGGCGGCCGGCGTCGCGGGTGCGGCGTCGTGCTGCGTGCGGGCCGGCGCTTGCGGGGCGGCCTGCGCGCGGGCGATCAGCGCTTCGCGCTGCTGGGTCAGGCGTTTCGCGTGCTCGACGAGCCACGGCGCGGGTTCGGACGCTGCCGACGGCGTGCCGGCAGCGGTGACCGGCGCAACGGGCGCAGCCGATGCCGCGGCCGTTGCGTGCGCGTCGGCATCCGCGTCGAAGGCGGTCGATTCCGCGGCCGGCTCCGTCGCTTCGGCGCGCGCGCCGAACACCGAGGAAAACACGTCCGGGAGCCCGCCCTCGCCTGCCGCATACGGATTGACGGCCGGGCGCGCGAGCCCGGCACCCGGGCGCGACACGATGCCCGGCACGGCTGCGGCCGGCACGGATTCCGGCGTGCGCGGCGGAAGGCTGCGCGCCCGGGCCGCGGCCGGCGGCGCGACCGCGGCGAGATCCGAATCGGCGAGCGCGACGATTTCGACACTGCCGTCATCGAGCGTGCGGTTCGACAGCACGACGGCGTCGGCACCCAGTGCCTCGCGCACGAGGCGGAGCGCGTCGCGGCTGGTCGCGCCGGTGAATTTGCGAATGTTCAAGCGGAACCCCCGATGACGTTAACGACTTTGATCGTGCGCGTGTCCGGCACTTCGGCATACGACAGCACTTTCAGTTGCGGCAGGCTGCGGCGCAGGAAACGCGCGAGCATCGCGCGCAGCGCGTGCTGCACCAGCAGCACGGGCGGCAGCCCGAGATTCTGTTGACGCAGCATCGCTTGCTGCGTGCCGGTCAGAAGGTTGTGCGCGAGGCCGGGTTCGAGGCCCGGGTTCGCGCCGGTGGCGAGCGCCTGCGACAGCACGCGCTCGAGATTCGAATCGAGGCCCATCACCTGCATCTCGCCCGCGCCCGGATACCACTGCTGCGTGATCGCCCGGCCGAGCGACAGCCGCACCGCGGCGGTGATCTCGTACGCGTCGCCGCGGCCCGCGTGTTCGGACACGGCCTCGAGGATCGTGCGCATGTCGCGGATCGGCACGCCTTCCTCGAGCAGGTTCTGCAGCACTTTCTGCAGCGTCGTCAGCGAGATCGTCTTCGGCACGAGGTCCTCGACGAGCGACGGCGCATCCTTGCCGGTGCGCTCGACGAGCGACTGCACTTCCTGGCGGCCGAGCAGCTCGGCCGCGTGCTGCACGACCAGATGGTTCAGGTGGGTCGCGACGACCGTGCTCGCATCGACGACCGTGTAGCCGTACACCTGCGCCTGCTCGCGCATCGCGACGTCGATCCACACGGCCGGCAACCCGAACGCCGGGTCCTGCGTCGTGGCGCCCGGCAGCGCGGCCGTCACCTGGCCCGGGTTGATCGCGAGCCACTGGCCCGGGAACACTTCGCCCGTGCCGATCTCGACGCCCTTCAGCGCGATCCGGTATGCGTTCGGCCGCAGCTCGAGGTTGTCGCGGATGTGGATCACCGGCGGCAGGAAGCCGATTTCCTGCGCGAATTTCTTGCGGATGCTCTTGATGCGCTTGAGCAGCTCGCCGTCGCTGTTCTTGTCGACGAGCGGGATCAGCCGGTAGCCGACTTCGAGGCCGAGCGGATCGATCAGCTGCACGTCGTCCCACGTCGCCTCGTGGCTGTCGCCCGGCAGCGCGGCGGGCGGTGCGATCTCGGTCACGTCGCCGGCCGCCACGCGGGCCGCCGCGCGACGCGTCTGCGTGCGGGCCAGCCAGATCGCGCCGCCGCCGAGCGCGAGGAACGCGACGTGCGGCATGCCCGGGATCAGCCCCATCAGCACGATGATCGCGCCAGTGATGTTGAGCACGCGCGGGTTGGTGAACAGCTGGCCGGTGATCTGCGTGCCGATGTCCTCGTCGGTCGCGACGCGCGACACGATCACGCCGGCCGCGGTCGAGATCACGAGCGACGGGATCTGCGCGACGAGGCCGTCGCCGATCGTCAGCAGCGTGTAGTTGGTGCCGGCCGCTGCGAAGCTCATGTCGTGCTGCACCATCCCGACGATCAGCCCGCCGATCACGTTGATCGCCATGATGATCAGGCCCGCGATCGCGTCGCCGCGCACGAACTTCGACGCGCCGTCCATCGACCCGTAGAACTCGGCTTCCTGCGACACGGCGAGGCGGCGCTTGCGGGCCTGCTCCTCGTTGATGAGGCCGGCGTTCAGGTCGGCGTCGATCGCCATCTGCTTGCCGGGCATCGCGTCGAGCGTGAAGCGCGCGGACACTTCGGCGATCCGCCCCGCGCCCTTCGTGATCACCATGAAGTTGATGATCATCAGGATCACGAACACGACGATGCCGACCGCGAAGTTGCCGCCGACGAGGAAGTGGCCGAACGCCTCGATCACCTGGCCGGCCGCGTCCGGGCCGGTGTGGCCTTCGAGCAGCACGACGCGCGTCGACGCGACGTTCAGCGACAGCCGCAACAGCGTCGAGAAGAGCAGCACGCTCGGGAACGCCGCGAAGTCGAGCGGCTTCATCGTGTACATGCTGACGAGCAGCACCATCACCGACAGCGCGATGTTGAACGTGAACAGCAGATCCAGCAGCAGCGGCGGCAGCGGCAGGATCATCATCCCCAGGATCATGCAGATGAGGATCGGGCCCGCGAGCGCGCGCAGGTTGGTGCCCGCGAACGGGTTCGGGCGTTTGGCGAACAGGCCGGTGGTCGGGGTGCTCATGCTGCGTTCCCTTGCTTGCCGAGCGTGTCTTCGGCTTCTTCACGCTCGTCGTCGGCGGCGACCGACGACCCCTTGTCGAGGTCGGCCGGCACGTCGAGATCGACCGGCGCGGCCGGGAAGGCGCCGCCTTCCGAGCGGAAACGCTTGAGCTGGTAGACCCACGCGAGCACTTCGGCGACAGCCGAGTACAGCGAGCCGGGAATCTCGCGTTCGAGTTCGACGTTGTGATACAGCGCACGCGCGAGCGGCGGCGCCTCGAGCAGCGGCACGTTGTGCTCGGCCGCGAGTTCGCGGATGCGCGCGGCGACGAGGTTCACGCCCTTCGCGACGACCTTCGGCGCACGCATCTCGCCGTCCGTGTACTGCAGCGCGACGGCGAAGTGCGTCGGGTTCGTGACGACCACGTCGGCCTTCGGCACGGCGGCCATCATCCGGCGCCGCGCGATCGCGCGCTGCTGCTGGCGGATGCGGCCCTTCACGTGCGGATCGCCTTCGTTCTCGCGATGCTCGCGCTTCACTTCTTCCTTCGTCATGCGCAACTTCTTGTTGTACTGCCAGAGTTGGTAAGGCACATCGAGCGCGGCGACCACCAGCATCCCGGCGACCGTCGTGCCGCAGCACACGGCGACCAGATGCAGCGCATCGGCGAGCGCCGAGCCGAGCGGCTGGGTCGCGAGACCGAGCAGCTCGTCCTTGCTGCGCCAGATCGCGATCCCGCCGATCCCGCCGACGACGAGCGTCTTCGCGAGCGACATCCCGAGCTGGATCGGCCCCTGGATCGAGAACATCCGGCCCAGGCCCGAGATCGGGTTCAGGCGGTCGAACTTCAGCTCGAAGGTCTTCTGCGAGATCAGCCAGCCGCCGAGCGCCATCGGCGCGAGCAGCGCGGCGAGGCCGGTGAGCGCGAGGATCGGCAGCAGCGCGGCGAGACCCTCGAGGCTCGCGCTGCCGGCCGCCGACAGCATCCGGTGGGTGTCGAACGCGGTGGCGCGGTCGAACGCGAACGCACCGCGCAGCATCGCCTGGAGGTGGGCGCCCGACGGACCCGCGAGCAGCCACGCGCCGTAGAACCCGGCCGCGAGCAGCGCGAACGAAGCCAGCTCGCGCGAACGCGCGACCTGCCCCTCCTCGCGCGCCTTCTCGCGGCGCCTCGGAGTGGCGGCTTCGGTTCTGTCGAGATCGCTCTCGTCTGCCACGGGGCCTCCAGTCGGGTACGGCGAAATGCCGTTCTCCAGTGACACCGATTATTCATGCGCCCGTCAAACGCCGATCGGTCGAGCAAAGCCGGGAAAGGGGGGTATTTCGAGGAATCGGGCGAGCGGGGGCGGCGCGCGGGGAGACGATGGAAAACGCGTTCGCGGGCGCGGCGGCGCGGTGACGCGGTGGCGCGGTGGCGCGGTGGCGTGGTGACGTGGTGACGTGGTGACGTGGTGACGTGGCGATGTGGTGATGTGGATGAAGGTGTGACGCGGCGAAGCGGCGAAGCGGCGAAGCGGCGAAACGGCGAAACGGGGAAACGGGGAAACGGGGAAACGGGGAAGCGTGGGATCTGCCAAGCAGCGAAGCAAGGCAGCCGTGAAGCGATCGTCGGCCCGCCCCGACACGACGGCGTCGCGCGTCGGGGCGGGCGGCGCTCAGATCACCGGAATCGGATCCGAGCCGAAACGATTCGGGCCGTTGGTGCCGCGCGAGCACATCCATACGAGCAGCAGAATCCCGCCGACGAGCGGAATGAGCGCGATCAGCAGGAACCAGCCCGAGCGGCCCGTATCGTGCAGGCGGCGGACGGTGACCGCGAGGCTCGGCAGCACCAGCGCGAGCGACACGACGGCCGCGACGATCATCAGCAGCAGCGAGATCGCGCTCGTGTCGCGCCCCACCATGGTGATCGCCTGGCAGATGATCGACACGACGCTCGTGAGCAACGCGAAATACCAGTATTCCGCGCGGCGCGCGCGGCCCTCGAATTTCGCGTATTGATTGAGTGCGGCACGAACGGCTTCACTGAAACTCATCTTATTGCCCTCATGTTTTATATCGGCGACCTCGGAAACAACGCGGGCATTATAAGTTTGAATTTCTTCGCATCGCATCTCCTTTCGCATGTTGACCGTCTCTCACGCCGTCTTTCGCATTACTGGAGCGGCCGCAGCGGCGGCGTGCCGTAGCGCCAACGCGCATGTCACGTCATTTTTATAATCGCGGCGACCTGACATAAATAGCGGCAAGATAATCCACGACTTGATTACACCAGCGTGAAACGCATCTCGCTCGATAATCGAAACGATCGTTCTGCGCTGATTGACCGACCGGCCGGGAATATCGCCGGACGTCGCGCGCGCACGTCGAAAACGGCACGTCCCGGCCGGCGTTCGCTAACCGGCCGCCGCCTGCTGCAACGCGCCGAGATCGAGCTTCTTCATCTTCATCACCTGCGCCATCACGCGTTCGGCGCGTGCCGGGTCGCCCGCCATCAGTTCGGGCATCTGCACCGGCACCACCTGCCACGACACGCCGAAGCGGTCGCGCAGCCAGCCGCACTGCTGCGCGCGCTCGTCGCCGCCTTCGGCCAGGGCCGCCCAGTAGCGGTCGATCTCCTGCTGGTCGCGGCAGTTGACGACGAACGACACGGCCGGTGTGAGCGGGAACGCCGGGCCGCCGTTCAGCGCAAGAAACGCCTGCCCGTCCAGTTCGAACGACACCGTCATCACCGCGCCCTCCGCCTGCCCCGACGCCTGCGCGCCGGACTTGCCGTAACGGGCGACGTGCAGGATGCGCGCGTCGTCGAACACCGACACGTAGAAGCGGGCGGCCGCCTCGGCGTCGTGGTCGAACCACAGAAACGGCGTGATGCGTTGGATACGCTGGCTCATGGCGCTGTCTCCTCGATGTCGTGCCGGCACCGGTGCCGGTCTTATATCGTAGGCGCTGGCGCGGCGTTCCCCGGGAATCCGCGACGAACCTAAAAAAAAGGGGGCGATCGCTCGCCCCCTTCCTGCTGCTGCCGTCCGTGCGCGATCAGAACGCGACGTAAGGCTGCGCGCCGCCGGTCGCAGTCCGGTCCATCCCGAAGTAGATCGTCTTGCCGTAGAAGTGCGGCATGCCGAGATCGAGCCAGCCGGCCGCGCCGAACGGGCCGGCGATGTCGTTGAACGCGAACGTCGACGCATTCGCGAACAGCAAATCGGCGTTCGCGACGGGCATCGACACGCCGCCCGACTTCCCGTTCTGGCCGGTCAGCGTCGCCGTATAGGTGGTCGTCGACGACGGGCAGTAGAACTGCGTGTTGGTCGTACAGGCCTTCTGCGCCGAATCGTTGAAGAAGTACGCGTTCGAGCCCGTATCGAAGAACGCGGTCACGTTGCCGCCGAGGAACGTCGCACTCACGTCGCCCGTCGTCGTCGACGTCAGCACCGTCGACGCCCCCAGCGCATTGTTGCCCTGCGTGCCGATCCCGAACGTCAGCAGGCCAGTCGCGCTGCCCTGCCCGCTGCTCGAGATGTTCGGCATCTGCACGATCACGCCGTTGTTGTCGGTCGCGAAGCGATGGACCGGGTTGGCCACCTGCTGCGCGACCGGCACCAGCGCCACGGCGCAGCTCGCATTGCCGTTCGGGCACGCGTAGTAGTTGTTGGACGTCGCCGACGTCGACGTCGCGCAGCTCGTGCCGCAATCGACCGGCGCCGGCCCGATGCCGAGGATGCCGTTCGCGCCGAGGTCGCTCGCCGTGTTGGCCGACGTCCTGGCGCCGTTGTTCGAGCACGAGCTCGGCACGTTGGTCGTGCCGAGATCGCCGATGATCTGCACCGGCAGCGAACCCGCCTGCTCGGTACCGATCGACAGGTCGACGGTACGCACCGAACCCCACGTGAAGCTCGACACGAACTTGCCGCACTCGGCGACCGGCGCGCCGCCGCTCGTCGTCTGCGGCAGGTTGTTCAACACGCCCGACGACAGCGCGCTGCTGACGAGCCGCAGCCCGTACGACGCGGTGTCGACGAGCACGTTGTTGACCACCTGGCAGTTCGTCGTGCCCGGCACGCAGATCTTCACGTTGACGGTCGGGATGTTGATCACGTGGGCGACGCCGGTGCCGACCGTGATCACGGCCGTGTTCGCGGTATTGCCGTCCGATACGTTGGAGCCATTGCCGCCGCCGCCGCCGCCGCCGCTGCCGCCGTTGTCATCGCCGCCGCCGCAGGCGGTCACGAGCATGGCCGTCACGGCCGCGACGCTCAGCAGCCCGAGCCAGCGCCTGAAGGTACGAGGAATTCTCAAGATCGCTCTCCCGCTGTCACTGGATGTCGTTGCCGGTCAGCCCGGCAGGCAGCGCCGCCGGCAGCCATGCCTGGCCCGCGAAGGCGCCCATGTGGCCGCCCGTGCGGATCACGAGGCCGCTCGTGTCGACGGACACGGGCGCGCGCCAGCCGCGCGCCGCATGCGCGGCCTGGACGCCGGCGGTGTACTGCGGGAAATAGCTGCCGAGCAGCGACTCGAGATCCGGCATGCTCGGCCCGCGCCAGGCGAGGCCGAACACGGTGCCGGCCGCGCTCGCGTATTCGTGGATGACGGTGCCCGATCCGAGCGTGATCTCGCGGACGGTGTAGGCGGCCGCGCTCGCCTGCGCGCCGTCGGCGGAGCGCATCGCGCGCTGCAGCGCGCGCACCGTGGCGGCGTGATCGTCCGCCGGCGGCGACATCGGTGCGCCGCCCAGTTCGGCCTGTGCGTGGACGGCCCACAGCACACCCATTGCAGCCGTCGCGTGCGCGGCGGCCCAGCCCAAGCGTTTCAGCTTCACGTTCCCCCCCAAAGGGACTGGCTTCGTTGCCGGCGGTGCCGCCATCAGGCACGGCGCCGCGGGCCAACAAATCAAAGTCTTAAGAATGACGCTTCGTTGCTGCTGATGCGTAGTATGCCTGCGGAGTGTGTCGGAGTGTCAAATCAACGATGCATGACGCGGCGCAGCATGACGAGCGGCACGACCCGCGCGCGGGGGGCTCGGCGGGAGAGGCAGGGTGAAAGCCCCGCACACCGGGCGCTCCGCGAACGGAAGCGGCCCGGTGGCGTGCGGTGCGGCACGGTCAGAAGCCGAGACTCGCGAGCAGGTCGTCGACCTGCGCCTGGTCCTGCACGACGTCGGACTTGCCTTCCGGTGCGATCTGCGGCCCGTTCAGCAGCGACTCGGGGCTGCCGGTCGCGCTGATCTGCTCGGCCGCGAGCGCGGCCGCGGTCGCCGCGAACTGCTCGCGCCGCTCGGGCGCGATGTTCTCGACGAGCACGGTGAGCAGCTGCTGCTCGATCAGATAGACCATGTCCATGATCTTCTTGATCACCTGCCCGGTCAGGTCCTGGAAATCCTGCGCAAGCATGATCTCGAGCAGCTGCGCGCTGGTCGCGGACGTCGCTTCGGGCAGCGCGCGCAGGAACGTGCGCGTGTCGTCCATCAGCGCGCGCACTTCCGTATGCTCGATCGGCGCCGCGTACCACTGCGCCCAGCGCGCGTCGAGCGCCTCGGCCTCGTTCTGGATGCGCGCCTGCACCGGCTTCGCGACCTCGATCGCGTTCAGCACGCGCTCGGCCGCCTGCTCGGTCATCGTCGCGACGTAGCGCAGCCGGTCGCGTGCATCGGGCACGGCTTCCGCCGCGCGCTCGACATGCTTATCGAGCCCGAGCTCGCGCATCGAATCGCGCAGCGTGCGCGTGACGTGGCCGATGCGCGCGAGGATCCGGTCGCTCGCGTAATCGGCGCCTTCGGCGTGGCCGTCGGCGCTGAACGCAGCGCCGGCGAGCGCCGCATGGATCGGCTCGTTCACGTCAGCTCCCGGCCTTGGCCATCTTGTCGATGATCTTGTTCAGCTTCTCGTCGAGCGTCGCGGCCGTGAACGGTTTCACGACGTAGCCGCTCGCGCCGGCCTGCGCGGCCGCGATGATGTTCTCCTTCTTCGACTCGGCCGTGACCATCAGCACCGGCAGATGCGTGAGCGTCGCGTCCGCGCGGATTTCCTTCAGCATCGCGAGGCCGTCGAGGTTCGGCATGTTCCAGTCCGAGATCACGAAGTCGAAGCCGCCGCCGCGCAAGCGCGCGAGGCCGGCCGCGCCGTCCTCGGCTTCGTCGACGTTCGTGTAGCCCAGTTCCTTGAGCAGGTTGCGGACGATCCTGCGCATCGTCGGGAAATCGTCCACCACCAGGATTTTCATGCTCTTGTCCATCGTCGTTCCTTTGCAGATTCGTTACCGTCGGGGCCCGCGGCTTCGCACGCGCCCCGTGACATTTCATTCAGACGCGTTGCACGCGGTCACCCATCGTCGCCAGCCGCGCCATCACGCGCCGGCTCATCTCGGCAAGCGGCGCGACCTCGTCCGCGCCGCCGAGCGCGATCGCCTCGCGCGGCATCCCGAACACGATGCAGCTCGCCTCGTCCTGCGCGAACGTGTGGGCGCCCGCGCGCTTCATGTCCAGCAGGCCGGCCGCGCCGTCGCGGCCCATCCCCGTGAGGATCACGCCGATCGCGTTCTTGCCCGCGTGCTGCGCCGCCGAGCGGAACAGCACGTCGACCGACGGCCGGTGGCGGTTCACCGGCGGCTCGTCGGACAGCTGCGCGATGTAGTTCGCGCCGCTGCGCGCGAGCAGCAGGTGCGCATGGCCCGGTGCGATGTACGCATGGCCCGGCAGCACGCGCTCGCCGTGCTCGGCTTCCTTCACCGCGATCCGGCACAGCCCGTTCAGCCGCTGCGCGAACGACTTCGTGAAGCCGGGCGGCATGTGCTGCGCGATCAGCACCGCCGGCGCATCCGGCGGCAGCGGCGTCAGCACCTCGCGGATCGCCTCGGTGCCGCCCGTCGACGCGCCGATGATGATCAGCTTCTCGGTACTGACGAGCGGGTTGTTGATCATCGGCGCGGCCGGCTGGCCGCTCGCGGTGCGCGCGGCGGCCGCCTGCGGCTGCGGTGCCTGGCGCACGCGGGCGCGCGACGCCGCGCGGATCTTGTCCGCGAGCTTTTCCGCGTAGTCGAGCATGCCGTCGCGGATCCCGACGCGCGGCTTCGTGACGAAATCCACCGCGCCGAGTTCGAGCGCGCGCAGCGTGATCTCGGAGCCGCGCTCGGTCAGCGACGACACCATCACGACCGGCATCGGCCGCAGGCGCATCAGCTTCTCGAGGAAGTCGAGGCCGTCCATGCGCGGCATTTCGACGTCCAGCGTCAGGACGTCCGGGTTGTGCTGCTTGATGAGTTCGCGCGCGACGAGCGGATCGGGCGCGGTCGCGCATACCGTCATGTCGGGCTGGCTGTTGATGATCTCCGTCATCAGGCTGCGGATCAGCGCCGAATCGTCGACGCACAACACTTTGATCTTCTGCACTGCGGTCATGCCTCCTGCTTTCTCGAATGGTTGGCCGCGTACGGGCTGCCGGCGTTCGGGCTGGTGGCCTTCGCGTTCGCCGGCTGCGCGCCCGCGCCGCCGCGTGCGCCGAACAGCTCGATGCGCGGGCGCGCCGGCGGCGGCGCGGCCGGGCGCTTCGCCGCGAACAGCTCGACGTGCGCGCGCGTCCGGGCGGCGTGCACGCGGTCGGCCTCGCGCGCCAGCGCGGCTTCGCGCTCGGTCACGCCCGGCACCTGCAGCCGCAGCTTCTTCACCATCGCGCGCCCGCTGCGCGGCATGAACGCGACCTTGCGCGGGTGCACGCCCTGCAGGTCCTCCGCGGTGATGCGGATGCGCTCGAGCGCGAGATAGCGGCGCACGAAATCCGCGTTGCGGTCGCCTATGTTGATGGTCGTCATCCCTGCCAGCACGGCCGCGCCGCCGAACACCTTCGCCTCGAGGCGCTCGCGGCGCCCGCCGGCCTTGATCAGTTCGTTCATCAGCACTTCCATCGCATACGCGCCGTAGCGCATCGACTCCGATGCGGCCGCGCCGGCGTCGGCGCCGTCGTCGGGCAGCATGAAGTGATTCATTCCGCCGATGCCCGCGATCGGGTCGTGCAGGCACGCGGCGACGCACGAGCCGAGCACGGTCATCAGCACCATGTCCTCGGACGTCGTGTAGAACTCGTTCGGCAGCAGCTTCACGCCGGGGCGCTCGAAGTGGTTGTCGAAGTAACGATTGGTGGCGATCGGCAGCGCGCTCATCCGCGTTCTCCGTAAGCGGGCGCGACGCCCGCGGCACGCGCATGGGCGCGCGTCGGCACCGCCGCGGCCGGCGCCGCGCCGCGCGGGCGCAGGCCCGGCGCGGCATCGTGCCCCAAGGGCACTTCCTTCGGGGCGCGCGTCAGCTCGTACACCGTCTGCCCGCGCAGCCGGAACGCCTGCGAGACGTAGGTGAAATTCTCCGAATGCCCGGCGAACAGCAGCCCGCCCGGTTTCACGAGCGGCTCGAAGCGCGACAGCACCTGCCCCTGCGTCGGCTTGTCGAAATAGATCATCACGTTGCGGCAGAAGATCGCGTCGAACGGCTTCGCGATCCCGTAGTCGGCATCGGTCAGGTTCAGCTGCTCGAAGCGGATCATCGCGCGCAGCTCCGGGCGCACCTTCACGCGGCCGGCCTGCGCGCCGGTGCCCTTCAGGAAGAAGCGCTTGAGCCGCTCCGGGCTCAGGTGCTTGACCTGGTCGTACGTATAGATGCCGGCCTCGGCCTTCGCGAGCACCTGCGTGTCGAGGTCGGTCGCGAGGATCGATGCGCCGCGCGCGGCCGATTCGCCGAGCGCCTCGATCAGCGTGATCGCGATCGAATAGGGCTCCTCGCCGGTCGACGCCGCCGAGCACCACACCGACACGGGCGCCGCGCGCCCCTTCACGAAGTCGGCCAGGATCGGGAAATGGTGCGACTCGCGGAAGAACGCGGTCAGGTTCGTCGTCAGCGCGTTGGTGAACGCCTCCCACTCGAGCGGATCGTCCTCCTGCTCGAGCAGGTCGAGGTAGTCGCGGAACGTGTCGAGGCCGCGGGCGCGCAGCCGGCGCGCGAGCCGGCTGTACGCCATGTCGCGCTTGTGCTCGGACAGCGAGATGCCCGCGCGTTGATGAATCAGCGCGCGGATGCGTGCGAAATCCGCGCCGGTGAACGCGAAGTCGCGCCCCGGCTCGCCCGCGCGGGGCGAGGCATCCGGTGCATCGGGTCGAAACGGTGCGCGCGCGGACGGCATGGCTTAGAAGGTCTCCCAGTCGTCATCGGACGTGCCGGCCGCGGCCAGCGCCGGCTTCTCGCTGCTCAGCGCCGGACGCACCAGCGCGGGCTTGTCGGCCGGCTTGTGCGCCGGTGCGGCGGCCGCCTTCGCGAGACGCGGGCCGTAGCCGCCCGCGGCCGGCGCTTCCTTCGCCGCGCGTGCGGCGGCGTCCGGCGCACGCTTCGTTTCGTGGCTCGCGGCCGGTGCCGATGCATGTGACGTATGCGACGCGGGCGCAGGCGACGCGCGGCGCGCCGGCTGAGCGGCCGTCTGCGGTGCCGGCAATGCGGCCGGCGCGGTTTCATGGCGGCGTTCCGACGGCGACGCCAGCGCCGGCGCCGCTGCGTGCGCGGCCGGGCGTGCGGCGCCGCGCGCCGGCGCGAGCGCGATGCCGCCCGCGACGCGCCACGCCGACACGACCGCCTTCATCTGGCGCGTCTGCTCCTCGAGCGACGCGGCGGCGGCCGCGGCCTGCTCGACGAGCGCCGCGTTCTGCTGCGTGACGGAATCCATCTGGCCGACCGCGCGATTGACCTGCTCGATGCCGGTCGACTGCTCGTCCGACGCGGCGCTGATCTCGCCCATGATGTCGGTCACGCGGCGCACGGCCTGCACGATCTCGTCCATCGTCGAGCCGGCCCGCGCGACGAGCGCCGACCCGCTGTCGACCTTCTCGGCCGAATCGCCGATCAGCTGCTTGATTTCCTTCGCGGCGCTCGCGCTGCGCTGCGCGAGCGAGCGCACTTCGCCCGCGACCACCGCGAAGCCGCGGCCCTGCTCGCCCGCGCGCGCGGCTTCGACCGCCGCGTTCAGCGCGAGGATGTTGGTCTGGAAGGCGATGCCTTCGATCGTGCCGATGATGTCGACGACCTTGCCCGAGCTGGCCGCGATGTCCTGCATCGTCGATACGACCTGGCCGACCACCTCGCCGCCCTGCGTCGCGATGTCGGACGCGTTCACCGCGAGCTGGCTCGCCTGCCGCGCGTTCTCCGCGTTCTGCCGCACGGTGCCGGTGAGCTGCTCCATGCTCGATGCGGTTTCCTGCAGCGACGCGGCCTGCTCCTCGGTGCGCTGCGACAGGTCGGTGTTGCCGGTCGAGATCTCGCGCGCGCCGACGTCGATCGATTCGGTACCGCGATGCACGGCCTGCACCATCGCCGTCACGGCGTCCTGCATCCGCTTGATGCCGCCGAACAGGCGGCCGATCTCATTGTTGCTGAAGACGTTCACCGGCTGCGTGAGGTCGCCGCCGGCGATCCGCTCGAAGTGCGCGATCGCGTCCTCGAGCGGCTTCACGATCAGCCCGCGCAGCACGAAGCGGATCGCGATCACGACGACGAACGCGATCGCGATGCCGGCCGCGATCAGGCCGATCATCAGCGAGATCTGCGACTGCGTCGTGGTCTGGCGTTCCTCCGCGCGCTTCTGCAGCGACGCGACCACGGCCGATGCCGCCTGGTCGTACGCGACGAACATCGGGCTGATCTTCGTGTCGGCGACCGCGTGATACGCGGCCATGTCGCCCGCGCGCGCCGCCGCGAATTCCGGCTCGACGCCTTCCTTCACGATCGTCGCGTAGCGTGCGGAGAGCTCGTCGACGAGCGCCTGCTCGATGCCGAGCTTCGACGTGGCCTGGAACGCCTGCCAGTTCTGGTTCGACTTCGCGTACAGCTCCTGCGCGCGGTCGAGCACCTTGCCCGCGTCGGCCGTGTTGCCGGCTTCGGTCAGCGAGCGGAAGCGGTCGAGCGACACGCGCGCGCGCAGCAGGTACGACGACGTGTCGTCGAGCGTGTGGATCGCCGGCAGGTCGACGTGCGCAATCTCGTCGAGCGAGCGGCTCGCGTGATTCAGCGCGTACAGGCCGAGCCCGCCGACGGCTGCGGCCAGCGCCACGAGGATGAGTCCGACCGCCGTGAGCGTCGTGCGGATCGACCAGTTGTGCAACATTGCAGATTCTCCCGAAGTTCCTGCGCGCGCGGCGCGCTTACGCGCCGAGCGTCTCGATCAGCGCCATTTCCCGGCTCGACATCAGCTTCTCGATGTCCATCAGGATCAGCATCCGGCCGTCGACCGTGCCGAGGCCCGTGAGGTACTCGGTCGTCAGCGTCGCGCCGAATTCCGGCGCCGGCATGATCTGGTCGGTCTGCAGCGTCAACACGTCCGACACGCCGTCGACCACCATCCCGACCACGCGGTTCGACACGTTCAGGATGATCACCACCGTCTGGTGGTCGTACTCGACGCGGCCGAGATGGAACTTGATCCGCATGTCGACGATCGGCACGATGATCCCGCGCAGGTTGATCACGCCCTTGATGAAGTCCGGCGCGTTCGCGATGCGCGTGACGCTGTCGTAGCCGCGGATTTCCTGCACCTTCAGGATGTCGATCCCGTACTCCTCGTCGCCGAGCGTGAAGACGAGGAATTCCTGGCCCGTCGCATCGCCCTGCTCCGCATCGCGGCGGCTGGTTGCCGCGTTCGCCGCGGCCGGATTGATCATTTGGACTTCAGCGGACACGTTTGCCCCCAATCGGTTGAATGGCGAGAGTCAGAAAATGGCGAGCTCGGCGCCGGCTCGGGCGCCGTGCGTCGCACGGGTTTCGCGGTTCAGCGCCGCGACGTCGACGATCAGCGCGACACTGCCGTCGCCGAGAATGGTCGCCGCAGAGATGCCGTGCACCTTGCGGTAATTGGTTTCGAGGTTCTTCACGACCACCTGCTGCTGGCCGACCAGTTCGTCGATCAGCATCGCGAAGCGGCGCCCCTCGGTTTCCATGATCGTGACGATGCCCTGGGTCGGATCGGTGCGCGCGTCCTCGACCGAGAACACCTCGTGCAGCGCGACGAGCGGCAGGTATTCGCCGCGCACGCGCACCACGCGCTCGCCGTTGCCGACCGTGTAGATGTCGTCGTTCGACGGCTGCAGCGACTCCATCACGAAGTTCAGCGGCAGGATGAAGATCTCGCTGCCGACCTTCACCGACATCCCGTCGAGGATCGCCAGCGTGAGCGGCAGCACGATCCGCGTGGTCGTGCCGCGACCGGCCTGCGACGTGATCTCGACATGGCCGCCCATCGACTGGATGTTGCGCTTCACGACGTCCATCCCGACGCCGCGGCCCGACACGTCGGTCACGGTCTCGGCGGTCGAGAAGCCCGGCGCGAAGATCAGCTGCCAGACTTCGTCGTCGCTGATGTTTTCGGAAATCTGCATGCCCTGCTTCGCGGCCTTCGCGAGGATCCGCTCGCGGTTCAGGCCCGCGCCGTCGTCGCTGACCTCGATCACGATGTTGCCGCCGTGATGCGCGGCCGACAGCACCAGCTGGCCGACGCCGTCCTTGCCGGCGGCGACGCGCTTGTCGACCGTCTCGATCCCGTGGTCGAGGCTGTTGCGCACGAGGTGCGTGAGCGGGTCGATGATCCGCTCGATCAGGCTCTTGTCCAGCTCGGTCGCCTGGCCGAACGTGACCAGCTCGACCTGCTTGCCGAGCTTGCCGGCGAGGTCGCGCACGAGCCGCGGGAAGCGGCTGAACACGTAGTCCATCGGCATCATGCGGATCGACATCACCGCTTCCTGCAGGTCGCGCGCATTGCGCTCGAGCTGCGCCATCCCGTTGAACAGGCGGTCGTGCAGCGCCGGATCGAACGCGCTCGCGGTTTCCGCGAGCATCGCCTGCGTGATCACGAGCTCGCCGACCAGGTTGATCAGCTGGTCGACCTTCTCGACGCCGACGCGGATCGAGCTGCCTTCGGCGCCCGATGCGGCGGCGGCCGGGCGCGGACGCTTGTCGTCGTGGTGCGCGGCAGCCTGGGCAGCCTGCGCGGCGGGTTCTGCGTGCGGTTGCGATGCCGGTTGCGGCGCCGGTTGCGCGGCGGCGCTCGGCTGCGCCTGCGGTGCGGCGGCGGCCGGGGCGGCACCGGGGGCTTGCGCGAAGACCTCGACCCGCGCGGCCGGCTCCGGCGCGGCGACCGGTTCGACGGCGGCCGGTTCGACGGCGGCCGGCGTGGCGGCAGGCGCCGCCGGTGCGGCCGGCGCGGTGCCGCGCGCGATGCGGATCTGGCTGTCGTCGATCACGAAGCAGCACACGGCGACGATGTCGTCGGACGGCACGTCCGATTCGAGCCACAGCGTCAGGTCGGCGCCCGCTTCCTCGCGGCCGACGATCCGGCCGAGATTGCCGAGCTCCTCGGTGAGCAGCGCCTGGTCCTTCGCGTCGACGCCGACGAGCGTGATCTTCAGGTGCGGGCCGTCCGTGCCGGCAGCCGCCGCCGGATGCGCGGCCGCGACCGCCTGTTCGACCACGTGATCGGGCGCGCGGTCGCTGGCGGAGGTAGCGGCGGCCGGCGCCGGTGCCGGTGCAGTCTCCACGGCAGGCGCGGCAGGTGCGACGTCCGCGGGCGCGCCCGCGCCGCTCTCGGCCTTCAGGCGTTCGAGCTTCGCGCAGATCGTCGCGGCAGCCGCCGCGTCCGGTTCCGCGCTCGCGCGATAGTCGACCAGCTGGTCGGACAGCACGTCCTTGGTCTCGAGGAACGCGTCGACCATTTCCTTGGTCAGCGTCAGCTCATGGTTGCGCGCGCGGTCGAGCAGCGACTCGAGGATGTGGGTCGTCTCGGTCAGCGCGGAAAAGCCGAACGTCGCCGCGCCGCCCTTGATCGAATGCGCGGCGCGGAAGATCGCGGCCAGGTCCTCGGGGTCCGGCGAGCCGACGTCGAGGTTCAACAGCAGTTGCTCCATCTGCGCGAGCAACTCGTCCGCTTCGTCGAAAAAGGTCTGGTAGAACTGCGTGATGTCGAGAGTCATGCCCGGTCACCGGTTGGATTCGTCGCGTTCATGTCAGGAGGCGGTCTGCTCGGACAGCGTCGCGACCAGGTCGATCAGCACGGCCGGGTCGATCGGTTTTTCGATCCAGCCGGTCGCGCCTGCGTCGCGCGCGGCGTCCTTGAACGCATCGCTGCCTTCGGTCGTCAGTACGAGAATCGGCGTGTCCGCATACGCCGTCAGCTTGCGCAGCGCGGCGATCACCTCGAGGCCGTTCCTGCGCGGCATGTTCTGGTCGGTCAGCACCAGGTCGTACGGCACGGTGGCCGCCATGTCGAAGCCGGCTTCGCCGTCCGGCGCCACCGTCACGTCGTAGCCGGCCTGCGCAAGCGTCGCCTGCAGCAGCGCACGCATGGTCGCGGAGTCGTCGATGGCGAGAATGGTTCGGATCATGTCGGGCTCCGCAGGACCGCTCCAGGGTGGCTGACCGCCCCCTCGGGGGGCAGCGAACGAAGTGAGCGTGAAGGTTGTTTCATACGCGTCTCGAAATCTTGGAAAACGTCAGGGTTTCGGCACCACGGCGACGGCGCTCGCGAGCACCGGTCGCGCGGCCGGCGCCGCGCCGTCGAGCTGCTGGGCCAGTTGCTTCGAGCCCGCGGCGTCGGCCGACAGCGTCGTGGTCGTCGTGTCGTCGCGCATCAGCGCGTCTTCGGATTTGCGGTTCAGCACGATCACGCTGATCCGGCGGTTTTCCGGATCGAGCGGATCGGCCTTGTTCAGGTTCTGCGTCGACGCGAGGCCGAGCACGCGCAGCACCTTCGACTCGTCCATGCCGCCCGCGATCAGCTCGCGGCGCGACGCGTTCGCGCGATCGGCCGACAGTTCCCAGTTGCTGTAGCCGCCCTCGCCGCCCGCGTACGGCACCGCGTCGGTGTGGCCCTGGACGATGATCCGGTTCGGCACGTCGTTCAGCGTCTTGCCGATCTCGCGCAGGATGTCGCGCATGTACGGCTCGACGTGGTCGCTCGACATCGCGAACATCGGCCGCTTCTGCGAATCGACGATCTCGATGCGCAGCCCCATCAGCGTCGAATCGATGCGGATCTGCTGCTTGAACTGGCGCAGCGTCGGATTCGCCTCGATCGCCGCCATCAGCTTGATCTGCAGGTCGTGCAGGCGCGCCTGCTCGAGCCGGTCCTGTGCGCCCTGCGCCTGCGAGCGCGTCCTGTCGTCGCCGGCCTTCGCGACGCGATCGGCGAGCGACGTCGTGCCGTCGGTACGGCGCAGCGTGCCGGCATCGAGGCTCGACAGGTCGCGGCCGCCACCGTTGATGATGCTCGAGTCCTGCGAGCTGCGATCGCCGCTGCCGAACAGCGCGGCCTTCAGCGGCGTGTTGAAGTACTCGGCGATCCCCTTCAGCTGCACCGGCGTGACCGAGCTCAGCAGCCACATCAGCAGGAAGAACGCCATCATCGCGGTCATGAAGTCCGCATACGCGAGCTTCCAGGCGCCGCCGTGGTGGCCCTTCTTCTGCGGGGCCACCCGTTTGACGACGATCGCGCGATCCTTGCTCTTGCTCATCGAATGCTCCGCGTCACTTCGCCTTCACGCGGCGCACATGCTCTTCGAGCTCGGTAAACGACGGCCGCTCGGTCGAGAACAGCACCTTGCGGCCGAACTCGACCGCGATCGCCGGCGCATAGCCGTTCAGGCTCGCGAGGATCGTCACCTTGATGCACTGGAACATCTTGGTCGACTCGGCGACGCGCTGCTCCGCGAGGCTCGCGAGCGGCCCGATCAGCCCGTACGACAGCAGGATCCCGAGGAACGTGCCGACCAGCGCCTGCGCGATCATCGCGCCGAGCACCGCGGGCGGCTTGTCGGCCGACGCCATCGTGTGCACGACGCCCATCACCGCCGCGACGATCCCGAACGCCGGCATCGCGTCGCCGACGCGCATCAGCGCGTGCGCGGGGCCTTCGCCTTCCGCGTGGTGCGTCTCGATTTCCTCGTCCATCAGGCTCTCGATCTCGAACGCGTTCATGTTGCCGCCCACCATCAGGCGCAGGTAGTCCGTCAGGAATTCGACGATGTGGCGATCCGCGAGGATCTTCGGGTATTGCGTGAAGATCGGGCTCTTGTCCGGATCGTCGATGTCGGCCTCGAGCGTCAGCGTGCCTTCCTTGCGGGCCTTCGCGAGCAGCACGTACAGGAGCGCCATCAGTTCCATGTAGACGTCCTTGGTGTACTTCGAGCCCTTGAAGAGCGTCGGCAGCACGCGCAGCGTCGCCTTGATGGTCTTCATGCCGTTGCCGAGGATGAACGCGCCGACGCCCGCGCCGGTGATCATCAGGATCTCGAGCGGCTGGACCAATGCGCCCAGATGCCCGCCTGCCAGCGCGTAACCGCCGAAGACGGACAACAGCGTCACGAGTGTTCCCACGATAATCAGCACTGCCTGTCCCTCACGAAAGACCGGCGGGGAGACCGCCGTTAATCAGGTTTACGGCAGTCGGCAGGAAAACTTTGGCGGTCGCGCCGCGACCGCGCGGCGGTGTTTACCAGCAGGCCCCGGCCGGTTCGCGCGGCGCGCGGCTCCCGCCCGGCCCCGCCCGGCGGCGTTCAGGCCGCGGCGGTGGCCAGCCCGGCGCGTGCGGCGGCCGCCTTGCGGGTCTTGCCCGCGCGCGACGGCGGCTGGCACAGGCCGCACACGAAACCTTGATGCGGATCATGCGCATGCGCGACGAAATGGCCGCCGCAACGCGTGCACGGCGTCATCTGCAGCATCCCCGAGTCGAAGAAGCGCACCAGCGTCCACGCGCGCGTGAGGCTCAGCGCGGCCTCGTCGCCGGACAGGTTCACGTGCTCCAGATAGAGCCGGTACGCCTTCACGATCGACTGGATCGGCTCGCAGCGGCCGTGGTCCTGCATGAACCGGTAGATGTTGTAGAACAGCGACGAGTGGATGTTCGGCTGCCACGTCATGAACCAGTCGGTCGAGAACGGCAGCATCCCCTTCGGCGGCGACGCGCCCTTCAGTTCCTTGTACAGCTTGATCAGGCGGTCGCGCGACAGGCTCGTCTCCGCCTCCAGCAGCTGCAGCCTGGCGCCCAGTTCGATCAGTTCTATGGCGAGGGTGATTTCCTTCACCTCGATCACGACGCTTTTGCTTGCCATGGTGAATAACCGTCCGCTTGACGTTGTTCGGATGAATCGCCAATACGCCGCCCGCCGACGCGGCGCGCCGGCACGAACGCAAGGCGGGGAGGGATCAGCGGACGCTTTCGACCGGCTGGCCGGCCATCAGGATCGCGGAATGCGCATGCGTGACGACGTCACTGCGGCCTTTGTCGGCGAGCGACGACAGCAGCGCGTGATCGTCGAAGCGGAAACGGCACAACATCTGGTTCGATGCCGCGAGCTTCACGGTCTGGGCGAGCGTGAGGTTCGCGAGCACGTCGGCCAGTTCCTGGGAAACTCCCATGCGGAACATGCCCATCGCCTTGTCTTCCCGCAGCAGGCGCTGCGCGAGGAGGAGGTACGACAGGTTGACCTCTTTGATCTCACTGAGCATTTCGCTGGTGGCGCTCATGATTCCCCCGTTAAGAGCTTTTGCTTTGGCCTTTCATTGTGAAAACGTTTGCTCGATCGGGCGCCTGCTGACGCGCTGCCGGCACGTTTATAGTCTTACAGGGCGAATTCTGGCCAAACGGCATTTATGCCGGTATCAGCGAAGTGGCGCACGCCACGCAGGAATTGTCTGTAAACCGTGTAGGAATTTTTCCGACAAGGCGAATTGAAAGGGAACGAACGGCGGGGGCGAATGGGGCGCGAATGCGTCGGCGATGCGGTCCGCATGGGACGAATCCGGCTGAAGGCCATCCGGCAAGGCTGCCGGAAGTTGAATCGGTAAAAATTATAGTGGTTTTTCATGATAGCGCAACAATTGTGGTGGCTATCTCGTTTTATGTTTTCGCACCCTTTTTATCGGGGTTTTCTCGTATTTCATGGTGTAACAAGCCTTAAGTGTTTGAAAAAACACTCGAACCCCTGAAGGCGATATCGATAATGGACTTAAATGGGCGGCGGCGGGAGCCGCGCCGGCCCGCCCCGCAGCTTGCCGCCCGGCGTCCCGCGCACCCCGCCACGGACCCGGCCACGCACCGCAGACAGCGTGCGTCGGCGAGTTCCGCAACCCTGCAGCGGACCAGCATGCGCGCTCGAGCGCTTTGCGCTGGTCGACACCGGAGAACGTCCATGCGTATTGCCCAGATCGCGCCGCTTTACGAAGCTGTCCCGCCGAAACTCTATGGCGGCACCGAGCGTGTCGTGTCCTACCTCACCGAGGCGCTCGTCGAGCTGGGGCACGACGTGACACTGTTCGCGAGCGGCGACTCCGTCACGTCCGCCCGTCTCGAGGCGGCATGGCCGCGCGCACTGCGGCTCGACCCGTCGATCCGCGACTCGATGGCGCCCCATATGCGCCTGATCGAGCAGGTCGCCCGTGTCGCGCACGAATTCGACGTGCTGCACTTCCACCTCGACTACCTGCCGTTCCCGCTGATGTCGCGCCTCGACACGCCGTACGTGACGACGCTGCACGGCCGCCTCGACCTGCCGGAGCTGCAACCGGTGTTCGACGCGTTCCCGGACGCGCCGGTCGTATCGATCTCGAACAACCAGCGCAAGCCGCTGCCGCAAGCCGCGTGGGCCGGCACCGTGTATCACGGGCTGCCCGACACGCTGCTCACGCCGCAACCGGACGTGAAGCCCGAATATCTCGCGTTCCTCGGCCGGATCTGCCCCGAAAAGCGGGTCGACACCGCGATCCGGATCGCCGCGCAAAGCGGCCTGCCGCTGAAGATCGCCGCGAAGGTCGACAAGGCCGACGCCGACTACTTCAAGGAAGTGATCGAGCCGCTGCTCGGCGAGGCGCATGTCGAATTCATCGGCGAGATCAACGAGGCGCAGAAGCCGGCGTTCCTGTCCGGCGCCAAGGCGCTGCTGTTCCCGATCGACTGGCCGGAACCGTTCGGCCTGGTGATGATCGAGGCGATGGCCTGCGGCACGCCGGTCGTCGCGTTCAACCGCGGCTCGGTGCCGGAGGTGATCGAGGACGGCGTGACCGGCTTCATCGTCGAGGACGTGCAGGGCGCGGTCGGTGCGCTGCACCGGATCGACAGCCTGTCGCGCGACGCGATCCGCGCGCGCTTCGATACGCGCTTCAGCTCGAAAGCGATGGCACGGCGCTATGTCGAAACTTACGAATCGCTTTGCGCGACGGCAAAGCGGCCGACCTTGCGTCGCGTCGCGAGCGCGTGACGGCGAAATTCGTCAGAAATATTCGGTGAAATTCGCGCCGAAATCGGCGCGTAAAACCCAAAGGCGCCAAAGAGCCGCAGTCGATGCGGCTCTTTCTTTTTGCGCGCTCATTCGATCAGGAAACGATCGCGGTTTTTCCCGACGATCCAATTCGGCGGCTTGCCACGCCCGCTCCAGGTTGCACCCGACTTCGGGTCGCGGTATTTCGGGGGGAGCGGTGCCTTTTTCGGCGGACGGCCGCGCCGCGCTCGCTCCGCGAAGCCCAGATCCTGGGCCGTCAGGCCATATTCGGCAATCATTCGCTGGACGTCGGCGATCACCGCCGCCACTTCCTGGCGACGCGCGTCATCCGCCTGGGCCTGCAGATCGGCGATCTGCGCCTTGAGTTTCGCGTATTGAGACATTTTTCGGCTCCCTTTTCCATGATGCGGCGCCGGCAGTTCCGGCCGGAACGCCAACACCCGTTACGTCATCCGCACTGCCGCCCTGCCCTTCAAAATTAATGCTGCCATCTTTAACCGAATCGGCTATATCGAGAATGCGGACTTATTCTAATAAAAGCCATTCGTCAGCCATTCGAATTTAACAATCGTTGACCCTCACCCAGCCGATTCATTTCCTATAATCCAGACCAATTCGGGGTGACGGAATAAATCATCCGGTCATCCGTTTGTCTTCAACCCACTTGAACGGGATCCTTACATGAATCTTTCTCAGCGTCTGGCTGCAGAGGTATTCGGCACGTTCTGGCTGGTGCTCGGCGGGTGCGGAAGCGCCGTGCTGGCCGCAGCCTTTCCGGGCCTCGGCATCGGCTTCGCCGGCGTCGCGCTCGCCTTCGGCCTGACCGTGCTGACGATGGCATTCGCGATTGGCCATATTTCGGGTTGCCACCTGAATCCGGCCGTCAGCGTGGGCCTGACGGTCGCCGGCCGCTTCCCGGCACGCGATCTCGCGCCGTATATCGTTGCGCAGGTCGTCGGCGCGACGCTCGGTGCGTTCGTGCTGTACCTGATCGCGACCGGCAAGCCGGGCTTCGACGTCGTCGGCAGCGGCTTTGCGACGAACGGCTTCGGCGAGCGCTCGCCCGGCCACTACTCGCTCGGCGCGGCGTTCATCTGCGAAGTCGTGATGACGGGCTTCTTCCTGTTCGTGATTCTCGGCGCCACCGACAAGCGCGCGCCGGCCGGCTTCGCGCCGATCGCGATCGGCCTGTGCCTGACGTTGATCCACC
Organism: Burkholderia sp. BCC1996; assembly: GCF_905339955.1. NCBI lineage: Bacteria > Pseudomonadati > Pseudomonadota > Betaproteobacteria > Burkholderiales > Burkholderiaceae > Burkholderia > Burkholderia sp. BCC1996. The sequence continues at coordinate 87,298 of NZ_CAJPHM010000022.1, forward strand.
TGATCTCGATCCCGGTCACCAACACGTCGGTGAACCCGGCCCGCTCGACCGGCCCCGCGCTGTTCGTGGGCGGCGAGGCGATCGGCCAGCTGTGGCTGTTCTGGGTCGCGCCGATCATCGGCGCGGCAATCGCGGGGATCATCTACCCGCTGATCGCGGGGCGCGACGATGCCGTCGGCCTCGTGCCCGCATCCGCTCGCACTAGCGAATAAAACACTACGGGGTCACGCGAGCAGAGCAGCGAGCCTCACGCTGTCGAACAACATCGAGGCAGGTAATTTGAACGGGCGCCGCTGGCGCCCGTTTTTCATGGCCGCTCAGCTCAGGAAGCGGTGACGCCGTCGAGCGTGCCTTCCAGCGCGAACAGCGTGCGCAGGTGGCGGGCGACGCCCGCATCGAAGTTGTTGCCGATCCGCGGGATGTGCGGCAGGTGCGCGATCAGGTCGGGGTTCGCGTTGTTCATCATGAACGCGTGGCCGGCCGTTTCGAGCAGGTCGATGTCGTTCATGTTGTCGCCGAACGCGATGCAGTGGCCGGCGTCGACGCCGAGTCGCGCGAGCACCGTCCGCAGCGCGCGGCCCTTCGACACGTTGGCGGCCATCACTTCGAGACAGTCGGGCAGCGAGTACGTGACGTACAGCGCATCGCCGAACCGCACGCGCATCTGCTCCGCGACCACCGCCAGATCGGCCGGCTCGCCGATGTACAGCACCTTCGCGATGTCGGCGCCGTCGTGCGCGGCCATGTCGATCACGTCGTACCGGAAGCCCGAATCCTGGTGGAATTCGAGCAGGTGCGGCGCGTCGCGGTCGATCAGCCAGCCGCGGTCGGTGAACAGGTTGACGATCACGCGCCCGTGCGCACCGGTCACGCCCGGCTGCACGAGGCCGCGGACGATCGCGGGATCGATGTCCTGCGCATGGATCGCCGTGTCGTCCGGCGCATGCACACGCGCGCCGTTCGACGTGATCAGGTACGGCCGGATGCCCAGCACGTCGCGGATGCCGGCGACGTCCGCGTAGTGACGCCCCGTCGCGATCACGAACTGCAGGCCGTCGCGGTCGAGCCGGCGGACGGTCTCGATCGTGTACGGATCGAGCTGGTGGTCGCTGTTCAGCAGGGTGCCGTCGAGATCAGTGGCGATGACTTTGTACATGGGGATGGGGGAGTGGCGCGCAGGACGCTGCGGAGCCGCCATTTTAACGTCGTGCCCGGGGGCGCGCCGGGTGGTTGGGAAATGGGGGCGGGTTTCAGGGCGTTCGGGTTTCGGTGCGTCGCTGGTTCGGTCGGGGCAGGCTGTTTGCTCGGTCCGCTCGGTCCGCTCGGTCCAGTTTGTCCGCTCAACGTGCCCGCCCGTCGCTTTACCCGATCAGCCCGATCGGCCCGCCCGGTCTGCTCGGCCCACTCATCGCACGCCGCCCATGCGCCCCTCTCACCCCGCTTCAGCCGCCCTCAACGCCTGCAGCGCGAGCCGCAACGCGCCGTGCGCGGAATCGTCGAGCGGCGCGCGCAGCCGCGCCGCATGGTGTGCCGGCACGGCCGGTGCCAGCGCGTCGGCCAGCCCGCCGCACAGCGCGACCGGCAGCGCCTGCTGCGGATCGAGCGCGTCGATCATCTTGCCGATCTCGTCGCCGGCCTGCGCGATCAGCGCCGCCGCATAAGGATGGTCGCGGTGCGCGAAGACGATCGGCGCGAGGCGTGCGTAGATCGTCTGGTTCGCATCGCACGACCACTGGACGAGCGCGTCGCGATCGTGCGCGCCCGTTTCCGCGAGCAGCGCGCCGGCAAACGCGTCACGCGGCACGCGGCCGTCGAGCGCCTGCTGCGCGTACGCGAGCGCGCGCATGCCGAGCCACGCGCCGCTCGCCTCGTCGCCGGACGGAAAGCCGAAGCCGCCCGCGATGCGGCAGTCGCCCGCCGCGTCGAGCGCCGCCGCGATGCTGCCCGTACCGAGCGCGACGATGAGCCCCGGCGCACCGCCGTGCGCGCCGACGACGGTCGTATAAGCGTCGCTCTCGATCGCGAGCGCGTCGAGCGGCGCCTGCGCGCGAAACGCGGCGAGCCACGCGGCATTGTTGACGCCCGCGAGCCCGCAGCCGAGCGCGCACTGCGACCAGTCGAACGCGAGCCCCGCCCGCGTGAATGCGTCGGCACAGGCCGCGCCGATCGATGCCCACGCGCGCTCGATGCCGAGGCCGAGCCCCGACGGGCCGCCGCGCCCCTGCGCGAGTTCGCGCCCGTGCCGGTCGGCGAGTACCGCGCGGGTGCCCGTGCCGCCGCCGTCGATGCCGATCGCAAAAAGGAATGCCGTCATGCGTTGATCCTGCTGATTCGAACAGGCGCCAAGCTTAACCGGATCGGCGCCGCGCGCCCATCTGCCGTTCGGCCAGCTATACCGTGAATGGGCCTTCCGCTATGCTGGCACGATCGAATCGACACTGGAACGAGGCCGGCGATGTCGCAGCGGTGCAATTGGGTAAAGACGGAAGCGGATGCTCACTATCACGATACCGAGTGGGGCGTGCCGTCGCATGACGATCGCCATCTGTTCGAAATGCTGATTCTCGAAGGCGCGCAGGCGGGGCTATCGTGGTCGACGATCCTGAACAAGCGCGCCGGCTATCGCGAGGCGTTCGCCGACTTCGATGTCGATGCGGTCGCCCGCTTCACGCCGAAGCGCATCGAGAAGCTGCTCGAGAACCCCGGCATCGTCCGCAATCGCGCGAAGGTGGAATCCGCGGTGACCAATGCACGGGCCGTGCAGCGCATTCGCGAGGATCACGGATCGCTCGCGCAATTCCTGTGGTCGTTCGTCGACCACACGCCGGTCCAGAACGCATGGCAGTCGTATCGCGACGCGCCCGCGTCGACTGCCCAGTCGGATGCGCTCAGCAAGGCGCTGAAGGAGTACGGCTGCAAGTTCGTCGGCTCGACGATCTGCTATGCGCTGATGCAGGCAACCGGGATGGTCAACGACCATGAGACCGGTTGCCCGTGTCACGCCCAATGCGCTGCGCTCGGCGGCAAGCAGCAGCCGGCACGGCGCCGCAAGGCGGGCTGACGGCGACGAAGCTCACGGGCCGGTCGGCTTGGCGCGCACCGGCACGTCAGCACGCGCCGCCAGGTGATCCGCGCAAGGCGAGCCCGAACGCGGCGCCGATTTCCCGGTGAACACGTCGGCGGCCTTGCCCGTTGGCTGCCGGCGGAACCGCCGTGCGGCCATTCGACCGTCCGGCAGTCGATCGGCCACTTTTCCGCCACGATCTGCAACCTTTTCCGGCCCCGAAAAGCAAAACGGCGGAGCGGCTTCTTTCGAAGCACGCTCCGCCGTTTCGCGGCGAACCGTAGACGCTCTTAGTGGAGCTTCTTCGGCAGCATCTGGCTGCGCAGTCGCTTGTGCAGGCGCTTGACGGCTGCTGCCTTCTTGCGCTTGCGGACTGCGGTCGGCTTTTCGTAGGACTGGCGCTCGCGCAGTTCAGCGATCAGGCCATTTTTTTCGATAGCACGGCGAAAGCGGCGAATCGCCACTTCGAACGGCTCGTTTTCCTTCAGAAGAATCGTCGTCATGTCGTTCCTAAATTGCTTAAACGGTCAAAAACGTAGCGGCCAAGCGCCACGCACCGGCCATCCGGGCGTCCCCACAACAGGCGAAACGAGCGGAAATACGGCCTCGGAGGCCGGAAAAGAGAGGCACAAAGCACCGCGGGTACGCTTCACAAGCCGCGTGCAGCGCCGCGTTTGACTGCCAGCAGGAATGCCGAGACGGCATAGGCGTGACAGAAAATCTCAATTCAGCCCGCCATCATACCAGTTAAACGCAGCTTCGCCTACAGGTTTACCGCTTTTCCGTTGCAATTCAGCACGAGCCGCTCACCACGTCCGATTGGCGAAGGCCAGGCACGCCCCTCCCATGCGGGCCGACCTCACTGCCCGACGAAGCGCATTGCCGCGCCACGAGGCTCCGCGCCCCACCGAGGCGACACGCACGAGACACATGCGCGGCATCGCGCCGCAAGAATAGTGTTCGATGCGGCCCTAAAGTTTCCCCGAATCAGCGCCGACAACCAGGAAAGGCGGGCAGCGCGGGACACGGAAAGCGCGACGCCGAACCCCGAATCCAGTCAATCAAACGGCGTTTTCCAAACGAGGATCCAAATGCTGAACATCAACACCAACATCTATTCGCAGACCGCTCAAACGAACCTCTCGTCGACGCAGAACGCGCTGTCGCAAGCGATCAACCGCCTGTCGTCGGGCAAGCGCATCAACTCCGCGGCAGATGATGCGGCAGGCCTCGCGATCTCGACGACGATGCAAGCGTCGATCAACGCATACACGCAGGGTGTGTCGAACGCGAACAACGCCGTGTCGATGGCTCAGACCGCATCGAGCGGCCTGTCGGCAATCACCGCCAACCTGCAGCGTATCCGCCAGCTCGCTGTTCAGGCATCCGATTCGTCGATCGGCACCGCTGCTGCAAGCAACCTCGACACCGAAGTGCAAGCGCGTATCACCGAAATCGGCCGTATCGCGAGCCAAACGACGTTCAACGGCATCAACCTGCTCGACGGCAGCGCGAACGCCGCAGGCACGCCGCTGACCTTCCAGATCGGCGAAAAGTCCGGCCAGCAACTGTCGCTCGACCTGAGCGGCAAGTACGATACGGCGACGCTCGGCCTGACCGGCAGCGTGACGACCGTCGCCAACGCGCAAGCGATGATGAACACGATCGACACCGCGCTCGGCACCGTCAACACCGCGCAAGCTCAGCTCGGTTCCGACATCAACATCTATCAGGCAGCGATCTCGCAGACCACGGCGCAATCGACGAACCTGAACGCAGCAAGCGCGCAGATCACCGACGCGAACTTCGCGCAGGAGACCGCCAACCTGTCGAAGGCACAGGTGCTGCAACAAGCCGGCATTTCGGTTCTCGCACAAGCGAACTCGATGCCGCAGCAAGTGCTGAAGCTCCTGGGCTAAGCAAGCCGGACGGCGCGCGCCGCGGGATCGCGAACGACGCGGCGGCGCCATCGGAACGGGAACGCCCTTCCTCCCAATGCTTATCCGATTACGTCGGGTAAGCATTTTGCTTTTCGTGCTTCGCGCATTACGTCGCCCTGCCCGACCGTTGCGCAGGACTAATCTCATCGAATGGAGTCCTACATGTCGACGACTACCACCACATCGGCGAACAGCGCACTGGCGGCAGCCGCCCAATCGATCATCAGCGGTGTGACGAATTCGAATACGGACGTCTCGTCGCTCGTGTCCGCGCTGGTCGCAGCGAAGACGGCCGCACAAACGACCCAGAACACCAATCGGCAAACGCTCGACAACACGACGCTGTCCGCGATCGGTTCGCTCAAGTCGTCGCTTTCGTCGCTGCAAAGCGCACTGTCCGGCCTTACGGACGGCTCGGCGCTGTCAAAATTCACGGCATCCGCGAGCGGCAGCGGCCTCACGGCCACGACGTCGACGGGGGCGGTCGCGGGCAGCTATTCGGTCGCAGTGACGCAGGTAGCGACGGCGCAAAAGCTCTCGTCGATCACGGGAATTCCATCGACGAACCAGGTCGGCACCGGCAACCTGACGATCCAGCTCGGCAGCGGCACGCCGATGACCGTCGCGATCAAGTCCGGCACCAACACGCTCGCCGACATCGCAAATGCGATCAACACGGGAAGCGGCAATCCGGGCGTGACCGCCACGGTCGTCACCGGCACGGACGGCTCGCACCTCGTGCTGACGTCCAACGTCACGGGCGCGGCGAACACCATCAAGGTGTCGACCAATTCGACGGACGGGCTGGCTGCGCTGGCAACCGTCGATAACACGGGCGCAGCGACAAACAATTACAACGAGACGATCCCCGCGCAGGACGCCCAGCTTTCGATCGACGGCACCAGCGTGGTTAGCGCGAGCAACACCATCACGGGCGCGATTACGGGCGTGACGATCAACCTGTCTGCTTCGTCGGCCAAGACGACCCAAACGCTCTCGGTCTCGCCGGACAACACCTCCGCCACCAATACGATCAACGCGTTCGTCTCCGCATACAACTCGTTCGTCAGCACCGCATCGTCGCTGTCGAGCTTCAATTCGAGCGCAGCCGCCGGTAGCCAGGGGGGCCCGCTCATCGGCGACTCGATGCTGAATTCGATCGTCAACACGCTGGCCACCAAGGTGGCCCAGGGCGTAACGAGCGGCGGCAGCACGATCAGCCTGAGCGCGATCGGCCTCAATCTTCAGCCGGACGGCACGCTCAGCGTCGACAGCGCGGCCCTGTCGTCGGCGCTGGCGAACAATCCGTCATCCGTGGCGACCGCGTTCAACGCGACCAACGGCGTAGGCGCGACGCTCAACAGCAACATCACGACATTCCTGCAGACGGGCGGCATCATCGACACGCGCGTCACGGCGTTGAACCAGGATCTCGCCGCTGCGAAAACGCAGGCCACGGCGCTGCAGGCATACGCCAGCCAGCTCACCGATCAGTACAATACGCAATTCACCGCGCTCAATACGCTGATGGCAAAGATGCAAAACAATTCGCAGTACCTGACGCAACTGTTCGGCGGCACCAACAGCGCGGGCGCGCTGGCCACGAACAAGGCATAGCGGCAGGCGTTGCCGCGGCCGGATCAACATGGGAGAGAACATGACGACGGACCCGATCACTCTGCTGGAGCGCGTGTGGTCGCTCACGCAGGCAATCGAACATGCGGCATCGATGGCCGACTGGCCGGGCGCGGCGAGCCTCGTCGAACAGCGCTCGCCGCTGCTGATGTCCCTGGCCGCCCCGCAATCGCCCGACGCGCTGGCGATCCTGAAGCGCATCGAGGCGATCGACGCGGCCGTGATGGCGGACGCACAAACGACACAACGAGAGCTGCAGGCCGAGTTCAAGACGGCTATCGGCCGCACGGAAGCAGCGCTGCAATATCAGCGGATCGCGGGTTTCTAAACGAACGCCCCGGTGCCCGCCGCGCCTGATGATCTCGCGTCATCGCCCGGCGGGAATCGCTCGCCGGGCGAGCGGATTCCACTCATTACCGGTTCATCGTGTTTACCGTCATCATCGCCACCCACGACCGGCCACTGCTGCTGCGCCGGACGTTGCAGTCCCTGATCGACCAGACGTGGCAGGACTTCACCGTCATCGTCGTCTCCGATAGCGCGACATACATGCCGCCATTCGAGGAGCTTTCCGCATTGCAGGGGCGCTACGTCCATGTGATCCGCAGCGGCGCGCCCGGGCCGGCCGAAAGCCGCAACATCGGACTCTCGCTCGCCAAATCGCGCTACGTCATGTTCCTCGACGACGACGACACGCTTGAGCCGACGCACCTCGACGCGCTGGCCCGAAGCATCGGCGCCGACGAGCCGGAAATCCTGTTTTGCGATTTCAAGGTGTGTTACGAGGATCGCACGACGCATCCGCCACGCACGACCTCGATCGAAACGGTGCGCATCGGCGATGTCGACGCGGACAGCGTCTACGTGCTGAATCGCGTGCCGAACAGCTGCATCGCGTATCGCGACGACGTCGTCGCGCGCGTCCGATATGCGACCGATCTCGAGATTTACGAAGACTGGGACTTCCTGCTCGCGTGTCTTTCCGGACGCGCAATGGTTCATGTCCCGCTCAGCTCAGTCGTCATTCACAAGAGCCCGGCCGGCGCGCAGGAGAATATGCGACGCGGCAATACACGCGACGACCTGATCGCCTCGACGATGCTCGCGCTTTACCAGCGGCATCCAGCCCCCAATACGGACGTCCGCCTGAACCGCCAGCGGCTGATGGCTTCGGCGGGCATCGTGCTGGATCTCGACCGCTTCTGACCTGCGGCGCGATCCGGCGATCGGCCTGCCCGGGGAGGCGGCCGACCGGCGCGCCGATCAGTCCAGCGCGCCGACGAGACGCGAAAAATGCGCCTCAAGATTGTTGACGAATCGCGGCGTGTCGAACAATACGCCATCCCTGCGCTCGGCGTTCAGCACCTTTCGCAGGCGCTCGCACTCATCCGGCGCACTGGCGAGCGCCACCGCCTTCTCCTCGTATGCGTGCAGATCGTAGGTGATCAATTCCTCGATGCCCGCGGCGGACAACATCGCACCCGCCATCCGCGATGCGAAGCTCCTGCCCGAGAGTGTCAGAACCGGCAGCCCCATCCAGAGCGCGTCGTTCGCCGTCGTGCCGGCGTTGAACGGGAAGGAATCGAGGAACAGATCCGCGACCGCAAACCGGGCAAGATAATTCTCGGGCGAGACGCGAGACGCAAACACGAGGCGTCCGCCGTCGATGCCGTGCCTGGCCGCTTCCTTTCGCAGATTGGCTTCGGCCCATGGATTGTCGGCAAGCAACCAGAGCACGCTTGCCGGCACCCGCTGCAGGATCCGCATCCAGGCGCCGAACACCTCGGGCGTGAACTTGTAATTGTTGTTGAACGAACAAAAGACGAAGCCGTCTTCCGGCAGGCCGCAGCTTGCGCGCGACGGCGCCGGCGCACTGACCCGCTTGCGATCGCTGACCTGGTAGATGTCCGGCATGTACAGCGGCTTCTCCGAGTAGAAGTGCGCGTACGCTTCCGGAATCAGGAACCGGTCGGCGATCACATAATCGATGTACGGCAGGCCGGTCGTGGCCGGCAAGCCCAGATACGTGATCTGGATAGGCGCCGGCCGATAGGCAAGCAAGTCCGTGCGTGCGCCGAGCGTCTGCCCGTGCAGGTCAACGACGATGTCGATCTCGTGTTCACGGATCAGCTGAGCGGCGGCCTCGTCGCTCATCGCGTCGATGCGATGGAAATGATCCATCGACTGGATAATCCGCTTGCGCAGCGCGGAGCCGTCATCGCGCGACCAGCAATAGCCGTACACCTCGAAACGCCGCCGGTCGTGCAATTCGAACAGCTCGGCCGTGAGCATCGAAACGGGATGCAGACAGAAATCCGACGAAAGATACGCGATCCTGATCTTCTCGTGACCGTATGCCTTCTTGCCGGACAATGCGGGCACGTCGACGTTGATCTTGGTGTCGACGTAATGCCGGGCCGCCGACAATTGCTCCGCCGGATCGTCCGACTGGCTGATCATCGCCAGCGCGGAAGTCGACTGTCGCATGAGGTCCGGATCGACGCCCTCGACGGGCGCAAACACGGGCCACTCGCACTGCTTGCCCCGCAGGAACACCCAGTGGTGCAGCACGTCCGGCTGGTTCGGCTCCATCCGCAAACTTTCCGTCAGGCACGCCAGCGCATCGGCGTAACGCCGCTGGTTTTCATGGACGCGCCCGAGGTTGTTGAGCGCGGACAGCCGCAGCGGCCGTTGCTCGGGATGATCAGCCGACGCGTGCTCCACGACCCACGTCCATTCCGCGATCGCCGTGTCGAGCTCGTTGATGCGCTCGCACATGACACCCAGATTGAAATGCGGATGAATGAAATCGGGCGCGAGTTCGATGGCCGTGTAGTGTGCCTTTTTCGCGGCCTCGATGTCATTGGCGTTGAAAAGCGCGACGCCAAGGTTGAAGTACACGAAATGATTGAACGGCGCGACGTTGCGCTCGAGCCAGGTCCGGTAAAGGACCGCCGCCAGCTCGAACTGCCGGTTCGCTTCGAGCGCGCCCGCGCGCTCGAAGAGACCCGTCATGTCGATCTTGCCGTGCCACGCGAGCAGAAGATCGGCAGCAAAATTTTCTTCAGACGAAACCATGACTTCACTCATACGCAATACCGTAAAGTACGGCAGTCCGCCGGACGGCTGCCCGTCAGCCGCCGCGCGGGCACGACGGCGCGCCGCCTCCTCGCCTGCCCGTGACGCGCGGCTGCCGCCACGTCACGCGTGGCCGGCAGTTTAACCTGCCAGTACTCACGCCTTGCCCGATGCCGGCGAGGCGGGATGGCGCCGGGAACCCCGGCGCCATGCAACGCGACTGATCAGAAGTGGAGCTGCTGGATCTGATCGGTCGTCATTGCCCCCACCTGCGCCGACGTCAGCGCATGCACCTGGGTCGTCGTGAACGCAGCCACCTGATCGGTCGTCAGGTTATGCACCTGAGCCGTCGTCAGCGCAATCACCTGGCTCGTCTTCAACGCCACGATCGACGCCGTGGACAGCGCCGCGGTCTGCGTCGTCGTCAGCGCCGCGAGATCAGCCGTCGTCAGTGCCGCCACCTGCCCCGTCGTCAGCGCCTTGACCTGATCGGTCGACAGGCCGTTCTGTACCTGGGCCGTCGTCAGGGACGCGATCTGCGTGTAGCTCAGTGCTGCCGCCTGAGCCGTCGTCAGGTTCTGCAGCTGATCCGTGCGCAGTGCCGCAACCTGATTCGTCTTCAGCGCGGCCACATCAGCCGTCGTCAGCGCGCTCGATTGCGCCGTCGTCAGCGCCACGACGTCGGCCGTCGTCAACGCGGCCGCCTGCGCGGTCGTCAGCGCCTTGACCTGGTCGGTCGTCAGGCCGTTCTGCACCTGATTCGTCGTCAACGCTGCCACTTGTGCGGTCGTCAGCGCGCCGGCCTGCGCCGTGCTCAGGTTGGCGATCTGCGCCGTCGTCAGTGCCGCGACCTGCGTCGGCTTCAGCGCCGCGAAGGCGGCCGTCGTCAGCGCGTTCACCTGGTCGGTCGTCAGCGACTTGACCTGATCGGTCGTCAGCGACGTCACCTGCGCGCTCGTCAGTGCTTTGACCTGGTCGGTCGTCAGGTTCTGCACCTGCGTCGTCGTCAACGCTGCGATCTGCGTCGCCTTCAGCGCCGCGACGTCGGCCGTCGTCAACGCCGACGCCTGCGCGGTCGTCAGCGCCGCGACGTCAGCCGCCGTCAGTGCCGCTGCCTGCCCCGTCGTCAGCGCCTTGACCTGATCGGTCGACAGGCCGTTCTGTACCTGGGCCGTCGTCAGCGATGCGATCTGCGTGTAGCTCAGTGCTGCCGCCTGAGCCGTCGTCAGGTTCTGCAGCTGATCCGTGCGCAGTGCCGCAACCTGATTCGTCTTCAGCGCGGCCACATCAGCCGTCGTCAGCGCGCTCGATTGCGCCGTCGTCAGCGCCACGACGTCGGCCGTCGTCAACGCGGCCGCCTGCGCGGTCGTCAGCGCCTTGACCTGGTCGGTCGTCAGGCCGTTCTGCACCTGATTCGTCGTCAACGCTGCCACTTGTGCGGTCGTCAGCGCGCCGGCCTGCGCCGTGCTCAGGTTGGCGATCTGCGCCGTCGTCAGTGCCGCGACCTGCGTCGGCTTCAGCGCCGCGAAGGCGGCCGTCGTCAGCGCGTTCACCTGATCGGTCGTCAGCGACTTGACCTGATCGGTCGTCAGCGACGTCACCTGCGCGCTCGTCAGTGCCTTGACCTGGTCGGTCGTCAGGTTCTGCACCTGCGTCGTCGTCAACGCTGCGATCTGCGTCGCCTTCAGCGCCGCGACGTCGGCCGTCGTCAACGCCGACGCCTGCGCGGTCGTCAACGCCGCGACGTCAGCCGCCGTCAGTGCCGCTGCCTGCCCCGTCGTCAGCGCCTTGACCTGATCGCTCGACAGGCCGTTCTGCACCTGAGCCGTCGTCAGCGCCGCCACCTGCGCGCTCGTCAGCGCACCTTCCTGCGCCGCGCTCAGATTGGCGATCTGCGCCGTCGTCAGTGCCGCGACCTGCGTCGGCTTCAGCGCCGCGAAGGCGGCCGTCGTCAGCGCGTTCACCTGGTCGGTCGTCAGCGCCGCGACTTGCGCCGTCGTCAGCGCGCCCGCCTGCGCGGTCGTCAGCGCCTTGACCTGATCGGTCGTCAGGTTCTGCACCTGCGTCGTCGTCAGCGCGACGATCTGGGGCGTTTTCAGCGCCGCGATGTTCGCCGTCGACAGCGCCGTGACTTGCGCCGTCGACAGCGCCGTTACGTCAGCGGCCGTCAGCGCCGCGGCCTGCGCGGTCGTCAGCGCCTTGACCTGATCGGTCGTCAGGCCGTTCTGCACCTGACTCGTCGTCAGCGCGGCCACCTGCGCGGTCGTCAATGCACCTTCCTGCGCCGCGCTCAGATTGGTGATCTGCGCCGTCGTCAGCGCCGCGACCTGTGTCGGCTTGAGCGCCGCGAACGCGGCCGTCGTCAGCGCGTTCACCTGGTCCGTCGTCAGCGCCGCCACTTGCGCCGTCGTCAACGACTGCGCCTGCGCGGTCGTCAGCGCCTTGACCTGATCGGTCGTCAGGTTCTGCACCTGGGCCGTCGTCAGCGCCACAATCTGGCCCGTCTTCAGCGCCGCCACGGCGGACGTCGTCAGTGCAGTCGCTTGCGCGGTGGACAACGCCGTCACGTCAGCCGCCGTCAGCGCCGCGGCTTGCGCGGTCGTCAGCGCCTTGACCTGATCGGTCGTCAAGCCGTTTTTCACCTGCGCGGTCGTCAATGCCGCGACCTGGGCGGTCGTCAGCGCGCCTTCCTGCGCCGCGCTCAGGTTGGTGATCTGCGTCGTCGTCAGTGCCGCCACCTGCGTCGGCTTCAGCGCGGCGAATGCGGCCGTCGTCAGTGCGTTCACCTGGTCCGTGCTCAGCGCCGCGATCTGCGCCGTCGTCATGGCCGACGCCTGCGCCGTCGTCAGCGCCTTGACCTGATCGGTCGACAGGCCGTTCTGCACCTGCGCCGTCGTCAGCGCGGCGATTTGCGTGCTCGTCAGCGCCGCAGCCTGAGCGGTCGTCAGGTTCTGCACCTGGGCCGTCGTCAGCGCCGCAATCTGAGTCGCTTTCAACGCGACCACATCGGCCGTCGTCAGCGCGCTCGACTGCGCCGTCGTCAGCGCGGCGACCTGCGCCGTCGTCAACGCCGCGGCCTGCGCCGTCGTCAGCGCCTTGACCTGGTCGGTCGTCAGGCCGTTCTGCACCTGATTCGTCGTCAGCGCCGCCACCTGCGCGCTCGTCAGCGCACCTTCCTGCGCCGCGCTCAGATTGGCGATCTGCGCCGTCGTCAGTGCCGCGACCTGCGTCGGCTTCAGCGCCGCGAACGCGGCCGTCGTCAGCGCATTCACCTGATCGGTCGTCAGCGCCGCCACTTGCGCCGTCGTCAGCGAGGCCGCCTGCGCGGTCGTCAGCGCCTTGACCTGATCGGTCGTCAGTTTCTGCACCTGCGTCGTCGTCAACGCAGCGACCTGGTTCGTCTTCAGCGCCGCGACATCGGCCGTCGTCAGCGCCGTGACTTGCGCCGTCGTCAGCACCGCGACGTCGGCCGTCGACAAGGCAGCGGCCTGCGCCGTCGTCAGCGCGTGAATCTGGTCCGTCGTGAGGCCGTTCTGTGCCTGGCTGGTCGTCAGCGCCGCCACTTGAGCGCTCGACAGCGCACCGGCCTGGGGCGCGCTCAGCTTCGAGAGTTGATCGGACGTGAGTGCTGCAATCTGGTTCGTCTTGAGCGCGGCAATGTCCGCCGTATTCAGCGAGCCGAGCTGGTCGGAGCTGAGAATCGCGACAGCCGTCGTGCTGAGGCTGACGACTGCCGACGTGGTCAGCGCAGCCACCGAGTCGGTCGTCAGCGCCTTGACCTGGTCCGTCGTCATTGCACCGATGTCAGTCCCTGTAAGCGCGTGCGCCTGCGCCGTCGTAAGCGCCGCGATTTGCGCCGTAGACATGCCCGTTACGATCGAAGTCATGCTTCATCCTTTCCAAGTTCGTTGTTCAGAAGCGGCATGTCCGAGACTGCCCCCCGTCAGCCGACGCTTTACTTTGATTTGGCCCTATCCTGCACCCGACTGATTAACGACCATGGAGCGACAAACTTTAGATAGATCGGGCGATCGATCGCATGTCACCGGGACATGCGCGAGACGCTGCCGATGCAGCGGCAGGATTTGAATGCGTTCTGAAAGATTTCACGAGCGCGTGACGGCCATTTCGCACCCGGCGTCGGCGGGTGGCTGCGCGCGCAATGGGCTTGCGTTGAAGTGAAGCGGCGGAAGCGTCTGGATCGCTCGCGCACGGGCTAGCGGCGCGGCGCAAGCTGCCGTATCAGTGACTCGCGCGCTGTCGATGCCCGAGCCAACCGGCGCGCGTTGCCCTCACGTTGCCCTGGTTAGGCACGCGAGATGAACGATCAAAAAAAGGGAATCGATACGAAGAATGCTCGATCAGGCTTGGCGCGCCCGGCTGGGATCGAACCAGCAACCCCTGCCTTCGGAGGGCAGTACTCTATCCATTGAGCTACGGGCGCATATGACAGTGACGACAGTGAAACGACCCCAATAAACTGGCCGCCCACCATTGACAAGACCGCAAGGATACCCGGTTTCCCAAAACGCGTCCACCTTGCCCGCCGAAACCCCGTCAGGCCCGCAATTCGTGCGGGTAAACACGCGCCTTCGCGCCGCTCGCCGTGATGTAAACGTTCCGTCTATAATCGTCCGGACTCATTGGATCGCCAGCCATTTTGCCGTTGCACCGCGCTCACAATTCCTAATCACGGAGACGAGGCAAGCATGAGCGAAGCACCCCACGAATCTCCCGTCAAAACCCCCGGGCAGCTGATTGCCGTCGTCATCGCCTCATTCGCGATTCCGATCGCCCTGATCGTCCTGTTTGCCACTTATGCCAACCATGCGTTCCGTTCGGGCGCGGGCACGGATGCGCTATCCGACGAACAGGTCGCCGCGCGGATCGCACCGCTCGCGAAAGTCGAAGTGAAGGACGCCAATGCGCCCCGCACGTACAAGACCGGCGAGGAAGTCTACAAGGCCGTGTGCGTGACCTGTCACGGCACGGGCGCCGCGGGCGCGCCGAAGTTCGGCAACAAGGACGACTGGGCACCGCGCATCTCGCAGGGCTTCGACACGCTGCTGAAAACGGCGCTGTCGGGCAAGGGCGCGATGCCGCCGCGCGGCGGCACGAGCCCCGACGACGTCAGCGACTATGAAATCGCGCGTGCGATCGTCTACATGGCGAACAACGACGGCGCGAACTTCCCCGAACCGGCTGCCCCGGCCGCCAATGCGGCACCGGCGGCGAGCGGCGCGGCGGGTGCGGCAGGCGCTTCGGGCGCCGACGCATCGAACGCGCAGGCCGCCGCTGCAATGGCCGCGATCGCCGCGATTCCGCAGGCCGGCGAAAAGCCCGCGGCCGCGCCGGCCAGCGCCGACGCCGCCTCCGCCGGCAAGGCGCTGTACACGCAGGTCTGCCAGGCGTGCCACGCGGCCGGCGTGCTCGGCGCGCCGAAGTTCGGCAGCAAGGAAGACTGGGCGCCGCGCCTGAAGGACTCGATGGATACCGTCTACAACTACGCGCTGCACGGCAAGGGCGCGATGCCGCCGAAGGGTGGGTCGAGCGCGTCCGACGCCGACGTGAAGGCGGCCGTCGACTACATGGTCAACGCGTCGAAGTAACGCCTGCCGGCCAGAAAAAACCCCCGCGGCGCACACACATCGCGGGGGTTTCGTTTATCCGGATCGCCGCGGCGTCCGTGCGCCGAAGCGCACCGCCTCACTTCTGCAACAGCGCCTTCAGGCTCGCGAGCCGGTCCTTCGGCGTCATCGGCGCTTCCTCCGGCGTCGGCGGCGGCGCTTCGTCGAGCCCCATCTCGGGAATGAAGCGCGACGGCTCGCACACGACCGTCTCGCGCGCCCGCTTGCGCTTCTTGCACCAGTTCAGGTGCAGACTGCGCTGCGCGCGCGTGATCGCGACGTACATCAGGCGGCGCTCCTCCTCGATCCGCTCGTTGTCGATCGGGCCGTCGTCCTCGCTGCCGCCGCGGTGCGGCATGATGCCCTCCTCGACGCCGACCAGGAACACGTGCGGATACTCGAGCCCCTTCGACGCATGGACGGTCGACAGCCGCACGGCGTCCGGATCCTCGTCCTTGCCTTCGAGCATCGACATCAGCGCGACGGTCTGGATCAGGCCGAGCAGGTTCTTGCCGGTATCCGCAAGCCCGTCCGCGTTGTGGAAGCCGTCGGCCTCGCCGTCGACGGCTTCGGTCTCGGGCTTGGTGCCCTTGCGCTTCAGCCATTCGAGGAATTCGAGCACGTTCTGCCACTTCGACTGCGCCTGCCGCTCGTCGAACGCATCGTACAGGTAGGCCTCGTAGTGAATGGCCTCCATCATGTCGTCGAGCACGACGGTCGCGGGCTCCTTGTCCGCGCGATCGGTCAGGCGCTGAATGAAGTCGCAGAACATCCTGAGCGGCTCGACCTGCCGCGCGGACAGCCGCGCCTCGATCCCGCCCATGTACACGGCCTCGAACAGCGACACCTTCGCCTGGCCCGCGAACGAGCCGAGCGCCTCGAGCGTCGTGTTGCCGATGCCGCGGCGCGGCGTCGTGACCGCGCGGATGAACGCGGGATCGTCGTCGGCGTTCGCAATCAGCCGCAGGTACGCGCACAGGTCCTTGATCTCGGCCTTGTCGAAGAACGACTGGCCGCCCGACAGCACGTATGGAATCCGCTCGCGCCGCAGCACCTGCTCGAAGATTCGCGCCTGGAAGTTGCCGCGATACAGGATCGCGTAGTCGCGGAACTGCGCGCGCCGCTCGAACTTGTGCGCGGACAGCCGGAACACGACCGATTCGGCCTCATGCTCCTCGTCGTTGCACGGCGTGACGGTGATGGAGTCGCCCATCCCGTGCTCGGACCACAGCTTCTTCTCGAACAGCTTCGGGTTGTTCGCGATCACGTTGTTGGCAGCGGTCAGGATCCGCACCGTCGACCGGTAGTTCTGCTCGAGCTTGATCACGTGCAGCTTCGGGAAATCCTTGCCGAGCTGCGCGAGGTTCTCGAGCGTAGCGCCGCGCCAGCCGTAGATCGCCTGGTCGTCGTCGCCCACCGCCGTGAACGCGGCGCGCGTGCCGGCGAGCAGCTTCAGCAGCTCGTACTGGCACGCGTTGGTGTCCTGGTATTCGTCGATCAGCAGGTAGCGCAGCTTGTTCTGCCAGCGGTCGCGCACCTGCTCGTTCTTCGCGAACAGCTCGGCCGGCAGGCGGATCAGGTCGTCGAAGTCGACCGCCTGGTATGCATGCAGCGTCGCGACGTAGTTGCGGTAGACCAGCGCCGCCTGGTGCTCGTCCTCGTTGGCCGCGATCGTCATCGCCTCCTCGGGCATGATCAGGCCGTTCTTCCACAGCGAGATGGTGCTCTGGATCTTGCGGATCAGGCCCTTGTCGGTGGTGCCGATCTGCTCCTGGATCATCCCGAAGCAGTCGTCCGAATCCATGATCGAGAACTGCGGCTTCAGGCCGACGTGCTCGGCCTCCTGGCGCAGGATCTGCACGCCGAGCGAGTGGAACGTACACACGGTGAGCTGGTTGACGGGCACCTTGCGGCCTTCCTTGCCGGGCGTGGTGAGCGTCTTGCCCTCGAGCAGCTTCGACACGCGCTCGCGCATTTCGGCGGCGGCCTTGTTCGTGAACGTGACGGCCGCGATGTGGCGCGGCTCGAAGCCTTTCGCTTCGATCAGGTGCGCGATCTTCTGCGTGATCACGCGGGTCTTGCCGCTGCCCGCGCCGGCGAGCACGAGGCAGGGACCGTCGAGGTAGCGCACCGCTTCGTTCTGAGCGGAGTTGAGGCCTGCGGACATGATGGCGGATGATGTTGCGGTTGACGGCGAACGCCGGGAGGATGCCGCGCGCGACGGGCCTGGAATGCAGGCGGACACGCGGGGCAGGACGCGCATGTTAACACGTCGGCGACGCGCTTTTCGGGAGCGCCGCCGGACGGGGCCGGGCGGGCAGGCGGTCGTTTCTCGGGCGGGCGTGTGCCGGCTTTTCGTGCGGGCAAGCTGCCGTTTCGCCTTCTTGTCGGGTTCTTTATCCAGTCCTCGCCGATCCTCGTCCGGACGGCCAATCCGGCCCCATCCACGGCCCGATCGGTCACAATGGGCGGCCGTCGCGGTGGGAAGCCCGCGGCGGGACGCGCCCCAACGCCGCCCGCGGGGTCGATGCGCGCAGCGCCCGGCGGTCCGACGCATATTGCCGGCTGCGGCCGCGCGCATGCCGTGTCCTGCCGGGCATTTTGCCGAGCGCGTCGGTGTGCGCCGCCGCGCCATGCCAAAATAGCCGGTCGTCCTCGCGCCCCAGCGGCGCGCCCTCTTTTCGTTTCGTACGCAGCCAGGGATTGCCATGTCGTCATTGCTCAGGATTGGTTTGATGGGTTTCGGTTTCGCCGGCGCGACGTTCCACGCGCCCGTGATCGCCACGAGCGGCCGCACCGAGGTCGCCGCGATCGCGACGGGGCAACCCGATCGCGCGCGCGCTGCCTTTCCGGGCGCCCGCATCGTCCCCGATCTCGACACGCTGCTCGGCCTCGACGATATCGACTGCGTGGTGATCGCCACGCCGAACGACACGCACTTCGCGCTCGCGCGCCAGGTGCTCCAGGCCGGCCGCCACGTCGTCGTCGACAAGCCCGTCACGCTCACGGCCGACGAAGCGCTCGCGCTCGCGCGGCTCGCGAATGCGCGCAGCCGCCTGTTCGCACCGTTCCACAACCGCCGCTGGGACGGCGACTTCCTCACCGTGCGCCGCATCGTCGAATCCGGCGAACTCGGCCGGCTCACCTATTTCGCGTCGCACTTCGACCGCTTCCGGCCGACGCCGCGCACGCGCTGGCGCGAGGAGCCCGCACGCGGCGGCGGCCTGCTGCTCGATCTCGGCCCGCACCTGATCGATCAGGCGCTCGCGCTGTTCGGGCTGCCGGAAACGGTCAGCGCCACGGTCAAGACACGCCGCGACAACGGCACGGCGCCCGATTTCGTGCACCTGCTGCTCGGCTATCCGGACAAGGACGTCGCGCTGCATGCGAGCGCGCTGTCGGCGATCGAGCCCGCGCGCTTCACGCTGCACGGCACGCGCGGCAGCTACCAGAAGTTCGGGCTCGACACGCAGGAAGAGCAGTTGAAGGCCGGCCTCACGCCGGATCACGTCGAGTTCGGCGGCGGCAACCCGCCCGGCGTGCTGCGCGTGCTCGACGGCGAGGTCGAGGTCGAGCGGCCGGTGCCGACGCTCGACGGGCAGTACGCGGAGTTCTATCGCGCGCTCGCCGCGTCGGTCCACGACGGCGCGCCGTTCCCGGTCACGCCGCAGGACGCCGTCGACGTGATGACGATCATCGAGCTCGCCGCGCAGAGCGAGCACGAAGGCCGCCGGGTACCGTTCGTGCGTCGCACCGTCTGACGGCCGCCGGCCGGGTCGTCGTCGCCCCGGCCGCAGCCGCCACCGCGCGCCGCCCCCGGCAGCGGTCACGCGTCAGCCGCCACGGCGCCACGTTCCCGAACATTCCGTTACAAATGGTGCGGGAACGAAAGTCAGCGGTCGTCCGGTCTGACGCGTTTCTCAAAAAGTCGATCCGACACCAAACCGTCAGGAGAATGTGATGCAACGGTTGATTCGCGCAGCGGCATGCTGCGTCCTGGTTTCCTCGCTCGCGGCCTGCGTCGTGCAGCCGCAGCGGCCGGCCCGACAGGCGCCCCCGCCCCCGCCGCGGCCGAATCCGCAGGTCGTCGCGAACGATCGCCTGCAGGAGGTCCAGGGCCGGATCGACAACCTGCACCGGCGCATCGACGCGCGCGTGAACGGCGGCTACTACCCGCCGCCGTACGGCGCGCAGCTGCACCACCGCCTCGACGTGATCCGCCAGGAAGCGAACGACATGTCGGGCCAGCACAACGGCGGCCTGTCCGGCGACGAGCAGCGCGTGCTGAACCAGGAACTCGACACGGCCGCGCGCGCGATCGGCGAGTAATCCCGGCCATGCCGGCGCCCGCCGGTGCCGGCAGAAGCGGCGGCGCCGCACGCCGCCGCTTGTCGCGAAGCGACATTCTTTTGCTCAAATTGACAATGCCCACCCGCTCGCGTACAGTCGCCCGCACGCGTCGGGAGAGCGTGTGACCGCGTAGCAGCAACGCCGGTCGCGCCGCCGAAGGGGCACACCCGCAAACTCTCAGGCAAAAGGACCGACCGCGTCGGGGAATCCCGTCCGCGCATTGCGCGGGCCGCACTCCCCGCACTCTGGAGAGCGGCAGTAGCCCGCAGCACATTGGCTGCGCGGGCAGGCTGCCCACCGAAGGGGCGCGCGTTCGCCGGCTCGTGGCCGCGGCGCAATCTCTCAGGTATCGAGGACAGAGGGGCATGTACCGGATCGTTTCGCAGGCCCCAAGGCCGCGACGGTCGGCACATGGCCGTTCTGACCCGCGCGCAAGCGCCTTGCCTGAGGCCTCGATGACTGCACTGAATCAAACCCCGCTCAACGCCGCGCACCGCGCGCTCAATGCCCGCATGGTCGACTTCGGCGGCTGGGACATGCCCGTCAACTACGGCTCGCAGATCGAAGAACACGAAGCCGTGCGCACCGACGCCGGCATGTTCGACGTGTCGCACATGTGCGTCGTCGATTTCACCGGCAGCCGCGTGCGCGCGTTCTTCGAGCACGCGATCGCGAACAACGTCGGCAAGCTCAAGATCCCCGGCAAGGCGCTCTACTCGTGCCTGCTCAATCCGCAGGGCGGCGTCATCGACGACCTGATCGTCTATTACTTCACCGAAGACTTCTTCCGCGTCGTCGTCAACGCCGGCACGGCCGAGAAGGACATCGCGTGGTTCAACCAGCTCAACGAACAAGGCGGCTACGGCCTGACCATCGCGCCGCGCCGCGATTTCGCGATCGTCGCCGTTCAGGGCCCGAACGCCCGTGAAAAGGTCTGGACGACGGTGCCCGCCGCGCGCGCCGCGACCAGCGAGCTGAAGCCGTTCAACGCCGCGCAGGTCGCCGGCACGCCGTTCGGCGACCTCACCGTCGCGCGCACCGGCTACACGGGCGAAGACGGCTTCGAGGTGATCGTCCCGGCCGTGCACGTCGAAGCGCTGTGGAACGCGCTCCAGCAAAACGGCGTGCGCCCGTGCGGGCTTGGCGCGCGCGACACGCTGCGCCTCGAGGCCGGCATGAACCTGTACGGCCAGGACATGGACGACACCGTGTCGCCGCTCGACGCGGGCCTCGCGTGGACGGTCGACCTGTCGGCGCCGCGCGAGTTCGTCGGCCGCGCCGCACTCGAGGCAAACGGCACGCGCGCCGCGTTCGTCGGCCTGATCCTGCAGAAGGAAAACGGCAAGGCGGGCGGCGTGCTGCGCGCGCACCAGAAGGTCGTCACGCCGCACGGCGAAGGCGAGATCACGAGCGGCACGTTCTCGCCATCGATGCAGGAGTCGATCGCGTTCGCGCGCGTGCCGGCGGCCGTCCAGGTCGGCGACACGGTCCATGTGCAGATTCGAGACAAGCAACTTCCCGCGCGCGTGGTAAAACTGCCGTTCGTGCGCAACGGCAAGGTCCTCGCTGCGTAACGACCGGGAGGCGACCGGGAGGCCGCCTGCCGCGAAGCCGGGAAATGGCGCCCGGCGCAACCACACCCGGCGCGCCCCGGCGGCGCGCCAGCATAACGAACACACCCTTTTATCCAGGAGCATCCGATGAGCAACGTCCCGGCCGATCTGAAGTACACCGACGAACACGAGTGGGTCCGCACCGAAGCCGACGGCACGCTGACGGTCGGCATCACCGATCACGCGCAGAGCACGCTCGGCGACATCGTCTTCCTCGAGCTGCCGCAAGTCGGCAAGTCGGTGAACGCGGGCGACGCCGTCGGCGTCGTCGAATCGGTGAAGGCGGCATCCGACATCTACTCGCCGGTGTCCGGCGAAGTCGTCGCCATCAACGAAGAAGCCGCCGACTCGCCGGAAGAAGTGAACAGCGACGCATACGGCGTGTGGCTCTTCAAGATCAAGCTCGCGGCCGGCGCGTCGACCGACAAGCTGATCGACGCTGACGCCTACAGCAAGCTGATCGACTAATTTTCCTTACCCGAACCGCGCGGGGCCGGCCTCGGCCCGCGCGGGACCAGAGTCACGCCATGAAGCTCGAACACCCGGACCGCCTGATGAACCGCACGCCCCTCTCGCTCGCCGCGCTCGAAACGCACGACGCGTTCGCAGAACGCCACATCGGCCCCGATGCCGCCAGCCAGCAGGCCATGCTCGACACGCTCGGCTTCGCGTCGCGCGCCGCCCTGATCGACGCCGTGATCCCGGCCTCGATCCGCCGCGCCGAAACGCTGCCGCTCGGCCCGTTCGCGCAACCGAAGAGCGAGGCCGAAGCCCTCGCCGCGCTGCGCGCCCTCGCGGACAAGAACCAGGTGTTCCGCTCGTATATCGGCCAGGGCTATTACGACTCGCACACGCCGGCCGTGATCCTGCGCAACGTGCTCGAAAACCCGGCGTGGTACACGGCCTACACGCCGTACCAGCCCGAAATTTCCCAGGGTCGCCTCGAGGCGCTCCTGAACTTCCAGCAGATGGTCGCCGACCTCACGGGCCTCGCGATCTCGAACGCCTCGCTGCTGGACGAAGCAACCGCCGCGGCCGAAGCGATGACGCTGCTGCAGCGCACCGGCAAGCCGGCGTCGAACGTGTTCTACGTCGCCGACGACGTGCTGCCGCAGACGCTCGAAGTGATCCGCACGCGCGCGCTGCCGATCGGCATCGAGGTCAAGACGGGCCCGGCGGCCGACGCCGCGCAGGCGAACGCGTTCGGCGTGCTGCTCCAGTACCCGGGCGTGTACGGCGACGTGCGCGACTACCGCGCGCTCACTGAAGCGATCCACGCGGCCGGCGGCCATGTGGTCGTCGCGGCCGACCTGCTCGCACTGACCGTGCTGACGCCGCCCGGCGAATGGGGCGCGGACGTCGCGGTCGGCAACACGCAGCGCTTCGGCGTGCCGATGGGCTTCGGCGGCCCGCACGCCGCTTACATGGCCGTGCGTGACGAATTCAAGCGCCAGATGCCGGGCCGCCTGGTCGGCGTGACCGTCGACGCGCAGGGCAAGCCCGCGCTGCGCCTCGCGCTGCAGACGCGCGAACAGCACATCCGCCGCGAGAAGGCGACGTCGAACGTGTGTACCGCGCAGGCGCTGCTCGCGATCATGGCGAGCATGTACGCGGTCTACCACGGCCCGCACGGCCTGAAGACGATCGCGCTGCGCGTGAACCGCATCGCCGCGCTGTTCGCCGCCGGCGTGAAGCAGCTCGGCTTCGCGACCGTCAACGACACGTTCTTCGACACGCTGACGATCGATACCGGCGCACGCACCGCGCAGGTCCACGAATTCGCGAAGGCCAAGCGCATCAACCTGCGTCGCGTGAGCGACACGCAAGTCGGCGTGTCGGTCGACGAAACGACGACCCGCGACGACCTCGCCGATCTCCTTGCCGTATTCGCGCAGGCCGCGGGCGGCACCGCGCCGGCCGTGGACGCGCTGGACGCGGGCCTCGGCGGCGTCGCCGTGCTGCCGGCCGGCCTCGAGCGCACGAGCGCGTACCTGACGCACCACGTGTTCAACCGCCACCATTCCGAAACCGAAATGCTGCGCTACCTGCGCAGCCTGTCGGACAAGGATCTCGCGCTCGACCGTTCGATGATCCCGCTCGGTTCGTGCACGATGAAGCTGAACGCGACGTCGGAAATGCTGCCGGTCACGTGGCCCGAATTCGGCCGGATCCATCCGTTCGCACCGGCCGAGCAGACCGTCGGCTACCGCGAGATGATCGACCAGCTCGAGCAGATGCTCGTCGCCGCGACCGGCTATGCGGCCGTGTCGCTGCAGCCGAACGCCGGCTCGCAGGGCGAATACGCGGGCCTCTTGATCATCCACGCTTACCACGCATCGCGCGGCGAAGCGCATCGCGACGTGTGCCTGATCCCGGCCTCCGCGCACGGCACGAACCCGGCGTCGGCGCACATGGCCGGCATGAAGGTCGTGGTCGTCGCGTGCGACGCGCAAGGCAACGTCGACATCGCCGACCTGAAGGCGAAGGCCAAGCAGCACGCGAACGACCTCGCGGCGATCATGATCACGTATCCGTCGACGCACGGCGTGTTCGAGCAGAACGTCCGCGAGATCTGCGAGATCGTGCATGCGCACGGCGGCCAGGTGTACGTCGACGGCGCGAACATGAACGCGATGGTCGGCCTGACCGCGCCGGGCCAGTTCGGCGGCGACGTGTCGCACCTGAACCTGCACAAGACCTTCTGCATCCCGCACGGCGGCGGCGGCCCGGGCGTCGGCCCGGTCGCGGTCGGCGCGCACCTCGCGAAGTTCCTGCCGAACCAGCGTTCGACCGGCTACGCGCGTGCGGAAGACGGCATCGGCGCGGTGTCGGCCGCGCCGTACGGCTCGGCGTCGATCCTGCCGATCTCGTGGATGTACATCGCGATGATGGGCGCGAAGAACCTGACCGCCGCGACGGAAACCGCGATCCTCAACGCGAACTACATCGCGAAGCGCCTCGCGCCGCACTATCCGGTGCTGTATTCGGGCCCGGGCGGGCTGGTCGCGCACGAGTGCATTCTCGACCTGCGTCCGCTCAAGGAAACGAGCGGCATCAGCGTCGACGACGTCGCGAAGCGCCTGATGGACTACGGCTTCCATGCGCCGACGATGAGCTTCCCGGTGCCGGGCACGCTGATGGTCGAGCCGACGGAATCGGAATCGCAGGAAGAACTCGACCGCTTCATCGCCGCGATGATCGCGATCCGCGAGGAAATCCGTGCCGTCGAGGAAGGCCGCGCCGACCGCGAGGACAACCCGCTGCGTCACGCGCCGCACACGGCAGCCGTCGTCACCGCGAACGAATGGCCGCACGCGTACTCGCGCGAGCAGGCGGCGTACCCGGTCGCGTCGCTCGGCACGAACAAGTACTGGCCGCCGGTCGGCCGTGCGGACAACGCCTACGGCGACCGCAACCTGTTCTGCTCGTGCGTGCCGGTGTCGGACTACGCATAACGCTCGCCGCGCTCCGGAGTCCGGCCGTGACCACACCGCACGCAACCCTCGGTTGCGTGCGGTTTTTGCGTCCGCCGTCTGCCCGATCGATTCACGTTTGCCCGCCAATCCGGCTAACATCACACGCGATCCAGCCAATCAAGGAGTTCCGCATGGTGCGTCCGATGTTTCCGGGCCAGGGTGCCACGCAGGAGCGGCCGCGCACGCGCCGCGTCGTGCCGCTGCTCGTCGCGTCGCTGTCGTTGGCCGCCGCCGGCCTCGGCACGGCCGGCAGCGCGCGCGCGGCGATGAATTTCTGCGCGGCGCCCGCGTTGCAGGCGAGCGAGACGACGCAGGCCGAGCCGGGCGTGCAGGCACTGATCCGCAGCGTCGACGCGCGCATCGGCGAGCAGCCGAAGGCAATGGCGCGCGTGCACACCGAGGGCACGCTGCCGCACGAAGGCATCTACGACCAGAGCGCCGACGCGCTGAAGGACATGGAGCTGATGCGCGACGCCGCGCTCGCGTGGCGCGTGACGAACGCGCCGCGCTATCTGCAGCTCGTCGACCGCTTCCTGTCCGCGTGGGTGTCGACCTATCAGCCGGGCTTCAACCCGATCGACGAGACGCGCTTCGACAGCCTGATCATCGCGTACGACATGACGGCGAGCGCGCTGCCGGTCAAGACGCGTAACGCGACGGCGGCGTTCATCGCGAAGCTCGGCGCCGGTTACGTCGCGCAGATCGACGCGCAGAAGCGCCCGCTCGCCGGCACCTGGCGCAACAACTGGCAGAGCCACCGGATCAAGCTGATCGCGCTGTCCGCGTTCACGCTCGGCGACCGCAAGATGATGAACGCCGCGCAGCGGCTGTTCGTCGAGCATCTCGCCGACAACATCGGCCCGGACGGCAAGACCTGGGATTTCGAGGAACGCGATGCGCTGCATTACGCGGTGTACGACTTGCAACCGCTGGTGACGGCCGCGCTCGCCGCGCGCCGCTTCAACCGCAACTGGCTGCGCGAGCGCGGCGCGAACGGCGCGACGCTCGCGGCCGCGCTCGACTGGCTCGTGCCGTACGCGCTCGGCGAGAAAACGCACGAGGAATTCGTGAATTCGCCGGTGCCGTTCGACGCGAAGCGCCGCGAGGCCGGCTTGCCGGGTTATACGGGGCAGTGGGACCCGAAAAACGCCACCGAACTCTTTCATCTGGCCGCGCGTCTCGACGGGCGCTATGCGCGCGTCGCGCGGCAACTCTCCCCCATGCCGCCCGCATGGCTCGCCGCGTGCCTGCCATTGCAGGCGCGCTAGCATTATTCTTAAAGCAAGGCAGGTATCAAGATGGCAGTCAGCGTGTTTGACCTCTTCAAGATCGGCATCGGCCCGTCCAGTTCGCATACGGTCGGACCGATGCGCGCGGCGCTGATGTTCGTGCAGGGCCTCGAGCGAGACGGGATGCTCGACGCGACGGCCAGCGTGAAGGTCGAGCTGTACGGCTCGCTCGGCGCGACCGGCAAGGGCCACGGCACCGACCGCGGCGTGATGCTCGGCCTGCTCGGCGACGCGCCCGACACCGTCGATCCCGAGACGATCGACGCGCGTCTGGAAGATGTCCGCAAGTCGAAGAAGCTCGCGCTGCTCGGCACGCATCCGGTGCCGTTCGTGCTGAAGGAGAACATCGCGTTCTACCGGCAGGCGCTGCCCGAACACCCGAACGGCATGAAGCTGCGCGCGTCCGACGCGAACGGCGACGTGCTGGTCGAGCGCACCTACCTGTCCGTCGGCGGCGGCTTCGTCGTGACGGCCGGTGCGCCGAACACGAAGGTGCTGAGCGCGGCCGAGCAGATGACGCATCCGTTCCGCACCGGCGCCGAGCTGCTCGCGCTGACCGAGTCGACCGGCAAGTCGATCGCGCAGCTGATGTGGGAAAACGAGCGCGCGTGGCACACCGAGGAAGAGACGCGCGACGGGCTGCTGAAGATCTGGGCCGTGATGCAGTCGTGCGTGTCGCGCGGCTGCGGGATCGGCAACCCGGAAGCCGACGGCAACCTGCCCGGCCCGTTCCAGGTCAAGCGCCGTGCGCCGCAGCTGTATCGCGCGCTGACTGGCAATCCCGAGCGTGCGCTGCAGGATCCGCTGTCGATGGTCGACTGGATCAACCTGTATGCGATCGCGGTCAACGAGGAAAACGCGGCCGGCGGCCGCGTCGTCACCGCGCCGACCAACGGCGCGGCCGGCATCATCCCGGCCGTGCTGCACTACTACACGCGCTTCACGCCGGGCGCGAACGAACAGGGCGTGATCGACTTCCTGCTGACCGCCGCCGCGATCGGCATCCTGTATAAGCTCAACGCGTCGATTTCGGGTGCGGAAGTGGGCTGCCAGGGCGAAGTGGGCGTCGCGTGCTCGATGGCGGCCGGCGCGCTCGCGGCCGTGCTCGGCGGCACGCCGCGCCAGGTCGAGAACGCGGCCGAGATCGGGATGGAGCACAACCTCGGCCTCACCTGCGACCCGGTCGGCGGGATGGTGCAGATCCCATGCATCGAGCGCAACGCGATGGCGTCGGTGAAGGCCGTCAATGCAGCGCGCATGGCGCTGCGCGGCGACGGCTCGCACTACGTGTCGCTCGACTCGGTGATCAAGACGATGCGCGAGACGGGCGCCGACATGAAGACGAAGTACAAGGAAACGTCGCGCGGCGGGCTGGCGGTGAATATCGTCGAGTGCTGATGCAGGGTCCGGCGGTCATGCGGGTGGATCGATATCCCGCATGACCGTCGGACACAATCACCGCCATCAATCGTTCAGCCAGTTCTCCAGCCGCAATCCCGGATAGCTGACGAAATCCCGCTCGTTGTTGGTCACGAGCGCGACGTCGAGCGACACCGCATGCGCGGCGATCAGCTTGTCGAGATGATCCTTCTTCCGCTCCCGGGTTGCGTCGCGGACCGGACCATACGCTTGCGCCGCCGCGACGTCGAACGGAGCAACGGGGATATCGTCGATCAGCGCGGCGAGATGGCGACGCTCCCGCGCAGGATTCGCACATGCGGCGACGCCGGACTCGAGCTCGGCATACGTGATCGCCGACATCACCACATCTCCCGTGTAGCACTGCGCAAATCGTTTCGCGACTTGCTCAGGCTGGTTCTTCATCAGATAGATGCACATGTTGGTGTCGAGCATGTAGCGCGGCATTACAGCTCCTCGCGATCGGCCTGCTCCTGGTCGCCGCGCCCTTCCGCCATGAAATCCGGCCCGAATTTCGCGAATTTCTCGAGTACGCGGGTCAACGGCCGCCGTATCGGTCGAATACGGATTTCGTCACCGATACGCTCGATTTCCAGTTCGATATCGCTGCGCTCGTAGGCGAGGTCGGCAGGAATTCGCACGGCCTGCGAGTTGCCGTTCCGAAATACCTTCGTCGTGTGCATGTCGATCTCCGCATGGATGTACATGGGATGTACCTTATCCGATGCGGTCTGCGATGTAAATCCATGTGTGTACATAACATGCGTTCCCTTGAAATCCTTCATCCGCCGCTCGACGCCGACTTGCGGATATCGGGCATCACGGCCACTGCCGTCGCGCATGCAGCACGCGGAGGATCTCGACGATCCCCTCAGCCGGTCTGATGCGATACACGAGCACGTAGTTCGGCGCGACCACCAGTTCGCGCGTGCCGGCCACTCGCCCTTGCCGATACGGCTCTGCACGGGCCGGCAACGTGGCGGCCCTTTGTTCCAGCAGTTCGTCGAGTTCGATTGCGGCCTGCGGGTCGTCCTCGCCGATGTAGTCCATGATCACGGCGCGATCCTCGTACGCCTTCGGATTCCAGTGCAGCGCGAAGGTCAAGAAGCATCCCCTCGCCTGCCCGCGAGCCGTTCACGCAGCGCCGCACGGCGCGACGCGAAGTCGGCGCTCACCTCCGCGTCGGGAATCGACGCGCGCGGATCGTCCAGCGCCTGCTGCACCTGCTCGCGAAACCAGCGATCGTGGGCCGCTGCCTCGTGTGCCGCCCTCATCGCGGCCGCCCGATCGGGCCGGGTCGCCCGGCCGGCCGCATCCGGGTCGAACTCCGACGCATCCACATCGAAACGGCTGATGCCGATGTCGCGCAGAAAGCCGACCAGCGTTTCAAAGCGGCGAAACACCCGCACGTCGCCGCGTTTGGCCGACAGAAAGCGTTCGTTCGTGCCGCAACGAGCCGAGATCGTCCACCCGCTGCCGCAGCCAACTACACGGGCCGCGTGCACGGCGCCGGCTTCGACCAGTTCCGTCAGCGTCTTTTGATCGATCGTTTCGGTGGCCATGGTGATCCTCGATCCAGTTAACCATCGGTTGGCCAAAATTTTACTATTAAATGGCATCCCACTTTATTATTGCTTGGGGTTCGATTTCCCTGCCGGGATAAGCATTCATCCCGACTCCCATCGTGTCCACTTTTCACTCTTGGCCCAGCGCGCACAAGCTGGCCGTTCGGCGAGCCGCACCGGCGAACGTGCAACATCCACGCCCCGAGCTCGCGCGTTCCGACACTTTTCACCGGCCAGCGTGCCGGCGCCCCGACAACAGGCGTAATCTGTACATCCCGCTACCCAGGGAGACGGCAGCCCATGTCGCATTCCAAGGATCTCGAGCCGCGCGCCACCACCGGCGCGCGACTGCTCGTCGATGCGTTGCTCGCCAATCACGTCGAACGCGTGTTCTGCGTGCCGGGCGAGAGCTTCCTCGCCGTACTCGATGCGCTGGCGGACGACACCGCGCGGATCCAGACGGTCGTCTGCCGCCACGAGGCGGCGGCCGCGAACATGGCGGAAGCGGTCGGCAAGCTGACCGGCCGCCCCGGCATCGCGTTCGTCACGCGCGGGCCCGGCGCGACCCACGCGTCGATCGGCGTGCACACCGCATTCCAGGATTCGACGCCGATGATCCTGTTCGTCGGCCAGTGCGCGCGCGAGCACCTCGACCGCGAAGCCTTCCAGGAAATCGACTACCGCCGGATGTTCGGCCAGATGGCGAAATGGGTCGCGCAGATCGACGACCCGCGCCGCATTCCCGAATACCTGAGCCATGCCTTCCACGTCGCGACGTCCGGCCGGCCCGGCCCTGTCGTGCTCGCGTTGCCCGAGGACGTGCTGTCCGACGCGTGCGCGCCGCAGCCCGTCGTGCCGGCCGCGAAACGCGTCGCGGCGTCGCCGTCGGCCGCGCAGGTCGACGAGCTGCGCGAACGGCTCGCGCGCGCCGAGCGGCCGTTCGCGATCGTCGGCGGCAGCGGCTGGACGCCCGACGCATGCGCGAACCTGCGCACCTTCGTCGAGCGCTGGCAACTGCCGGTCGCGTGCGCGTTCCGCTTCCAGGACACCTTCGACAACGCGCACCCGAACTACGCGGGCGACGTCGGCCTCGGGATCAATCCCGCGCTCGGCAAGCGGATCCGCGACGCCGACCTGCTGCTGGTGCTCGGCCCGCGTCTCGGCGAAGCGACGACGGGCGGCTACACGCTGCTCGACATCCCGAAGACGCGCCAGACGCTGATCCACGTGCACCAGGGCGCGGACGAGCTCGGCCGCGTGTATGCGGCCGACCTGCCGATCGTGTCCGGGATGCCGGAAATCGCGGCGCCGCTCGCGGCGCTCGAACCGCCGGCGCACCCCGCGTGGGCCGGCACGGCCGCCGACGCGCACCGCGCGTACCGCGAATGGCACGCGCCGCTGCCGATGCCCGGCGACGTCCAGCTCGGCGACGTGATGGTGCAGTTGCGCGAGCGCCTGCCGCACGACGCGATCCTGACCAACGGCGCCGGCAACTACGCGATCTGGCTGCATCGCCACTTCGCGTACCGGCACTTTCGCTCGCAGCTCGCGCCGACCAGCGGCGCGATGGGCTACGGGCTGCCCGCCGCGCTCGCCGCGAAGTCGCTGTATCCGTCGCGGGCCGTCGTCGCGCTCGCCGGCGACGGCTGCTTCATGATGGCCGGCAACGAACTCGCGACCGCGATGCAGTACGGGCTGAACATCGTCGCCATCGTCGTCAACAACGGGCATTTCGGCACGATCCGCATGCATCAGGAGCGCAACTATCCCGGGCGCGTGCACGGCACCGGGCTCACGAACCCCGATTTCGCCGCGTATGCGCGCGCGTTCGGCGCGCATGGCGAGACGGTCGAGCGCACCGCCGACTTCGCGCCGGCACTGGAGCGCGCACTGACCTGCGGGCTGCCGGCGCTGATCGAGATCCGCATCCCGCAGGACGCCAGCACGCCGGCCGCGACGCTCGAGCAGATCCGCGAGCAGGGCCGCCGCGCGCGCGGCGCGTGATCATGGAAATGCGCGCCGCTGCGGCCGGCCTCGCGCTGTCGCGCGACGACACGCTGACGTATCCGGGCACGCTGCTCGCGCCCGACGGCACGCTCGTCGCCCCCTACGACCTCGAGCACGGCGGCGGCCCCGCGGAGGATCACGTGCCGGCCGCGCCGGCGCTCGGCCTGCTGCACGCCGCCCACCGGCCGTTCCGGCTCGACTACGGCCGCACGGCGGACGTGTACGTGATCAACGGAATGGGCGTCGCGCTCGGCGACTCGGTGATCGGGCTGACCGCGCTCGCCGCGCTGCGCGCGATGCATCCCGGCCTGCGCTTCACGCTCTACCGGCCGGCCCGCACGCCGCGCTACGTCGCCGCGCTGTATGCGCTCGCCGCCGACGTCGTTGCGCCGTCGCGTGCGCTGCCGTGCGCCGCCGACGCACTGCCCGAGCACGCGCCGCGCATCGATCTCGGCAATCACCTGTACTGGCCCGCTTTCGCGCGACAGCCGATGATCGACTTCTTCCTCGACGCGCTCGGCACGGATCCGGCCACGGTGCCGGCCGCCGCGAAGCGCAATCGCTGGCTCGCGCGGCTGCCCCTGCCGGCCGAATGGCGGCGGCCGTACGTGCTGTTCTGCCCGAGCGCGAGCACTGCGGTGCGCAGCGTGCCGCCGGCGCTGCGCGCGGCTTTCGTGGAGCGGCTCGCGCGGCGTTACGGGCTGCCGGTAGTCGGCTTCGGCCCCGTCGCTCATCCGGCCTATGTCGACGTGAGCGGCGACGCGGCCGATACCGCGCACTTCATTGCCTGGGTCAGGGGGGCGAGCGTGCTGTTTGCGCCCGACACGGCCGCGCTGCATCTCGCCGACGGTTTCGACGTGCCGACGCTCGGCTGTTTCACGACGATCGGCCCGGCGCTGCGCGTGCGCGACTATCCGCACTGCGTACCGGTCGCGCTCGATGTGCCGGACGCTTTGCACGGGCTGCATCGCAGCGAGCGGCCGGACGACCTCGCGGCGGTCGAAGCCGCTTACCGGGCGATCGACTGGGATGCCTTGCCGTGGCCTGCGCCGCGTGAAGCGGCGGCTACCGCCGGTTAGGGATGGAGAAAAGGGAGTCGCCCGGATGACCGGACGCACCGCGGCATCCGCGCGCCGCCGCCCGCCTCACCCGGCCGCCACCGTCACCGCCCGCTCGCGCAGCGTCTCCGACGGCCGCTTGCCGAACAGCCGCCGATAGTCGGTCGCGAACTGGCTCAGGTGCCAGAAGCCCCACGCCTCCGCGACGTCCTGCACCGAACCGGCCGCCCGCCCGCACAGGTCGCGCCGCGCGCCGTTCAGCCGCAGCGTGCGCAGATAGGTCGCGGGCGCCATGCCGAGCACGTCCTGGAAACAGTACTGCAGCGTGCGCCGGCTCACGTGCAACTGCTCGCACAGCTCGGGCACGCCGACCGGGCGCGTGCGGTGTGCGAGCACGTACTCGCGCGCCTGCTCGACAATCCAGCGCCGTGTCGACGGGGCGCCGCCCGCGCCGTCGTCAGCCGGTTGCGCGCACGCGTCGAACAGCGCGGCCAGCACCTCGGCCTGCAGGTCGTCGCGCTGCGCGTCGGCCAGCGGCCCGCCCGCGGCCGCCGCGCCGTCGAGGCGGCGGCCGAGCAGCGCGCACAGGCGCGCGAGCCGCGTATCGCCGATCTGGATCACGCGCTGCGCGAACAGCCGCTCGTCGAGCGCACGGTGTTCGACTTCCTCCGCGTAGCGGCGCAGCACGTCGCCGCGCACGACCACGCCGTAGATCGAGAACTGCGCGGGTGTCAGCAATTCGAATTCGACGTTGCCGGGCCGGAACGCGAGCGCGCCGGGGCCGATGCGGCACGCATCGACCCGCGCGGTGCCGTCGCTCGTCAGCGGGATGCCGAACCAGTATGCGTCGCCGCGCACCTCGCACGCCTGCCGCAGCAGGTGGCTCGTCGATTCGCGAAACAGCTTCATCGTGTCGAGCGGCAGCTCGGTCAGCGTGCCGACGAAGCGGCCGGCCGCGAGCTGGTCGTAGGTCTGCCGCCAGCCGATCAGGTTGCGCGCCTGCTCGTCGGCGTCGTGCGCGACGCTGACCACGGCCTGGCCGGCCAGCGCGTCGTCGCCCTGCGCGCTGCACCGCGTGTCCTCGGCCGTCGGCTCGGCCATGCACTCCACTCGTTGACCCATCATGTTCTCCTCACCCGCCCGGGACCACGTCCAACACGCAAGTCCCGTGCCGATCCGCGTTGTCCGGCGACAAGCCCGTCATTCAACGCCGTGCGGCCGATGCGCGCCATGCGGGCGCACCCGGAGGCGGCATGCCGCGCACCGCGCGGGTGCGGCATGCGTGCCGCCGGCCGCTCGGCGACGCGCTACGCGCCCGGCCGCAACCGCACGACCCGCGTGCCGCAATTGCCGTACGCCTGCGCGACCGCCAGTTCGACGATCGGACTGCCCGCCGGCCAGGGCGCCGCGTCCGCTTCCGGCAGATCGGTGCGCAACGTCGCGCGGCCGTTGATCCGGTAGCGGATGCCGCGCACGAAATCGATGAACAGCAGCCCGACGCCGCAGCCGTCGCACGCCAGCGCATCGAGCCGGTGGCCGCCGTGCGCCGGCAGCGCGAAGCGCAGCGTCTTCGTGTCGATCACGCGCACGACCGGCCATAGATCGCCGTTCGCGTCGCGCATGCCCTGCACGATGTCGCAGGTCATGCGCGACGGGGCCGGGCCGCCGCTCGTCGTGCCGACGAACATGAACGGCTGCGATTCGACGAACTGGCGCACACCGATGCTCAGCCGCGTCGTCACGACGTCGCTCATCCGCTCGGCTTCGTCGGCGACGCCGAAGCGGTGATGCGCGTCGAGCTCGCCCGCGTGAAACACCGGGTGACGCGGATAGGATCCGGGCAGTTCTGACATGCTGGTTTCCGTCGGGGCCATCGGGGTGCGATACGGGCACGATACGGGCGCGAACGCGCACCGGCCCGTGCGAATGCCGACGCCCGTATCGAAGGTCGGAACACGAAAACGGCGAAGTGCCGGACGAACCGGCGCCAGCGCATTGCCGCCTCGCCGCGGACGCCGCCCGGCGGCTGGACAGCCAGCTGCCCGACCGCCGCACCTTCCACGGCAAGCCGGCACCGGACGCGTCGCCGTCGTCCGGCACCGGCCGCCGTACCGGGCAGCGTTGCGCTGCCGCCCGGCCGGCCCCGGCACTTCGCCCCCTGCTGCGGCGATCAGAAGAACCCGAGCGCCTCGGCCTGGTAGCTGACCAGCAGGCACTTCGTCTGCTGATAGTTCGACAGCGCCATCTTGTGCGTCTCGCGGCCGATGCCGGACTGCTTGTAGCCGCCGAACGCCGCGTGCGCCGGGTACAGGTGGTAGCAGTTGGTCCACACGCGGCCGGCCTCGACCTCGCGGCCCATCCGGTACGCACGCGTACCGTTGCGCGTCCACACGCCCGCGCCGAGCCCGTAGAACGTGTCGTTCGCGAGTTCGATCGCCTCCTGCTCGTCCTTGAACGTCATCACCGACGCGACCGGCCCGAAGATCTCTTCCTGGAACACGCGCATCTTGTTGTTGCCGAACAGCATCGTCGGCTTCACGTAATAGCCCGTGCCGAGGTCGGCGGCCGGTGCCGTGCGCTCGCCGCCCGTCAGGCATTGCGCGCCTTCGTCGCGGCCGATGTCGATGTACGACAGGATCTTGTCGAGCTGCTGCTGCGACGCCTGCGCGCCGATCATCGTCTGCAGGTCGAGCGGGTGGCCGCCCTTGATGCGCTCGACGCGCGCGACGGCCTTCTCGATGAAGCGTTCGTAGATCGATTCCTGGATCAGGATCCGCGACGGGCACGTGCACACTTCGCCCTGGTTGAGCGCGAACATCGCGAGGCCTTCGAGCGCCTTGTCGAGGAACGCGTCGTCCTGGTCGAGCACGTCGGCGAAGAAGATGTTCGGGCTCTTGCCGCCCAGTTCGACCGTCGACGGGATCAGGCTCTCGGCCGCCGCGCGCAGGATGTGCTTGCCGACCGGCGTGGAACCGGTGAACGCGATCTTCGCGATCCGCTTGCTGGTCGCGAGCGCCTCGCCCGCTTCCTTGCCGAAACCGCTGACGATGTTGATCGTGCCGGCCGGGAACAGGTCGCCGATCAGCTCCATCAGCACCAGCACCGACGCGGGCGTCTGCTCGGCCGGCTTCATCACCACGCAGCAGCCGGCCGCGAGCGCCGGTGCGAGCTTCCACGCGGCCATCAGCAGCGGGAAGTTCCACGGGATGATCTGGCCGACGACGCCGAGCGGCTCGTGGAAGTGATACGCGACGGTGTTGTCGTCGATCTCGGAGATGCCGCCTTCCTGCGCGCGGATGCAGCCCGCGAAATAGCGGAAGTGGTCGATCGCGAGCGGCAGGTCGGCCGCCATCGTCTCGCGCAGCGGCTTGCCGTTGTCGATCGTCTCGGCCACCGCGAGCAGCTTCAGGTTTTTTTCCATCCGGTCGGCGGCGGCGAGCAGCAGGTTCGCGCGCTCGGTGACCGACGTCTTGCCCCACTTGCGGCGCGCGGCGTGCGCGGCATCGAGTGCGACCTCGATGTCGTCGGCGCTGGAGCGCGGCACGCGGCAGAACGGCTTGCCGTTGATCGGCGACACGTTCTCGAAATACTCGCCCTTCACCGGCGGAACCCACTTGCCGCCGATGTAGTTGTCGTATTGCTGACGGTACGGGTATTCGACGTCGAGGCCCAGTTGTTTCAGGTCAAACGGGTTCATACATGTCTCCTGTTCATCGTGCTTGTGTGAATGCAGCGCCGGTTGGATCGCGCTGCACGGTTTACGCAACATGCGTGCCAAACCGGGCGAAAACGGAACAGGAGCGGTGCGTCCGGGCGCCCGCCGGGGGCGATGCCGGCGCACCGAACACGAGTGTCCCGATTCTGAACACCGGGACGGCACAGCGGGTACGACGGGTGTTCGGATTTTTCACAGCGCAGCTGCGCACGCACCGCTGCGCGCCACGCTCGCCGCATGGCATGTCGCTTGCGTGCGGAACGCGGATCCGCACGCATCGGCCACGCGCCGACCGAACCATGAACCAGCCGGGCCCCTTGAGCGACGATGTCGTCGCGTTCATCCATGAACAGGCATTCCTGATCGTCGCGACCGCGAACGCGGCGGGCGACGCCGACTGCTCGTATCGCGGCCGGCAGCCGCGCGCGGACGGTTCGTTCGCCCCGCTCGTCGACCTGCCCGATCGCCGCACGCTCGTGCTGCCCGACTTCGCGGGCAACAACCTGTTCAACACGATCGGCAACCTGCTCGTGAATCCGGCGATCGCGCTGCTGTTCGTCGATTTCGTCCGGCAGACGACGTGGCTCGTGCAGGGGCGCGCGACGATCGACGAAGACGCGGGAAGCCGCGCGCAGCTGTGGCCGGATGCGCTGCGTTATGTGGTCGTTGACGTGGAAAGCGCGCACGCGCGGGCCGATGCGGAATTGCCGCCGCTCGTGCTGGCGTGAGTCGCCGCACCATGCCGTCGTCGCGGCAAGGCGGGCGCGCATGAGCCGATGAGGCGCTGCGGCCGCTTGCGCAAACGCGCCCGCTCACCGCACACTCACCGCCCGCTTGCCTCCGCACAAGCCGGTTCGGTCCGGCGACGCGCCCGCGCGTCGGTATGCGCCTGTTCGCCGTCATCGCCGCGCGCTTCCGCCACTGCCGGCCGTGCACCGAGAAACGCGAACACCACCACCGCACACAGCACCGTGACGACCGCGAGCCCGATCAGCAGCCGATCGAATGCATGCACATAGCTCGCGAGCAGCGCCGCACGACCGACGCCCGGCAACCCGGCCGCCGCACCGGCGAGATCGCCGGTCGCGAGGCGCGCGGCCGCCCGCAGCGTCGCGTCGGAGGTCCCCGTCGCCGCCTGCCGCAAATCGGCGTGCGCGAGGGTCGCCAGCACCGCGCCGGCGATCGCGAGCGCGATCCCCTCGCCCGCCACGCGCGTCGTGCTGAAGATCCCGGTCGCCATCCCCGCGCGCTCCTTCGGCACGACGCTGACCGACAGCCCGTCCATCAGCCCCCACGGCATGCCGGCCCCGACGCCGATCGCGAGCATCGGCGCGATCGCCGCCGGCCCCGCGCCGCCGCGCAGCGCGACGCCCAGCCATACGAGGCCCGCCGCCGCGAGCAGGAGCCCGAGCCCCGAGATCACGCCGGCCGACAGCCAGCGCGTGAGCGTCGCCGCGACGAGCGGCACGACGAGCATCGGCGCAGAGATCGCGAGCATCAGCCAGCCCGCGTCGATTTCGCTGAAACCGTCGATGCCGATGAAGCGCAGCGGCAGCACGACGAGCAGCACGATGTAACAGCAGCAGGTCGACACCGGCAGCACCTGCACGCCGACGAAGCGCGGAATCCGGAACAGCGAGAGGTCGAGCATCGGCCGCGCGACGCGCGTCTCGATCGCGACGAATGCGCACGCGCCGAGCACCGCGCCCGCCAGCAGCACAACGACGAGCGGATGCGTCCAGCCGCGCGCGGGTGCCTCGATCACGCCGAACGTGAACAGCGTGAGCGCGGCGGTGAACGCTGCGGTGCCGGGCCAGTCGAGCCCCGTCGCATGCGGATCGCGTGACTCGTGCATGCGCGGCAGCCCGAACCCGAGCGACGAGGCGCCCGCCGCCGCGCCCGTGACGAAGATCGCACGCCAGCCACCGTGCGCGATCAGCCAGCCGGCGAGCACCGGCCCGAACGCGAGCCCGATCCCGAAAGTCGTGCCGAGCAGGCTGAACGCACGCGTGCGCGCCGCGCCGTCGAACTCCTGCGCCAGCGCGGCCGTGCCGCCCGCGAGCGCCGCGGCCGCCGCGAGCCCTTGCGCGGCGCGCAGCAGGTCGACCGCGAGCATCGACGGCGCGAACGCGAGCGCAACCGACATCAGCGTGAAGCCGCCGACGCCGATCGCGAACACGCGCTTGCGGCCGAACTGGTCGGCCAGCGCGCCCGCCGCCATCAGGAAACTGCCGAACGCGAGCATGAACGCGTTGGTGATCCAGTTCATCGCGACCGGGCCGCCGTGCAGGTCGCGGCCGATCGCGGGCGTCGCGACCGCGCCGCCCGAAAACGACAGCGGCAGCGCGACGGCGGCCATGCAGACGGCGGCCAGCACCCACGCGCGCCGGCGTGCCGACGTGGCTGAATCGGCTGAAAACGGGTGATCCATCATTGCTCCTCGAAAAGCCGGCGCGGATGCGCCTCAAGCGCGATCAAGGATAATTTCGATTCAATCACCGAAAAACAATGCGTTGCTCCGTATATAACGGACTAAAATTCCTCAATTCACCGCTTCGCATCCGCTCGCCCGCCTACGCCGATGGAAAACCTGAACGGCATCGCCGCCTTCGTCCGCACCGCCGAAGCGCTCAGCTTCGTCGCGGCCGGCCGCGCGCTCGGCATCTCGGCGTCCGCCGTCGGCAAGACGATCGCGCGGCTCGAGCAGTCGCTCGGCGTGCGCCTGTTCAACCGCACGACGCGGCGCGTCACGCTGACCAACGAAGGGCGCCATTTCTACGAACGCTGCCAGCGGATCCTCGAGGATTTTCGCGACGCGGAGGCGACCGTGACGGCCGCCGCGCAGCACCCGCGCGGCAAGCTGCGCGTGAGCCTGCCGGTGATCGGCTACCGGTTCCTGCTGCCGGTGCTGCCCGAATTCAGGCAGCGCTATCCGGACGTCGAGCTCGACCTGGATTTCAACGACCGGATGGTCGATGTCGTCGAAGGCGGCTTCGACGCGGTGATCCGCAGCGGCCCGCTGTCGGATTCGAGCCTGATGTCGCGGCGGCTCGGCCCGTTCGCGTTCGTGCTGTGCGCAACGCCCGCGTATCTCGCGCAGGCCGGCACGCCACGTGCGCCGCGCGATCTCGAAGCGCACGATTGCGTGCGCTACTGTTTCCCGACCACCGGCAAGCTGCAGGACTGGGCGCTCGCCGCCGATGACGGCACGCCGCTGAAGCTGCGCACCGCGATGACCTGCAACAACATGGAAGCGCTGCGCGGCGCGGTGATGGCGGGGCTCGGCATCGGCTACATGCCCGATTTCCTCGCGCGCGACGCGCTGGACACGGGTGCGCTCGTCACGGTGCTCGACGACTACCGGATCGCGCCGGGGCAGTTCTCGATCGTGTGGCCGTCGAGCCGGCAGCTGTCGCCGAAGCTGCGCGTGTTCGTCGACTTCCTGTGCGAGCGGCTGTTCAAGTAGACGGACGGCGCGGTCGCGCCATCGATCCGCATCAATCCGCGCCGATCCGCTCCGCTTCCGCCTGCGGCAACAGCGCATCGCTGTCGTCTTTCAGCCCGACGCCCGTGAGGCCGAGCCGGCGCGCGTGCGTCATCAGGTAATGCAGCTTGTGCGCGGCCGCGGCATGCGGCAGCCCTTCGGGCCGCACGTTCGAGATGCAGTTGCGCAGCGCGTCGTGGCAGCCGACCTTCGGCGCCCAGGTCAGGTACACGCCGAGGCTGTCCGGCGAGCTGAGCCCCGGCCGTTCGCCGATCAGCATCGCGACGACCTGCGCGCGCAGCAGTTCGCCGATCTCGTCGCCGAGCGCGACGCGCGCCTGCGTCGCGACCACCACCGGGCCGATCCGCCAGCCGTCCGCTTCGAGCCGCGGGCACACGGCCTGCAGCAGCGGCAGCGCCTGCTTCGCGGCCGCGAACGCCGACAGCCCGTCGCCGACCACGAACACCACCTCCGGCGCGTCGTCGAGCGCCGCGCCGTAGCCGGCCAGCAGCGCGCGTCCGTCATCGGACAGCTTGCGGCCGAGATCGGGCCGGCGCAGGTAATGCTGGCGGTCGGGCGCCGCGCTCTGCACGCCGAGCGTCGCGAAGCCGGCCGCGTCGATCTCGCGGCGCAGCGCGTCCGCGTCGAGCGGCTGGTGCACC
>NZ_CAJPHM010000023.1:0-118833 GCF_905339955.1 Burkholderia sp. BCC1996
ACCCAGCTCCGGTGCCGCGATCTTCGCGAGCGAGCCGCCGAATTTGCCGACCGCGGTCCGCGCGGCCGATACGATCACTACGTCCGTCATTTCCGTTTCCTCCGGGCCCGCACGACACGGCGCATCGCTACCGGCCCTGTTAAAAAAACTGCGGTGCATCGGACAGCGTGCGCCGCTGTCCGGTTTTCGTCAATCGCGCTGCAATACGTAGCGACCCGGCGCCGGCTCGATCACCGGGAACTGCTCGCTCCCGGGCTTGGCGGGCGGCGCGACCTTGCGGCCGCCGTACTGGTCGAGCCACTCGACCCAGGTCGTCCACCAACTGCCCGGCTGCTCGGTCGCACCGGCAAACCAGTCGTCCGCCGATGCGGGCAGGTCGCTGTCGTTGACCCAGTAGCTGCGCTTCTTCTTCGCCGGCGGATTGATCACGCCCGCGATGTGACCCGACGCGCCGAGCACGAACTTCAGCGGGCCCGTCAGGATCGACGTCGATGCGTAGGCCGTCTGCCACGGCACGATGTGATCCTCGCGCGACCCGTAGATGAAGGTCGGCACGTCGATGCGCGACAGGTCGACGGATTCGCCGCACACGGTCAGCGCACCCGGCACGCGGAGCTTGTTCTCGAGATAGGTATTGCGCAGGTACCACGCGTACATCGGCCCCGGCAGACTCGTCGAGTCGCTGTTCCAGTACAGCAGGTCGAACGCGGCGGGCGTGCGGCCCTTCAGGTAGTTGTCGACGACGTAGTTCCACACGAGGTCGTTCGGTCGCAGGAACGAGAACGTGTTCGCGAACTCGACGCCGCGCATCAGCCCCGGCGCGGCGCCGTTCTTGCCGCCGATGGTCTGCTCGCGCATCTGCACGTGCGCCTCGTCGACGAACACGTCGAGGATGCCGGTGTCGGTGAAGTCGAGCATCGCGGTCAGCAGCGTCATCGACGCGGCCGGATGTTCGCCGCGCGCGGCGAGCACCGACAGCGCGGTCGCGAGCATCGTGCCGCCGACGCAGAAGCCGAGCGTGTTGATCTGCTCGCGGCCGCTGACCTGCTGCACGGCGTCGATCGCCGCGAGCAGCCCTTCGTTCATGTAGTCGTCCCACGTCTTGTGCGCGACCGACGCATCGGCGTTGCGCCACGACACGAGGAACACCTGATGGCCGCTCGACAGCGCATGCGCGACGAGCGAATTCTCGGGCTGCAGGTCGAGGATGTAGAACTTGTTGATGCACGGCGGCACGATCAGGAGCGGCCGTTCGAACACCTTGTCCGTCTTCGGCGCGTACTGGATCAGCTGGATCAGGTCGTTCTCGTAGACGACCGCGCCTTCGGTACACCCGAGGTTCTTGCCGACCACGAACTGCGATTCGTCGGTCTGCGAAATTTTGCCGCGCTGCAGGTCGCCGAGCAGGTTCATCATCCCCTGCCGCAGGCTTTCGCCCTGCGTCTCGAGGATCGATTTCTGTGCGTCGGGATTGAGCGCGAGGAAGTTGCTCGGCGCCGCGGCGGCCGTCCATTGCTGAACGGAGAAACGGATGCGTTCGCGCGTCTTCGGGTCGGTCTCGAGCGCGTCGGCCAGCTCCTGCAGGTAGCGCGCGTTGAGCAGGTACCACGCGGCCGCGAATGCATGCGCGGGCGACGCCTTCCAGGCATCCCCGCTGAAGCGGCGGTCCTTCAGTTCAGGCGACTCGAGCTTCGCGGCGGCGGCCTGCTGCATCAGCGTCATGCAGTCGCGCGCATAGTCGGCCTGCAACTTCTGGAGCCGTTCGGGCGGGATCGCGGCTACCGGCAGCTTCAGCCCCGCGAACGGCGACGCCAGGCCACCGAAGGCGCCCAGATCGGGCATCGACGGCATCTGGAACGGAACCGATGTCGGGAACTGGAATGCGGCGAATGGATTCGCGCTGGTCGACGCCGTTGCGGCGCGCGCCGGATCGGCGAAACCGCGCCACGCGTTCAGCCATGCCTCGAACATCTGCTGCATCGGCTGGGCAGCCTGGCCGAATCCGGTGCTGCCCGTGGAAGTGCCCGCCTGAGCGGACGTCGACGAATTTTTCGATGCTGTCATTACCTGCCTTACCGGTGATTCGTGAGCGTCAATCGTGAAATCCTGCTCGCGCGCGGCGTGCCGGTTGCGAGCCGGGCCGTCATGCTCTGGAGAGGCGTCTCCAGATTCTGCCGCAGTGCGGTATTTTTATCATTATCGTTTTCCCCATGTGAAGCGCTGCGTCAAACCGCCGAACATTTCTGCTCGAAGATAATCCGCGCGCAACAGGCGGGACAAGGCTTCCGGCGAAACATAAAACATTTTGATTGACTTGACTTCGCGATTATTCATTCGGTTGTCCATGCAACGCCGCATTGCCGCGCCAATATCAAGATAACCCGATTTTGCAACGCAGCAAACCGCGCACGCAAGCACGCGCGGCGGGCCGCGGTCAATCGTCAATCGGCCAGCCAGATCGCCGCCGCCATGCGGCCCGTCACGCGATCGCGCCGGTACGAATAGAAGCGCGCGGGTTCAGTGACCGTGCACGCGCGCCGGCCGCTCACGTGCGCCACGCCTGCGCGCGCGAGACGCAGGCGCGCGAGCGCATGGAGATCGGCGAGGTACTTGCCGGGCGCGCCGTCGATCGCGACGAACGCTCGCCGCGTCTCATCATGCTCCGACTGCGGAGCGGTGTCGAGAAACGCCTCGCGCACGTCGGCGCCGACTTCGAACGCCTGCGGGCCGATCGCGGGCCCGAGGTACGCATGCAGCGCATCCGTCGCGCCGCTGGCGAGCGCCGCGACGCGCGCCGCGGTCTGCTCGACGATGCCGGCCGCGAGCCCGCGCCAGCCTGCGTGCGCGGCGCCCACCGCCCGGCCCTGCGCATCGCACAGCAGCACCGGCAGGCAATCCGCGACCATCACGACGCAGACCGCCCCCGTGCGGTCGGTCACGCTCGCGTCGGCCTGCACGGGCGCCGAGGCAGCCGGCGCGGCCTCGATCACCTCGTCCGCACGCACGACCTGCGCGCCGTGAACCTGCTCGAGCCATGCCGCGCGCGACTGCCCCGCCAGCGCGAGCAGGCGCGCGCGATTCGCCGCGACATGGGCCGGATCGTCACCGGTATGCAGGCCGAGGTTCATCCCGCCCGGCAACGCGGCGCCGTCCTGCCAGCGCCCGTACGGGCCTTCGCTCACGCCGCCGTCGCGCGTCGTGATCAGCGCGCGCACGCGCGGCGCCACCTGCCAGTCGGGCTGCACGCAGTCCTGCCACGTCAACGGCGCCAGGTTCGTCATCGGCACTCACTCCTCCTCATCGTCGTAATCGTCGTCGTGATCCCGATAATCGCCGGCGAAATCGTCATCGTCGTAGACACCGTCTTCATCGTCGAATTCCTCGTCGCCCTGCCCGAAGCCCAGCGCCGCGACGAGCGCGTTCATGTCGTCCGGCAACGGACAACGCCACTGCATCGTCTTGCCCGTGACCGGATGCACGAGGCCGAGCCGCCATGCGTGCAGCGCCTGCCGCGCGAACCCGTCCGGCAGCGGCGCGACCGAGCGCTTGCCGCGCGCGCGCCCGTACACCGGATCGCCGAGCAGCGGATGCCCGACATGCGAGCAGTGCACGCGGATCTGGTGCGTGCGGCCGGTTTCGAGGTCGCACTGGATCGCGGACACCGGCTGACGTTGCCACATGCATGTGTCAACCGTGCGGAAATGCGTGCGCGCGGGCTTGCCCGACGCGCCGGTGACGACGGCCATGCGCGTGCGCTCGCGCGGATCGCGGCCGATCGGCGCGTCGATCGTGCCGTCCTCGGGCATCGTGCCCCACACGAGCGCGAAATAGCGGCGCTTCACCGTACGCGCCTGCAGCTGGCGCACGAGGTCGGTCTGCGCGGCGAGTGTGCGCGCAACCACCATCAGGCCGGACGTCTCCTTGTCGAGCCGGTGCACGATGCCCGCGCGCGGCAGGCCGGCCGCCGCGTCGCCGTAGCGGTGCAGCAGGCCGTTGAGGATCGTGCCGCTCCAGTTGCCGGCGGCCGGGTGGACGACGAGGCCCGCCGGCTTGTTGATGACGACGAGCGCGTCGTCCTCGTAGATCACGTCGAGCGGCACCGGCTCCGGCGTGAACGCCAGCTGCTCCGGCAGCAGGTCGGGCACGAGCTCGATCCTGGCGCCGAGCGGCACCGGCTGGCGGATCTTCGCCGGCGCGCCGTCGACCAGCACGCGTTGCGCCTCGATCCAGCTCTGCAGGCGGCTGCGGGAGAATTCGGGGAACAGTTGGGCGAGCGCCTTGTCGAGGCGTTCACCCGCCAGCGACAGCGGCACTTCGACGACGCGCGGCGCCTCGTCGGCCGCCGCGGACGGCACCACAGGCGGCTGCATCGCGCCTGCAGCCAGATCGTCATCGGGGGAATCCCCCGAGGCAGCGTCGGCGGGCCGATCGCTTGGGCTATAATCTTCGCGATTTGACTTGCCCCGCGGGGCATTCTGCGAACTTGAACGGGTCATTTAGACTGGGTCACCGAGACTTGAAGCTAGGACATGCGAGCATGATGAATTCGACCAAACGTACGGCCAAAACCGTCGCCGCCCGAGCCGCGGTGGTAGCGGCCGCGGCCCTCATCGCCG
Source organism: Burkholderia sp. BCC1996 (assembly GCF_905339955.1). Taxonomy (NCBI): domain Bacteria; kingdom Pseudomonadati; phylum Pseudomonadota; class Betaproteobacteria; order Burkholderiales; family Burkholderiaceae; genus Burkholderia; species Burkholderia sp. BCC1996. Next base: position 4,617 of record NZ_CAJPHM010000023.1, read on the forward strand.
GCTGCCACGGCTTGCCGCAGAAGCAGGACGAGACGGCTACCTGGTCGAACAACAAATTATACTCAGAGGCCCAGGACGCACTGTCCGGCGGCGACTGGGGCAAGTGCGCGAAATATTTCGAATCGCTGCAAGGCCGCGATCCGTTCGGCCATTTCGCGCAACAGGCGCAGATCAACGTCGCGTACTGCAACTGGAAGGACAACGAAGCGGCAGCCGCCGACCAGGCCGTCGACCGCTTCATCCAGCTGCACCCGGATCACCCGGATATCCCGTACGCGTACTACCTGAAGGGGATGATCCACTTCAACGACGATCTCGGCCTGTTCGGCCGCTTCTCCGGCCAGGACATGAGCGAGCGCGATCCGCAGGCACTGCGCGAATCGTACGACGCGTTCAAGGTCGTCGTCGACCGCTACCCGAAGAGCAAGTACGCGCCGGACGCCGCCGCCCGGATGCGCTACATCGTCAACGCGCTCGCGTCGCACGAAGTGCACGCGGCCGACTACTACTATCGGCGCGGCGCCTATGTCGCGGCGATCAACCGCGCGCAGCTCGCGATCAAGGACTACAAGGGCGCGCCGGCGATCGAGGACGCGCTGCACATCATGATCCTGTCGTACGGCAAGCTGAACCAGCCGGAGCTCGCGGAAGACACGAAGCGCGTGCTCGCGGGGACTTTCCCGGACAGCCCGTACATCACCGGCCACTCGCGCCCCGGCACGAAGAAGTCGTGGTGGCAGTTCTGAGCGACGCCCGTGCATCAACAAAAAAACCCGGCCATCGAGCCGGGTTTTTTATTGGCGCGGCCCGTAGCAGGCGGCGGTGCGGTCATGCGCGTTTTTCCGCGCGGTGCTCGTCGAAAAAGTCCTGCACGACCGCGATCTCGCGGGTGCGCTTGAACGGCGGCAGGCTCTGCCAGATCCGGCGGCCGTAAGGCTTGTCGACGAGCCGCGTGTCGCAGATCATCAGCACGCCGCGATCGGTCTCCGCGCGAATCAGGCGCCCCGCACCCTGCTTCAGCGTGATCACGGCCTGCGGCAGCTGGTGAACCGCGAACGGGCTCAAGCCCTTCTTGGTCAGCGCGTCGAGCCGCGCGGCCAGCACCGGATCGTCGGGCGGCGCGAACGGCAGCTTGTCGATCACGACGAGCGACAGCGCGTCGCCGCGCACGTCCACGCCTTCCCAGAAGCTCTGGCTGCCGACGAGGATCGCATTGCCGTACGAACGGAAGCGGTCGAGCAGCTCGGTGCGGCTGGCGTCGCCCTGCACCAGCAGCGGCATGTTCCAGCCACGCGACTCGATCACGTCGCGCAGCTTCGACGCGATCCGGTCGACCGCGCGCAGCGTCGTGCACAGCATGAAGACACCACCGCCCGATGCCTCGATCGCCGGCAGCGCGGCATCGAACACGGCGTCGGTAAACGCCGGCGACGACGGCTGCGGCAGGTTGCGCGGCACGTACAGCAGGCCCTGCGTCTGATAGTCGAACGGGCTCGCGAGCGTCATCGAGCGCCGCGAGCTGAGCCCCATCTGGGCCGCGTAGTGCGTGAAGTCGCCGCGCACCGACAACGTCGCCGACGTAAAGACCCACGCGCGCGGCACGCCGGCGCGCTGCTTCGCGAAAATCGGCGCGACCGACAGCGGCGTTTCGTGCAGCTGGACGGTATGCGCGAACACCTCGACCCAGCGCACCTTCTCGTTCGGGTCGTCGGCGCCCGCCTTGTCGCCTGCTGCGGCGGCATCGGCCTTCGCGGCCGCTTCCGCCGCACCGGGCGCGACCCAACCCGCGAGCAGGTCCTGCAGTTCGCGGGCGCGCCGCAGGCACGCGCCGAGCGATTCCGCCCGTTCGGCCTGGCTCGCGAGCGCCGAGGCAAGCGCATCGAGCGCCACGTCGAGCGCATCGAGCGCGCCGAACATCGGATGATCGTCGCCCAGTTGCGCGAGCGACATGCGCACGATCTGGTCGTTCGCGAACGCGAGGCGCAGGTCGCGCGCCGCACGTTCGAGATCGCCGCCGAGCTTCACCCACTCGACCGCATCGCGCGCATGGCTCAGGCCCTCGGCGACCGTGTCGCGCGCGAGTTCGAGGATTTGCGTGGTCGACAGCGTCTCGCCGAAGAACAGCGTGGCCGTTTCCGGCAGCTGGTGCGCTTCGTCGAAGATCACCGTGTTCGCGTTCGGCAGCAGTTCGGCCATCCCGGTGTCGCGCAGCATGATGTCCGCGAAGAACAGGTGATGGTTGACGACGACGACGTCGGCCTGCTGCGCCTCGCGCCGCGCCTGCATCACGAAACATTCCTTGTAATGCGGGCACTCCTGGCCGAGGCAGTTGTCGCGCGTCGACGTGACCATCGACCACACGGGCGCCGTCTCCGGCACGCTCGCGAGCTCGGCCTTGTCGCCGCTCTTCGTGATCTTCGCGAAGCGGACGATTTCCTGCAGGTACGCGGTGTCCTGCCGCGACGGCAGGCGGCCGTTGTCGGCCGTGCGCTGCAGGTAGTAATGGCACAGATAGTTCGAGCGGCCCTTGAGCATCGCGACCGTCACCGGCACCGCGAGCGCGTTGCGCACCGTCGGGATGTCGCGCTGGAACAGCTGGTCCTGCAGGTGCTTCGTGCCGGTCGACACGATCACCTTGCCGCCCCACAGCATCGCGGGCACCAGGTATGCATAGGTCTTGCCGGTACCGGTGCCGGCCTCGACGATCAGCGTGTTGTCGCCGGCGTCGGTGTCGGCGGCTGCGCCGTCCGCGGCGGACTCGGCCGCCTGGTCGCCTTCGCCGAGGCGGCGCGCCGGCCGCTTGCGGGTCTCGAAGATTTCCGGCTCTGGCATCCGGCGCGCGGACGCCTCCATCGCGGACGCGACCGCGCGCGCCATTTCGATCTGCGACTGGCGCGGGTGATAGCCGTCCAGCGCGCGCGCAAGCAGTCCGCCTTCGCCGAAAATCGTGTCGAGTTCGTCGACGCGCTTGCGGCTCAGCTCGAAGGTGCCTTCGGGCGCACGAACGCGCCCGGCGGACGACGCGTCACGCCGGGCATCGGGGTTGGCTTCAAGCGGTGAATTCAAGGCAAGCGTTCCTGTGTCCAGCGCCCAGGCGGCGCCGGCGCTTGCCAGGCCGCGCTCAGGCGCGCTTATCCGGTTCCAGCTGCGATTGCAGCAAAATGATTTTGTCCTTGGCCGCCAGCTTTTCCTTCTTCAGCCGGTGCAGCGTGATGTCGTCGATGTCGGAGTGTCCTTCCTTCAGCTCGATCTCCCGAGCGAGCTGCTGGTGCTGCTCCTGCAATGCTGCCAAACGGTTGTGCAATTCCTGCTGCTGTTCCGTGGGACGGTTTTGCATATGCGCCTCCTCATCGAAGCAGCGCGCCGACTGGCGTGCCGGCACGCACGAGACTGACTCCGGATCAATCCAACACGTTACTGCCCCTGCTGTTGCTGCTGCTTGGCCTTGTCGGCCGCTTCCTGCTGACGCCGTTCGACATCGGCCTTGTGCTGGGCGGCTTCCTTCTGCTTCTGCTCGTAGCGCGCGGCGTTGTCCGCCCGCTCCTGCGCCTTCTGCGCGCCCTGCTGGCGCGCCTGGTCGAGCTTGTGCTGGAAATCCGCCTGCTTCTGGTCGTATGCCTGCTTGTTCGCGGCGCGCTGCGGCCCTTCCGCGCCACGCTGCGCCCGCTTCAGTGCATTCTGCTCCTGCTTGTCGCGGAACGCAGCCGCGTTCGCCGCATCGTTCGCCGCGCGCTGCGGCGCTTCCGCCGCATTCTGCGCCTGCTTCAACGCCTGCTGCTGGTCGCGTTGCTGCGCCCGCACCGCGCGCTGCTCGTCGTCGAGCGCGAGCTGCTCCTGACGGATGCTCGCCCGCTCCTCGCGCATCCGGTCGCGCGCCACGCCGAGACAGTGATTGACGAAGAACTTGCTGTAGCAATCGTGCTCCGCCACGGCATAACGATAATCGTTTTCCGCGGAACGTTGATTGAGCACTTTTTGACGGGCGTCGAAATCCTGCGTGGCGGAGGCTGCAACGGGCGCAGCGACAGCGGCGTCCGGCGCGGTTGCGCCCGATGCCTGTGCGTACGCGACGGTGGACCCGGCGGACAAAGCCGCGGCAAGCGCTGCGCCGAGCGCGACGAGAGAAATGCGGGAAGTTGGCAACGTCGTAGGAAAGCTGCGGGACATGTGTCAAATTCTATCACCCCCGGCTGGACGCTCCGCCATTTATGGCAAAATGCCCCGCTTCACTCACCCGCGGCATCTGGTCCGGCGGGCCCGTCTCGCAGCCCGCCGCGCGGTCTGCCGGCCCGCGCCGCGATTTCAGCAGGCAGATCATCCACGACATGACGGAAACCGTAGCACTCAAGATCGTACAGCGCATCGCCACCGAACTGTCCGTCCAGCCGCGCCAGGTCGCGGCGGCAGTGCAACTCCTCGACGAAGGCTCGACCGTTCCGTTCATTGCCCGGTACCGCAAGGAAGTGACCGGCAACCTGGACGACACGCAGCTGCGCCAGCTCGAGGAACGGCTCCTGTACCTGCGCGAGCTCGAGGATCGCCGCGCGGCGATCCTGTCGAGCATCGACGAACAGGGCAAGCTGACCGACGAACTGCGCGCCGCGATCGACGCGGCCGACAGCAAGCAGGTGCTCGAAGACCTTTATCTGCCGTACAAGCCGAAGCGCCGCACGCGCGCGCAGATCGCCCGCGAAGCCGGCCTCGAGCCGCTCGCGCAGGCGCTGCTCGCGAATCCGCTGCTCGACCCGCAGACGGAAGCCGCCGCCTACGTCGATGCCGACAAGGGCGTCGCCGACGTGAAGGCCGCGCTCGACGGCGCGCGCGACATCCTGTCGGAACAATTCGGCGAAACCGCCGAACTGCTCGGCAAGCTGCGCGACTACCTGCACAGCCAGGGCGTCGTGTCGTCGGCGGTCGTCGAAGGCAAGGAAAACGAGGAAGGCGAGAAGTTCCGCGACTACTACGACTACGCGGAAACGATCCGGACCGTGCCGTCGCACCGCGCGCTCGCGCTGTTCCGCGGCCGCAACGCCGGCGTGCTGACCGTCAAGCTCGGCCTCGGCGAAGAACTCGACGCGCAGGTCCCGCATCCCGGCGAAGCGATGATCGCGCGCCATTTCGGGATCGCGAACCAGGGCCGCCCGGCCGACAAGTGGCTGTCCGACGTGTGCCGCTGGTGCTGGCGCGTGAAGGTGCAGCCGCACATCGAGAACGAACTGCTCACGCAACTGCGCGAAACGGCGGAAGCCGAAGCGATCCGCGTGTTCGCCCGCAACCTGAAGGACCTGCTGCTGGCCGCACCGGCCGGCCCGAAGGCCGTGATCGGTCTCGACCCCGGCCTGCGCACGGGCGTGAAGGTCGCCGTGGTCGACCGCACCGGCAAGCTGCTCGCGACCGATACGATCTACCCGCACGAGCCGCGCCGCGACTGGGACGGCTCGCTCGCGAAGCTCGCGCGCATCGCCGCGCAGACGCAGGCCGAGCTGATCAGCATCGGCAACGGCACCGCATCGCGCGAAACCGACAAGCTCGCGAGCGAGCTGATCTCGAAGCATCCCGAACTGCGGCTGCAGAAGATCGTCGTGTCGGAGGCCGGCGCGTCGGTCTACTCGGCGTCCGAGCTGGCCGCGAAGGAATTCCCGGAACTCGACGTGTCGCTGCGCGGCGCCGTGTCGATCGCCCGCCGCCTGCAGGACCCGCTCGCCGAGCTCGTGAAGATCGAGCCGAAAGCGATCGGCGTCGGCCAGTACCAGCACGACGTGAACCAGCGCGAACTCGCCCGCTCGCTCGACGCGGTGGTCGAGGATTGCGTGAACGCGGTCGGCGTCGACGCGAACACCGCGTCGGTCGCGCTGCTCGCGCGCGTCTCGGGCCTGAACGCCACGCTCGCCCGCAACATCGTCGACTATCGCGACGCGAACGGGCCGTTCCCGTCGCGCGACCACCTGCGCAAGGTGCCGCGCCTCGGCGACAAGACCTTCGAACAGGCAGCCGGCTTCCTGCGCATCAACGGCGGCGAGAATCCGCTCGATCGCTCGTCGGTCCACCCGGAGGCCTACCCGGTCGTCGAACGCATCCTCGCGAAGATCAGCAAGCGGATCGACGACGTGCTCGGCAGCCGCGACGCGCTGGCCGGCCTGTCGCCGACCGAATTTGTTGACGAACGTTTCGGCCTGCCGACCGTGCGCGACATCCTGTCCGAACTCGAAAAACCGGGTCGTGACCCGCGTCCCGAATTCAAGACGGCAACGTTCCGCGACGGCGTCGAGAAGGTGTCCGACCTAATGCCCGGCATGCTGCTCGAAGGGGTCGTGACGAACGTTGCCGCATTCGGCGCGTTCGTGGATGTCGGCGTGCATCAGGACGGCCTCGTCCATGTGTCCGCGATGTCGACGAAGTTCATCAAGGATCCGCACGAAGTCGTGAAGGCCGGTCAGGTCGTCAAGGTCAAGGTGCTCGACGTCGACGTGAAGCGTCAGCGCATTGCGCTGACGATGCGCCTCGACGACGAAGCGGCCGCGCCCGGCATGGCGCCGCGCGGCGGCCAGGATCGCGGCAACGCCGGCCGCGGCGGCAGCGCCCGTCCGCAGCGTTCGCGCGAACCGGAACCGGCCGGCGCGATGGCCGCGGCGTTCGCGAAGCTGAAGCGCTGAGCAAGCGAAGGCTGTTGACGTATAAAAAAACCCGCCGAAAGGCGGGTTTTTTATTGCTTCAGCGAGCGCGCAGCCAGATCGGCATGGGCCGCATGCGCGGCCAATGCGCGCCGGTCAGATCTCGATCTTGGTACCGAGCTCGACGACGCGGTTCGCCGGGATCGAGAAGAAGTCGGTCGGCTTCGCCGCGTTCTGGTGCATCCATGCGAACACGCGTTCGCGCCAGATCGACATGCCGGGCAGATGCGTCGGCACGACCGTTTCGCGCGCGAGGAAGAACGACGTGTCCATCAGTTCGAACGTCATGTCGTGCGTGCGGCCGAATTCCTCGAGCACGGCCTTCACGTCCGGCGTCTCGTTGAAGCCGTACTGGGCCTTGACGATGTACAGGCCGCCGCCCGCGTCGCGCGAGCTCAGGCGCTTGTCGTCGCGCACGTACGGAATGTCGCGTGTGACGAACGTCAGGAAAATGGTCCGCTCGTGCAGCACCTTGTTGTGCTTCAGGTTGTGCAGCAGGCTGACGGGCACGAGCTTGTCGTTGCCGGTCAGGTAGATCGCGGTACCCGACACGCGGTGCGGCGGATGCGCGAGCAGCCCCTGCAGGAACGGCTCGAGCGGGATACCGTCGGCGGCCGTGCGCTCCTTGACGATATGGCGGCCCTTGTACCAGGTCATCAGCAGGAAGAACAGCAGCGCGCCGATGCCGAGCGGCAGCCAGCCGCCCTGCGCGACCTTCAGCAGGTTCGCGCCGAAAAAGCCCAGGTCGACCGCGAGGAACACGGCGATGATCGCGCCGACGAGCAGCCGGTTCCAGTTCCACACCTTCACCATCACGACGGCAGCGAGCACGGTCGTGATCACCATCGTCGCCGTCACCGCGATGCCGTACGCGGCGGCGAGATTGTCGGAGCTCTTGAAGCCGATCACGATGCAGAGGATCACGAACAGCAGCAGCCAGTTCACGACCGGCACGTAGATCTGGCCGATCGCCAGCTCGGACGTGTGCAGCACCTTCATGCGCGGCACGTAGCCGAGCTGGATCGCCTGCGACGTCAGCGAATACGCGCCGGAAATCACGGCCTGCGAAGCGATCACGGTCGCGACCGTCGACAGCACGACGAGCGGCAGCAGCGCCCACTCCGGCGCCAGCAGGAAGAACGGGTTCTCGATCGCCTTCGGATTCTGGATCAGCAGCGCGCCCTGGCCGAAATAGTTCAGCACGAGCGACGGCATCACGAGCCCGTACGCGGCGAGGCGGATCGGCTTCGCGCCGAAATGGCCCATGTCCGCGTAGAGCGCTTCCGCACCGGTCAGCACCAGCACGACCGAACCCAGCACGACGTAGGCCTGCAGCAGGTGCTCCGACATGAACGACGCAGCGTAATACGGGTTGATCGCCGCGACGATGCCGGGCACGCGCACGATGTGATACACGCCGAGTGCCGCGATCACGACGAACCACAGCACCATGATCGGCCCGAACAGCTTGCCGACCAGCGCGGTGCCGTGGCGCTGGATCCAGAACAGCGCGATCAGGATCACGATCGTGATCGGCATCACGAGATGGGACAGGTGCGGCGTCGCGATCTCGAGGCCTTCCACCGCCGACATCACGGAAATCGCCGGCGTGATCACGGCGTCGCCGTAGAACATGCAGGCGCCGAAGATCCCGAGCGCCATCAGCGCGCCCGCGACGCGGGTTTTCGAGTCGAGCGGTCGCAGCGACAGCGCCATCAGCGCGAGCACGCCACCCTCGCCGTTGTTGTCGGCCCGCATCACGAACAGCAGGTACTTGATGCCGACCACCAGGATGATCGCCCAGAACAGCAGCGAGATCACACCGAGAATCGAGCCTTCCGTGAGCGGAATGCCGTGTGCGGGGCTGAACGCCTCCTTCAGCGAATACAGCGGGCTCGTGCCGATGTCGCCGAACACGACGCCGATGGCCGCTATCGCAAGCGCCCGCATCGAGTGTTGGTGCGTCGAATGCGCATGGGCTGCGTCGGTCGCCTGGATCGTGTCGTTCATATGAAGCGTAATAATCGGGTCCGGTCGGACAAAACGAGCGCTATTCTACTCGCGCCCCCCTGAAAAACCGTCCTGCCTTGTTGCCCTTAAACCACGTGATCCACGCTGCGCATGCAATCCTGCGCAAGCTGTGGCAGGGCTGCCATCATAGCCGGGGCCGCGCCATCTGCCTACCACGCCGATCGCCGTGCCCGCCGGCCACGGCGCACCAATAAAAAACGGCGCCGCAAGCGGCGCCGTACAAGGCTTTCCTTCGATCGGCCGGCCGCTTACGCGCCCGAGCCGTCGCGCTGCGCGCGACCGCGCTTGATCCATGCCTCGAGGTTGTGCGGACGAACCGTGTCCCACTCTTCGAACGGCTGATGAATCCACGGATTCGTCGGCAGATACTGTGCGTGATAGTCCGGCTTGACCTTCGAGCAGCCCTTGTACCAGAGCACGGCCGAACGCACGGCCGTGACCGACGGATAGCGCTCCTTCAGGTGCTCCTGCACGCGCGCGAGCGTGACGCCCGAATCGACGAGATCGTCGACCAGCAGCACGTTGCCCGCGAGACTGCCGCGCGTCATCGTGATGTACTGCGCGATGTCGAGCTCGCCCTGCTCGGTGCCGGCCGCTTCGCGGTACGAACTCGTCGCGAGGATCGCGAGCGGGACGTCGTAGATGCGCGACAGCTGGTCGCCGACGCGCAGGCCGCCGCGCGCAAGGCACAGGATCTGGTCGAACTTCCAGCCCGATTCATGCACCTGCAGCGCGAGCAGCTCGATCAGACGATGGTATTCGTCCCAGCCTACCCACAGGTTCTTGTCGTCGTTGCGCGGATCGGTCATCAAGTCTGCCGCCGTCATCGTGATTTGCTGCGTCATGCTGAGAATTACACCTTGAACGGATGGCGAAGCAGGATCGTCTCGTCGCGATCCGGCCCCGTCGAAACCATGTCGACCGGCACGCCGGCCACTTCCTGCACGCGGGTCAGGTAGGCTTGCGCATTCGCCGGCAGCGCGTCCCACGTCTTGATGCCGACGGTGCTTTCCTTCCAGCCGGCGAACGTTTCGTACACGGGCTCGCAACGCGCGACGTCGGCCGCACCGCGCGGCAGGATGTCCACGTCCTTGCCGTCGATCTTGTAGCCGACGCACAGCTTGACTTCATCGAGGCCGTCGAGCACGTCGAGCTTCGTCATGCACAGGCCCGACACGCCGTTGATCTGGATCGAGCGGCGGAGTGCCGCTGCGTCGAGCCAGCCGGTGCGGCGCGGACGGCCGGTGACCGAGCCGAATTCCTTGCCGACGTTCGCGAGCGTGACGCCGACCTGGTCCTGGCGCTGCGGGTTGTCCGCGTCGTACAGCTCGCTCGGGAACGGGCCCGAGCCGACGCGCGTGCAGTACGCCTTCGTGATGCCGAGGATGTAGTTCAGCTTCTGCGGACCGACGCCGGCGCCGGCCGATGCCGCACCCGCGACGCAGTTGCTCGACGTGACGAACGGATAGGTGCCGTGGTCGATGTCGAGCAGCGTGCCTTGCGCGCCTTCGAACAGCAGGTTCTGACCGGCGTTGTTCGCGTCGTACAGGCGGCGCGACACGTCGGCCACCATCGGCTTCAGGCGATCGGCATAGCCGAGCATCGTGTCGAGCGTGGCCTGGAAATCGACGGCCGCGCCACCCAGGTACTGGGTCAGCACGAAGTTGTGGAAATCGAGGTTTTCGCGCAGGCGGTCGGCGAAGGTCTTCGCGTCGAACAGGTCCTGCACGCGCAGCGCGCGGCGGCCGACCTTGTCTTCGTACGCCGGGCCGATGCCGCGGCCGGTCGTACCGATCTTGCCCGCGCCCTTGCGCGCTTCGCGCGCCTGGTCGATCGCGATGTGGTACGGCAGGATCAGCGTCGTGGCTTCGGAGATGAACAGGCGATCGCGCACGTTCACGCCGGCCTCTTCCAGCTCGCCGATTTCCTTGAACAGTGCCTCGGGGGACAGGACGACGCCGTTGCCGATGTAGCAGGCGACGCCTTCACGCATGATGCCCGACGGAATCAGGCGCAAGATGGTTTTCTTGCCGCCGATGATGAGGGTGTGGCCGGCGTTGTGACCGCCCTGGAAACGCACGACGCCCTGAGCGTGGTCCGTCAGCCAGTCGACGATCTTGCCCTTGCCTTCATCACCCCATTGCGTTCCCACGACGACGACATTGCGCCCGGGAGTCACGTTCACTGCGCTGGCAGACATGTTGATTCGTTAGCTGGTTAAAAACGTATTCTACCTATGTTCGCGGGCGATTCCGAATTTTTCCGTTTCGCTTCAACGATATGCATGCCGAACGACGGCCCGCGAACGCCTGTTTAACGGGGTTCGACCACCCATGCGCCGTCACGCTCGACGAGCGAACGGTCGCAGGCGAACTCGTCGAGCACGTGGTCGTGTCCCGGCAATGCCTGGATCACGACCTCGCCCGCGTCGCGCAGCGCCGCCACGGCCGCGCTCAGCGCGTCGTCCTGCGCCCACGGCGCGAGAATCGCGGTGCCGCGCGCCTCGACCGGCGAAATCCGCGCGAGCTCGCGCAGGTCGAGCGAGAAGCCCGTCGCCGGACGGGCGCGGCCGTAGGCCTGGCCCACGTGGTCGTACCGGCCGCCGCGCGCGATCGCGTTCGGCACGCCGTCGATGTACGCCGTAAACATCGCGCCGCTGTGGTACGCGTAGCCGCGCAGATCGGCGAGATCGATCGCCACCTCGACGCCCCTTGCCTGCGCCGCAAGCTGCGCGAGATCGTCGAGCGCACGCGTGATCTCGGGCAGCACCGGCAGGCGCACACGCGCCTCGTCGAGCACGCTCGCGTCGCCGTACAGATGCGGCAGCGCACGCAGCGCCGCGCGCGTGTCGGCGCCGAGATCGTCGGTGAGTTCGTTCAGCAGCGGCACGTCCTTGCCCGACAGCGCGTCGTACAGCGCCTCGCCGCGCTCGGCAGCCTGCGCATCGCGCGCGAGCAGCGCCGCGAGCACGCCCGCGTGGCACAGGTCCAGGCGGATGCGCGACAACCCCGCGAGGTGTAGCGCGTCGAGCATCAGCTGCTGGATCTCGAGATCGGCTTCCAGCCCGGCGTGCCCGTAGATTTCGGCGCCGATCTGGATCTGTTCGCGCGTCGCGTGCAGCCCGCGCGGACGCGTATGCATCACGTGGCCGGCATAGCAGAGGCGCGTCACGCCCTGGCGGTTCAGCAGGTGCGCGTCGATGCGCGCGACTTGCGGCGTGATGTCCGCGCGCAGGCCGAGCGTGCGGCCCGACAGCTGGTCGACCAGCTTGAAGGTGCGCAGGCGCAGGTCGTTGCCGCCGCTCGTCAGCAGCGATTCGAGGTATTCGAGCAACGGCGGCATCACCATTTCGTAGCCGTACGAACGGAAGCGGTCGAGCAGCCTGCGGCGCAGCTCCTCGATCTTGCGCGCTTCCGACGGCAGCACGTCGGCGATATTCTCGGGAAGTAACCAGGTCGACATCGGTACGGTCCTACGACGGGAAACAGGGCGCGACATGCGCGCCGCGAAATGAATCGGAAATCGGCATTCGGGCGGAACGAACGGCGGGTGCGCCGTCCGGATCAGGTGGCGAGCAGCAGCAGGACGAGCCCGAGCGCCATCACGATGAGCCCGCCGATCCGGATATGATGCGGCGGCCGCTCCGCTATTCTACGAAACGTGTCGCGCCAGGCGACGGGAAACACGAAGGGGAACGCCCCCTCGATGATCAGCATCAGTGCTACCGCGAGCAACAACGAGCCAGCCAGGTCCATGCGAGCGACGGCGCCGCTCGACGCGGCGCCCCAAGGTCAGTGTTTGCGGGGAGCGGGTGCCGCCGGTGCGGCACCGCCCGTCGGGCTGCGCATGAAACGGAAAAACTCGCTGTCGGGATCGACGACGATGATGTCGTTGCGCTTGAAGGTATTCCGGTAAGCCTGCAGGCTCGCGTAGAACTGGTAGAACTGCGGATCGCGGCCGAACGCATCGGCGGCGATCGACGCGGCCTTCGCGTCGCCCTCGCCCTTGATCGTCTGCGCGGACTTGTACGCATTCGCGAGCACCGCCTGCTGTTCGCGTTCCGCGTCGGCCTTGATCTGCTCGACATCGGCGGCGCCATCCGCGCGCACCTGTGCGGCCTGGTCGCGCAGCGCGGCAATCATCCGCTGATAGACGGCATCCGTCTGCGCAGCCGGCAAGTCGACGCGCGTCAACTGCACGTCGACCACGTCGACGCCGAAGCCCGATGCCGTCGCGCGCACCCCGTCGCGCGCCGCATTGGCGATCTCGCGCTGCCCGCCGAGCGCGTCGTCGAGCGCGCGCTTGCCGAACGCGTCGCCGAGTGCGCTCTTCAGCGCGCCGGCCAGGCGGTCGGCGGCCGCCGCCGGGTCACCGCCCGTCGCCGCGAAATACTTCATCGGATCGCTGATCCGATACTTGACCGCATACGCGACGAGCAGGTCGTGCTTGTCTTCGGTCGCCAGTTGCAGCGGATCCGACGACTCGAGCGATTGCAGGCGCGTGTCGATCAGCGTCGCCGTCTGCAGCGGCGGCGGCAGCTTGAAATGGATGCCGGGGCCCGCGAGTTCGGGTTGCGCGCCGTCGCGGCCCGACAGCACGGCCGCATGGCGCGGATCGACGGTGAGGACGGTCGACGACGCCGCGAAAGCGGCGATCACGATTGCGACGACGAGCGCAATGATTCGGTTCATGTTCTGCGCTCCCCGTTACTTCGTATCGTCTTCACGCGAGCGGCTGCGGAACGCTTCGCGCGACCGCAGCACGTCGCTGCCCGGTGCGGGCGCCGCCGCAGCCGAAGCCGCGCTCGCGGGTGCGCTCGCCGCGGCGGCGGCCGGCGCCGACATCGCGTCGGGCGCGGCTGCGCCGGCGGGCGTCGCGGCATTCGTCGCATTCGTCGCATTTGCGGCGTTTTGTCGCCCCTGCTCGACGAGCTTGTCGAGCGGCAGGTACACGACGCTGTTGCCGCCCTTGTTGCCGACGAACACCTTCGTCGCGTTCGAATAGATTTCCTGCATCGTCTCGAGGTACATCCGCTCACGGATCACCGCGGGCGCCTTCGAATACTGTGCATAGACCTGCTTGAACCGGTCGGCGTCGCCTTCGGCCTGCGTGACCACGCGATCGGCATACGCCTTCGCTTCGTCGGCAAGTTTCGCGGCGTCGCCCTGCGCCTTCGGCAGCAGATCGTTCGCGTAGGCCTGCGCGGCACGCTTCGCGGCTTCGCGATCATCGCGCGCCTTCGCGACTTCGGCGTACGCAGCCTGCGTCTGCTCGGGCGCCGCGACGCTCTGCATCGTGACGGCCGTCACCTCGAGCCCCGACTGGTAGCGATCGAGATCGCGCTGGATCGCGGCGGACAGCTGCGCGCGCAGCGCGTCGCGGTCCTGGTTCAGCATGTCGGCCGCGCTGCGCGTGCCGACGATCGCGCGCACCGCGGCCTGGGCGGCCTGCGACACGCTGCGCTCGGGATCGACGCTGCGGAACAGGTAATCGGTTGCCGAACGGATCCGGTACTGGACGACGAAACGCACGTCGACGATGTCGGCATCACGCGTCAGCATCGCCGCTTCCTTCACGTTCGCGAGACGCACGACGTTGTTGCGGCCGATCTCGATCGAACGGACCTGCGACGTATCGACGATCTCGTGCGACGCGAACGGATACGGCGCGCGCCAGTGCACGCCCTGGCCGACCGTGCCCGACAGCTTGCCGAACTGCAGCACGACGCCCGTCTGGCCTTCCTGCACGACGAACAGCCCGCTGCCCGCGTAGACCGCGACCAGCACGCCGATCACGATGCCGACGCCGACACGCGCGGCCCGGCCGTTGTCGGGCCGGAAGCCGTTGCCGCCCTTGCCGCCGAACAGGCCGCTCAGACGCCGGTTGAAGTTGCGCCACATCTCGTCGAGATCGGGCGGACCGTCACCGTCGCCACCGGGCGGACGCTTCGATTCGTTCACACGCGGACGGGATCCGTCGTTGCCCTTGCCTTCGCCGCGTCCCCAGCGGGGATCGTTGATCGACAGCAAGGCGCGCATCCGCCGCCAGGTACTCCGCTCGTTGTATTCGTTCACCAGAGTTTGTTCACCAGATTAGACGCCGGCGAACCGGCCGGGACCGGTTAGCGCCCGTGTTCGGAAATCGCGTGGTCTTCGTGCGGTTCAGCGGGTGCGCCGTCGAGCGCGACGTTGGGTAACGTCGCGCCGGTAAGGTGTTCCGCGGAGGCGATCTCGGCGATGGCGGCACGCAACGCGTCAAGACCCTGACCGGTGCGTGCGCTCAAAAAGACGCGCGAAATATTACCATACTCGTCCCGCTCGACCGCGTCGCCGCGGGCCGCCAGCTCAGGCACCGCATCGATCTTGTTGAACACCAGCACCTGCCGGATCGTGTCCGCGCCGATCTCGTGCAGCACGCCGTTCACCTGCTCGATCTGTTCGAGCCGCACCGCGCTCGACGCGTCGACCACGTGCAGCAGCAGATCCGCATGGATCGTTTCCTCGAGGGTCGCGCGGAACGCGGCAACCAGCTGGTGAGGCAGTTCGCGAATGAACCCGACCGTATCGGACACGACGATCTGACCGGCCTCGTCGCCGAGGTACACGCGTCGCGACGTCGTATCGAGCGTGGCGAACAGCTGGTCGGCCGCATAGGCCTGCGCTTTCGTCAGCGCATTGAACAGCGTCGACTTGCCCGCGTTCGTATAGCCGACGAGCGACACCGACATCGTGCCGCTGCGTGCGCGCTGGCGACGCTGCGTGCTGTGCTGCCGGCGCAGCCGGTCGAGCCGCGACTTCAGCATCTTGATGCGCTCGCCGATCAGCCGGCGGTCGGTTTCGAGCTGGGTTTCGCCGGGGCCGCGCAGGCCGATACCGCCCTTTTGCCGCTCCAGGTGGGTCCACGCGCGAATCAGCCGGGTCGACAGGTATTGCAGCTGCGCGAGCTCGACCTGCAGCTTGCCTTCGTGACTGCGGGCGCGCTGCGCAAAGATGTCGAGGATGAGGCTCGTGCGGTCGACCACCCGCCTGTTAAGCGCCTGCTCCAGATTACGTTGCTGGGCCGGTGCCAGTGCGTGATTGAAGATGACGATTTCGACGTTGTGCGCGTCGCAGGCAAGCCGCAATTCTTCGGCTTTGCCGCTGCCGATGAACATCTTGGCATCGGGGCTGGCGCGACGACCTGTGAGGGTGACGGCGGGACGGGCCCCCGCACTGGAGGCGAGAAGACTGAGTTCTTCGAGACTGGCTTCGAAATCGGTCTTGCCGAAGTCGATGCCGACGAGCGCTGCGTTGATCAAATTATCGGGTGTCAAGATAAGGCGGCTGGCATCGGTCGCTCGCGGCGACCGGATGCCGGCCGCTGCGATGGGTTAGGACGAGGCTTCCGCGTCCGGGTGGAAATTCACCGGGCGCGCCGGCACGACCGTCGAGATGGCGTGCTTGTAGACCATCTGGGTCACCGTATTACGGAGCAACACGACGTACTGGTCGAACGATTCAATGTTCCCTTGCAGCTTGATGCCGTTGACGAGATAGATCGAAACGGGAACGTGCTCTTTGCGCAGTGCGTTCAAAAACGGGTCTTGTAACAATTGCCCTTTGTTGCTCATGGCGTACTCCATCTTTTTTTGCAGGTTGATCTGGATTGGCGACGAAGAAAAAGAGATCCGGCGCCAATCGCTACACTATAGCTGATTTTGCCTGCCCCGCCCGGGCGTAGGCCATGCGGCCTATCCCTTGCAGGACCTGCTTCAGCCCTTGTCCGCGTACGGGTTGTTCGACGAACGGAACTCTATGCGCAATGGAGTCCCGGTCAGTGAGAAAGTTTCGCGGAATCGGTTTTCGAGGTAACGCTTGTAGGTTTCCGTCACCGCGTCGAGCGCGTTGCCGTGGATGACGATCAGCGGCGGATTCTGGCCGCCCTGGTGCGCGTAGCGCAGCTTCGGACGCACCGGGCCGCGACGACGCGGCTGCTGGAACTCGACGGCCTCGATCAGCGCGCGCGTGAGCTTCGGCGTCGGCAGCTTCGCCATCGCCGCCGCGTACGCGTCGTCGACCGAACGCATCAGCGCGCCGATGCCGGTCTTCTTCGCGGCCGAAATGTAGTGCGACTTCGCGAAGTCGAGGAATTTCAGCTTGCGGGTCAAATCCGCTTTCGCACGATCGCGCGCGTGGTCGTCGAGACCGTCCCACTTGTTGACGCCGATCACGAGCGCGCGGCCCTGCTCGACGACGAAGCCGGCGATGTGCGCGTCCTGGTCGGAAATGTCCTGCTGCGCATCCAGCAGAAGAATGACGACGTTCGCGTCGGAGATCGACTGCAGCGTCTTCACGACCGAGAACTTCTCGATCGCCTCGAATACCTTGCCGCGGCGGCGCAGGCCCGCGGTATCGATCAGCGTGTATTTCTTGCCGTTACGCTCGAAGTCGACGTAGATCGAATCGCGCGTCGTGCCCGGCATGTCGAACGCGATCACGCGGTCCTCGCCGATCAGCGCGTTCACGAGCGTCGACTTGCCGACGTTCGGGCGGCCGACGATCGCGATCTTGATGCCGCGCGACGGGTCGTCCTCGTCCGCTTCCTCGGGCTGGCCCGCGTACGCGACTTCCAGCGCCTCGTTGATCATGTCGGTCACGCCGTCGCCGTGCGCGGCCGAGATCGCGCGCGGATCGCCGAGGCCGAGCTCGTAGAAGTCGGTCGCGACCGCCGTGTACTTCATCCCCTCGGCCTTGTTGACGACCAGGAAGATCGGCCGGCCGGTCTTGCGCAGGTAGTCGGCGATCGACTTGTCCTGCGGCGCGAGCCCGTTACGACCGTCGACGATGAACACGACGACGTCCGCTTCCTCGACGGCCTGCCGCGTCTGGCGCGCCATCTCGTGCAGGATGCCGTCCTTCGCGACGGGCTCGAAGCCGCCGGTATCGACGACCAGGTACGGCCGTGCGCCGACGCGCCCTTCGCCGTAATGGCGATCGCGCGTCAGGCCCGGCAAGTCGGCGACCAGCGCATCGCGCGAGCGCGTGAGCCGGTTGAACAGCGTGGATTTCCCCACATTGGGGCGCCCAACGAGGGCAATGACCGGTTTCATCTGTGTTTTCTACGGTGATGCGCAGCAGCGGGAGGCCCGCTGCTGCGGGCGGCTGCGCTGAATGAAAATATCACGAATTCGCGCCGCGCCGGATGCGCGCGCCGGGCGCGCGGTGCGCGCCGTCGTCTTTCGTTGCGAACTGCCTTTCAAATACCGAGCGGCCGGGGACACCGGCCGCCTTCATGTCGCGCGACCGCAGCGCGCGGGACAGGCCCGCCGCGCCGCGATTGCGCCTGTTGCGTGCGCGTCAGCGCGGACGGAATCCGTACAGGCCACCGTCCTTGGTCTGCACGACGAGCGTATTGCCCGCCAGGACCGGCGCCGCGGTAATCGCGCTGCCGTCCGTCTTCATCCGGGCGATGAAGCTGCCGTCCTCGCGCGACAGGAAGTGCACGAAGCCCTTGTAGTCGCCCATCACAACCGCATGGCCGAGCAGGTACGGCACGCCGACGTCGCGGCTCTTCAGCTTGTCGTTGCGCCAGAGCGGGTTGCCGCTCGCCGCGTCGTAGGCCGTCACGACCGACCAGTCGTCGCCGCCGGCGACGACCGAATCGTCCTGCGCGAGACCGCTGCGGCTCGAGAACGCCTTTTCCCACAGCGGACGGCCCGAGTTCGCGTCGAAGCAGCCGAGCTGGCCCTGGAACGTGACCGCGCACGCCTGGGCACCCACGAGCGTCGGCGGACCGCTGACGTCGTTGATGCGCTCGACTTCGGTCACGCCCTTCGGGAACGACACGGGCGTCTGCCAGAACGGCTCGCCCGTCTGCAGGTTGATCGCGACCAGACCGCCGCCGGGGAAGCCCGCCAGCACGGCCGCATCGCCCGCGAACGTCATGCCGGCCGACACGCGCAGGTTCAGCGGCACCGCACGGTTGCGGTAGTTCCACTTCTGCTCGCCCGTCTGCCCGTTGAACGCGATCACCTGACCGTCGATCGTGCGCACGATCACGAGGCCGTTGCCGACCAGCGGCGGCGAGAAGATCTCGCCCTGCACGCTCGTCTTCCACAGCTGCTTGCCGTCCGGGCCGAGCACGAACACACCGCCCTTGAGCGCGCCGACGGCGGTCAGGTTGCCGTCGCTGCCGACCCCGGCCGACAGGTCCGAACCGACCTTCGAGCGCCACAGCGTCTGGCCCGTCTTCGCGTCGATCTTCTCGACCGAACCGTTCTCGCCCGCCGCGTAGACGGCGTCGCCCACGGCCACCGGCGAGAACAGGTAGCGCCCGCCCTTGCCGACGCTCGCCTTCCAGACCTGTTGCACGTCCAAGACGGGCTTGAACTCGGTGAGCGGCGTCGGCACGCGGCGCGCGTCCTTCGACGACGAGCAGGCCGCCAATGCCAGGACAGCCGCCGCGCAGGCTACGGGCACAGCGTAACGTTTCAGCAAATTCATCGGTTAGCGAAGCAGAGTTAAGAGGTTGAGGGGGCCGCGATCAGCCGCCGAGCGCATCGAGCTTGAACTGCACGAGCTGGCGCGCGGACTGGTCGTCCTGCGACAGGCCGGCGAGCGCGAGCTTGTACGCGGCGCGCGCATCGTCGGTCTTGCCTTGCGCCGCGAGCAGATCGCCGCGGCGATCGGCCACGAGGCCCTTGAATGCATCCACCGGCGTGCCGGACAGCAGCGCGAGGCCCGCGTCGTACGCCTTCTCGTCGAGCAGCAGCGACGCGAGACGCAGCTTCGCGATCTGCTTGTACTCGTCGTCCTTGGCGTGATCGGCGGCCCATTGCAGCTGCGCCTTCGCGCCGGCGGCATCGCCGGCCGCGTACAACGTCTTCGCCGCCGTGAGCGCGGTCATCTGCGCATACGGCGTGCTGCCGAACTTGTCTTCCATGTCGGCGGCCGCACGGGCCATCGTCGCCTTGTCGTTCGCGGCGGCGGCCTTCTGCACCTGCTCGTACAACCCGGAAGCCTCGGCGGCCTGACGGCGCTGCCAGTAATTCCAGCCGTTGAAACCGGCCGCGACGACCAGCGCCGCGAGCACGATCCACGTCGTGAGGTTGCCCCAGCGGGCCCACCACGCCTTCAGACTTTCAATCGATTCTTGTTCGTCGTGATAACTCATCGGCGAGCGATTCCTTCCATTTCAGGCTTTTCTTGTCGAGCGAATGCCAGCGCGATCAGTCGTCGCCGTCTTCGGCGGATGCAACCATCGCATTGATTAGGAATTCGGTCAAGCTTTCGACCGGTACGGTCTGCTGAACGTTCTTTTCCCCGTCCTCGCCCGCGCCGCGCAGCGCTTTCACGCCCACCGTGCCGTTCGCGACCTCTTCTTCGCCGAAGATCACCGCGAACGCGGCACCGCTCGCGTCGGCCCGTTTCATCTGCGACTTGAAGCTTGCCGGGCCGCCGTCGGCGCTGCAGTGGAAAATCACGTCGAGGCCCGTATCGCGCAGACGCTCGGCCGCGATGAACGCCTGTTCGCGCGCCGTCTCGCCCTGGTGCACCACGTACACGTCGACACCTTCCTGCTCGGGCGCGAGATCCTCTTCCTTCAGCAGTTCGAGAATGCGCTCGATGCCCATCGCCCAGCCGCACGCGGCGGTCGGCTTGCCGCCGAGCTGCTCGATCAGCGGATCGTAGCGGCCGCCGGCCGCGACCGTGCCCTGCGCGCCGAGCTTGTCGGTCACCCACTCGAACACGGTCAGGTTGTAGTAGTCGAGGCCGCGCACGAGACGCGGGTTGATCTTGAACGGGATGTTGTTCGCGAGCAGCAGGCGCTGCAGCCCTTCGAAGTGGGCACGCGACTCGTCGCCGAGGAAGTCGATCAGCTTCGGCGCGTTCTGCGCGATTTCCTGCAGCGCCGGGTTCTTCGTGTCGAGCACGCGCAGCGGGTTCGTATACAGGCGACGCTTCGCGTCCTCATCCAGCACGTCGGCGAACTGCTCGAGATACTTGATCAGTTCGACGCGGTGCGCGGCACGCTCTTCCGCGAGGCCGAGCGAGTTGATCTCGAGCTTGATGCCGGTTAGGCCGAGGTCGTCCCACAGGCGCTGGCACATCATGATGATCTCGGCATCCGCATCCGGGCCCGCGAAGCCGAGCGCCTCGACGCCGACCTGGTGGAACTGGCGGTAGCGGCCGCGCTGCGGACGCTCGTGACGGAACATCGGGCCGATGTACCACAGGCGCTTCGGGCCGTCGTACAGCATGTTGTGCTCGATCGACGCGCGCACGACCGCCGCGGTGTTCTCCGGGCGCATCGTCAGGTTCTCGCCGTTCAGCGCATCGGTGAAGCTGTACATCTCCTTCTCGACGATGTCCGTGACTTCGCCGATGCCGCGCGTGAAGAGCTGCGTGTGTTCGACGATCGGCGTGCGGATGTTCTGGTAGCCGTACGCGCGCAGCAGCGATTTCACGGTAGCTTCGAAGAACTCCCAGAGGCCGGCATCCTGCGGGAGGATGTCGTTCATGCCCTTGACGCCGGTGAGCTTCTCGATCTTGCGTTTCTGTTCAGTCATCGTTCGTGTGTGTGGACGAATTTAGTTCAGGGCCTCGGTACGGCCGTAATTGCGTGCGACGTAGTCGCTGACGATCTGCTGGAATTCCTCGGCGATCCGCTCGCCGCGCAGCGTCTTGACCTTCTCGCCGTCGATGAAGACGGGCGCGGCCGGGTTCTCGCCCGAACCCGGCAGGCTGATGCCGATGTTCGCGTGCTTCGATTCGCCCGGGCCGTTGACGATGCAGCCCATCACCGCGACGTTCATCTTCTCGACGCCCGGATACTCCTTGCGCCAGACCGGCATCTGCTCGCGCAGGTAGGTCTGGATCTGCATCGCGAGTTCCTGGAACAGCGTGCTCGTGGTGCGTCCGCAACCCGGGCACGCGATCACCATCGGCGCGAACGAGCGCAGGCCCATCGTCTGCAGGATTTCCTGGCCGACGATCACTTCGCCCGTGCGCGACGCACCCGGTTCCGGCGTCAGCGAAATGCGGATCGTGTCGCCGATCCCTTCCTGCAGCAGCACGCCGAGCGCGGCCGTCGACGCGACGATGCCCTTCGAGCCCATGCCGGCCTCGGTCAGCCCGAGATGCAGCGCGAAGCCGCAGCGGCGGCCGAGTTCGCGGTACACGGCGATCAGGTCCTGCACGCCGCTGACCTTGCACGACAGCACGATGCGATCGCGGCCGAGGCCCAGCTCGACCGCGCGCTCGGCCGAGCCGATCGCCGACTGGATCAGCGCTTCGTACATCACGCTCTGCGCATCCCACGGCTGCGAGCGCGCGCCGTTCTCGTCCATCATGCGCGCGAGCAGATCCTGGTCGAGGCTGCCCCAGTTCACGCCGATCCGCACCGGCTTGTCGTACTTCGCCGCGGCTTCGATCATCTGCGCGAACTGCGTGTCGCGCTTCGCGCCCTGGCCGACGTTGCCCGGGTTGATCCGGTACTTCGACAGCGACTCCGCGCAGCCCGGGTAGTCGCGCAGCAGCAGGTGGCCGTTGTAGTGGAAATCGCCGACGAGCGGGACGGTCACGCCCATCCGGTCGAGCTGCTCGCGGATCGCCGGCACGGCGGCCGCGGCCTCCGGCGTATTGACCGTGATGCGCACCAGTTCGGAGCCCGCGTTCGCGAGTTCCTTGATCTGGATCGCCGTGCCGATCGCGTCGGCCGTGTCGGTATTCGTCATCGACTGCACGCGCACCGGCGCATCACCGCCGATCGTCACGAGCTGCCCGCCCCAACGAACATCCACCGCATGCGACACGCGACGCGGCTGATGCCCGCCGAACACCGGCTCGGTTGAACAAATCTGACTGCTGCGTGGGGATTGAGCTTCGGATTGCATCGATAGATCCATTTACGCGGAATGCGCCGCGAGGCGGCGCATGAATTGAAAAAGCGCCGTGCCCTCGCGGCCCGTCCAGGACAGGCCTGCGCCACGGCGCTTGACGTCAGGGCAGCGTGAACCGCGCCACGTTACCCCGCGCTGCCGAATATTTTGCCGGATCGACCGGCTTTCCGTCGAACGCGACCGTATCAAGGCCTGCCTTGTTGCCAATCGTGACCTTGAACGGACCGTCGCCGGCGACCTGCTTCGTCTCGCCGGCCCGCACCAGCGCCGAGAACAGTTCCTTGCCGCTCTTGTCGCGCACGCTGAACCAGCAATCCTGCTTGACCTTCAGTTCGACCATCGACTGGCCTGCCGCGACCGCGACGCTCGCGGGCTGGGCCGGCACGGCCGCGCTGCTCGCCGCGGCCGGCGCGACGACCGGTTGCGACGCGGGCACGGCGGCCGTCGGGGCCGAGGCCGGAGCCGGAGCAGCCGACGCAACGGCCTGCGGCGCCACGGCGGATGCCGCAACCTGCGCCGGGGCTTCGTTGACGGCTGCCGCCGACGCGCCGCCCGCGGCTGCCGCTTCGACGGAAGACGCCGCCGGCGCGCTGGCCGCCGATGCGTGTTCCGTGGCGCCGCCCTTGAAGCGCGCGAGCCAGCTCGACGAATCGCCGCCAGTGTGCCACATGAGTACCGCGATCACCGCGACGACGACGATCGCCGTCCCCCACAGCCACGGATGATGGTGCGACGACCCGCCAAGCGGAATCGACACGCGGCCGCGCGGCAGATCCGTCCCCGACGACGCGGGCATCGACAGATCGACTTCCTGCACGCCACGCTCGCGGCGCAATGCATGGGCGAACGGCTCCGGATCGACGCCGAGCATCTTCGCGTAGCTGCGCACGACGCCGAGCGCGAACGTCACACCGGGCAAATGGCTGATGTCGCCAGCCTCGAGCGCACGCAGCTTCTGCGGAGCGACCTTGAGCCGCGCCGACACGTCGTCGACCGTCCAGCCCTTCGCCTCCCGGAGCTGCGCCAGCCGGCTGCCGACGGCCGCCAGCGTTTCAAGCCCCGCCGGTGCCGGCTTCGCGGCATTCGTCTCTGCGCCGTTGGTCGGCTGCGGCTCACTCATCCTTGTCCTCGCGTCGATTCTTCTTCACTGGCGGGCGCCGCCGGCTCCCGCAACTGTCCACATCATGCGCGGCGCCGAGGCGCCGCGACCGATCGCTATTCGCGTGTTGTACCGCAAGAAGTCCAGGCATCCGCACCCATGCGGCCCCGACCAGGCGTCCCCGTCAGATCGCCCGAACTTCGATGATTTTTGCTGCTGCGCCCGTTCGCTCCGCCAGGCGCGTGCGGTCCTTCACGGCGCCGGCCAGCTGGCCGCACGCGGCGTCGATGTCGTCGCCGCGCGTCTTGCGCACGGTCGTGACGACACCCGCGTCGATGAGGACCTGTGCAAAGCGCTTGATCTGCTCCGGCTTCGAGCGGATGAGGCCCGATTCCGGAAACGGATTGAACGGGATCAGGTTGAACTTGCAGGGCACGTCACGCGTGACGGCCAGCAGTTCGCGCGCATGCGCTTCGGTGTCGTTGACGCCGTCGAGCATGCAGTATTCGAAAGTAATGAAGTCGCGCGGTGCGACTTTCAGATAGCGCTGGCACGCGGCCATCAGTTCGCGAAGCGGATGCTTCTTGTTGAGCGGCACCAGTTCGTCGCGCAGCGCATCGTTCGGCGCGTGCAGCGAAACGGCGAGCGCGACCGGCAATTCGGCGCCGAGGCGGTCCATCATCGGCACCACGCCGGACGTCGACAACGTGACGCGGCGGCGCGACAGGCCGTACGCGTTGTCGTCGAGCATCAGCCGCATCGCGGGCACGACCGCGCTGTAATTCAGCAGCGGCTCGCCCATGCCCATCATCACCACGTTGGTGACGACCCGTTCGGCCTTGCCGTTCGGACCGGGTGCGCGACCCAGCGACGCACGCAGCGCAAACTCGGCCATCCGGAGCTGACCGATGATTTCGGCTGTCGACAGGTTGCGGGAGAAGCCCTGCTTGCCCGTCGAGCAGAAGCGGCAGTTGACCGCGCACCCGGCCTGCGAAGACACGCACAGCGTGCCGCGCGTCTCTTCCGGGATGAAAACGGTTTCGACCGCATTGCCGTTTCCGACGTCGATCAGCCACTTGCGCGTGCCGTCGGTGGAAACGTGATCGCTGACGATATCGGGCATCACGATCGACGCGCGGCCCTTGAGCTTTTCTCTCAGGGACTTCGCGAGATCGGTCATGCCGTCGAAATCGCCGGCGTTGTACTGATGGATCCAGCGCTGCAACTGCTTGGCGCGGAACGGCTTCTCGCCGAGGCTGCCGCAGTACGCGACAAGACCCTCGGCATCGAAGTCGAGAAGATTGACGGAAGTTTCGCTCGTCATGATGTGCTGCCTTGCCGCGTGCGCTGAATCCTGCCTACTTGTTGCCAGCCAGGGCTTAGCGCGAGTAGACGTTCATTTCCGGGAAGAAGAACGCGATTTCGACCGCGGCCGTTTCGGCTGCGTCCGAGCCGTGCACGGCGTTCGCGTCGATGCTGTCGGCGAAGTCGGCGCGGATCGTGCCCTTTTCCGCCTTCTTCGGATCCGTCGCGCCCATCAGGTCGCGGTTCTTCAGGATCGCGCCTTCACCTTCCAGAACCTGGATCATCACCGGGCCCGAGATCATGAAGTCGACGAGGTCCTTGAAGAACGGACGTGCTGCGTGAACTGCGTAGAACTTCTCTGCGTCCGCACGCGACAGGTGTGCCATGCGCGATGCGACGATCTTCAGGCCGGCGCCTTCGAAACGGCTGTAGATCTGGCCGATCACGTTCTTTGCCACCGCATCCGGCTTGATGATCGACAGGGTGCGCTCGATTGCCATAAAAACTCCAAGAAATTAAGAAGTTACAGGTTCAAATGAATCCGCTATTGTAGCACGATCCCGTGTATCATTGCGATTGAACCCTTACACGAGTGAAAGGTTCCAAATCCATATGTTTTTTGCGCCGCCCGGCATTGAAACCTCGCGGCACGGAACGTATCTTAGCCATAGCTGCTCCGGTTTGCTGCGCCGCACACCGCGCGCGCCGAACCGGCCCCGGACGCCCACGCGTTCAATGTTAGGAGAAACCATGAACGACTATCCGTACAATTTCGGCCGCGGCGGCTCCGTCAGCACCGCGGAGGTTCGCAATCGCGTGCTGCGGAACACGTACTGGCTGCTCGCGCTGTCGATGGTGCCGACGGTGCTCGGGGCATGGGTCGGCGTCGCGACGGGCTTCTCGCTGTTCGCGGCCACGAGCCCGATGATGAGCCTGCTCGCGTTCTTCGCAATCGCGTTCGGCTTCATGTTCGCGATCGAGCGGACGAAAAACAGCGCAGCTGGCGTGTTCGTGCTGCTCGGCTTCACGTTCTTCATGGGCCTGATGCTGTCGCGCCTGCTGAGCTTCATCCTCGGCTTCTCGAACGGACCGTCGCTGATCATGCTCGCGTTCGGCGGCACCGGCATCATCTTCGCCGCGATGGCGACGATCGCCACGGTCAGCAAGCGCGACTTCTCCGGGCTCGGCAAATGGCTGTTCATGGGCGTGATCGTGATCCTGCTGGCCTCGGTCGCGAACATCTTCCTGCAACTGCCGGCGCTGATGCTCACCGTGTCGGTGCTCGCGATCGCGATCTTCTCGGCCTACATGCTGTTCGACGTCCAGCGCGTCGTGAACGGCGGCGAGACGAACTACATCTCGGCCACGCTCGCGATCTACCTCGACCTGTACAACGTGTTCACGAACCTGCTCGCGCTGCTCGGCATCTTCGGCGGCAACCGCAACTGACGTTCGCCGTACCCGATGAAAAAACCGGCCCTCGGGCCGGTTTTTTTACGTCCGCCGCCCGCTCAGTCGCGCTCGAACAGCGCGATCGATTCGACGTGCGACGTATTCGGAAACATGTTCACGACGCCGGCGCCCTTCAGCCGGTAGCCGGCCTCGTGCACGAGCAGGCCTGCGTCGCGCGCGAGCGTCGACGGGTTGCACGACACGTAGACGATGCGCTTCGGCAGCGGGCCCTCGCCGCTCTGCGCGATTTCGGCCAGCGCCTTCGACACCGCGAGCGCGCCTTCGCGCGGCGGGTCGATCAGGAACTTGTCGAAGGCGCCGAGCGCACGCAGGTCGTCGCCCGTCACCTCGAACAGGTTCCGGCACGCGAACGTCGTATGGCCGTCGACGCCGTTCTCGCGCGCATTCGCGAGCGCGCGGGTCGTCAGCGTCTCGCTGCCTTCGATGCCCATCACCTCGCGCGACAGCCGCGCGAGCGGCAGCGTGAAGTTGCCGATCCCGCAGAACAGGTCGAGCACGCGATCGTCGCGCGACGGCGCGAGCAGGCGCAACGCGCGACCCACCAGCACGCGGTTGATCTGATGGTTGACCTGCGTGAAGTCGGTCGGCTTGAACGGCATGCGGATGCCGAACTCCGGCAGCGTATAGTCGAGCGGCACGTCGAGCGGATAGAACGGCGTCACCGTGTCCGGGCCCTTCGGCTGCAGCCAGAACTGCACCTTGTGCTCGTCGGCGAACGCGCGCAGCAGCGCTTCGTCGTCCGCATTGATCGGCTCCAGCACGCGCAGCACCAGTGCCGTGACTTGCGAACCGACCGCGAGCTCGATCTGCGGCATCCGGTCACGGATCGACAGCCCCTCGACCAGCCGGCGCAGCGGCACGAGCATCGCCGACACGTGCGGCGGCAGCACTTCGCAGCTCGTCATGTCGGCGACATAGCTGCTCTTCTTTTCATGGAACCCGACCAGCACGCCGCCCTTCTTCGCGACGTTGCGCACGGTCAGGCGCGCACGATAACGGTAGCCCCACGACGGGCCGTGGATCGGCGCGAACATCGTCTCGGCGCGCAGCTTCGACAGGTGCCACAGGTTGTCCTCGAGCACGCGCTGCTTGATCGCGACCTGCGCGCGCATGTCGAGGTGCTGCATCGAGCAGCCGCCGCAGGTGCCGAAGAATGCGCACTTCGGCTGCGTGCGCAGCACGCTCGGGCGCAGAATGTCGACAACGGTCGCCTGCTCGTAGCTCGGCTTGCGACGGTAGCTCGAATAGGTCACGCGCTCGCCGGGCAGCGCACCCTCGACGAAGATGACCTTGCCCGGCGTGCCGTCCTCGGTCGCCGTGCGGCCGACACCGCGCGCTTCCATGTCGAGCGATTCGATCTCGAGAACCGGGGCAGGCCCGGGCGCGACGGGCGCATTTTTCGATTTGCGCGCAGAAGTGGGGACGGCTTCGGACACCAGCTTTTCCTGACAAAACGTTGAAGAAGGCGAGATTGTAGACGACGAAAGCCCGCGTCGCCCGCTTTCGTGGCGCAAGCGTCGATACTGACGCCTCTGCCGCGCCGCGTCATGCGGGAACGACCTGCAGGCCGCCCGCCGCCGACCCGCATGCGCGGCCTCTCGCGAGCTCAGCCGGCGGCACACGTTCTGCTCGCAACAGACTCAGAAGACTCGGGAGAATCGACCATGCGACTGATCGACTGGAACATCCAATGGGGTCGGGACGCGGACGGCGTCGTCGACCTGCCGCGCACGATCGCCGCCGCTCGCCGGCTCGGCGACTTCGACGTGCTGTGCCTGCAGGAAGTCACGCGCGGTTTCGGCGCACTGCCCGGCCAGCCCGGCCCCGACCAGTTCGCCGAACTGGCGGCGTTGCTGCCCGGTTATACGATCGTCGAGGCGGTCGGCGCCGACCTGCCGCCGCTCGAACCCGGCGCACCGCGCCGCCAGTTCGGCAATGCGGTCGCGACCCGGCTGCCGATCGGGCGCGTGCTGCGCCAATTGCTGCCGTGGCCGGCCGACGCCGACGCGCCTTCCATGCCGCGCGTCGCGCTCGACGTCGAACTGGTGTTACCGTCGGGTCGGCTGCGGGTCGTCACGACGCATCTGGAATTCTATTCGGCGCGCCAGCGACTCGCGCAGGTCGACGCATTGCGCGCCCGGCACCGCGAAGCGTGTGCGCATGCCGACCAGCCTGCGCCGGCCGAAAATGCCACGGGGCCGTTCAGCGAGACCGGCCAGCCGCGTGATGCCATCCTCTGCGGCGACTTCAACAGCGCGTTCGGCAGCGACGCGTACCGGCGCATGCTCGAGCCGATCGCCGACGCACCGTCGTTCGTCGATGCGTGGATCGCCCGGCACCCGGGCCGCACGCCGCCGCCGACCGCCGGCGTCTACGACACGGCGCAATGGTCCGACGGGCCGCTCGCATGCGACTTCGTGTTCGTGACCGATACGCTGCTGGCGCGCGTCACGCGCTGCGAAATCGACGGCGACGCGCGCGAATCGGACCACCAGCCGGTCGTGCTCGAACTCGATCGAAATTGATCGCGGCCGCCATGCGGGCCGCCCGCGTCACGCGTCGAAACCGGCCAGGTATTCGGCCCAGTGCGACGCGGGCTCCTGCGCGAGCGAATTCTTCACGAGCAGGATCTCGTCCGCATATTCGCTCGGCGTCAGGCCGCCGCGCATCAGCTGGAACCGGCAATACAGCAGGTAGGTATTGACGACGTCCGTTTCGCAATAGTTGCGGATCTCCTCGATCCGGCCATCCTGGAACGCCGGCCACACCTGGCTGCCGTCCATTCCGAGCTTGCCCGGGAAGCCGCACAGCTTCGCGAGCGCGTCGAGCGGCGCATTCGCGCGCGCCTGATACATCGCGAGCACGTCCATCAGATCGGTGTGCCGCGAGTGATAACGCGAGATGTAGTTGTTCCACTTGAACTCGCGGTCGTCCTCGCCCAGATCCCAGTAGCGCGTCGCGGGGATCCCGTGCACGAGCGCACGGTAATGGAGCACCGGCAGATCGAAGCCGCCGCCGTTCCACGACACGAGCTGCGGCGTGTATTTCTCGATCACGCGATAGAACGACTGGACCAGTGTCGCCTCATTGTCCTGGGGTGTGCCCAACGACCGAACGCGGAAACCGTTGTTGTCGCGGAACACGCACGAGATCGCCGCGATGCGCTGCAGGTGATGCGGCAGGAAATCGCTGCCGGTCTTCTCGCGGCGCGCGGCGAACGCATGTTCGGCCACCGCAGCATCGTCCAGCGTCGCGGGCAGGTCTTCAAGACGGCGAATGCCGTCGACATCGGGAATGGTCTCGATGTCAAAAACGAGAATCGGTGTCATCAGTTACAGAACGGCGTCCTTGCGCACGCCATTGGAGGCAAAGAACCGCTTGAGGCGCACCAGCGCTTCCTGCTGGATCTGCCGCACGCGCTCGCGCGTGAGCCCCATCTCGTCGGCCAGCTCCTCGAGCGTGGCCGGTTCGATGTGGTTCAGGCCGAAGCGGCGCTCGATCACGTGCCGATGCTTGTCGGACAGCCGCGACAGCCATGCGCGCGTGAGCGTCTCGAGTTCGCGGTGCTGCACCTCCGCGTCGGGCGACTGGCTCTGGTCGTCGGGCAGCAGGTCGAGCAGGCTGCTCGCGGGGTCGAGATCGAGCGGCGCGTCGAGCGACGCGGTGTGCTCGTTGAGCGCGAGGATGTCGGTGACTTCCTCGGCGGTCTTGCCGGTGAGATAGGCGATGTCGTCGATGCTGGCTTCACGGCGCTCGGCCGCCTCGCCCGTCGACATCGAATTCTTTTCGAGGTGGCGCTTCGCGCGCAGCACCTGGTTCAGTTCGCGGATCACGTGCACGGGCAGACGCACGGTGCGAGCCTGGTTCATGATCGCCCGTTCGATGCTCTGCCGGATCCACCACGTCGCGTAGGTCGAGAACCGAAAGCCACGCGTCGGATCGAATTTCTCGATCGCGTGCATCAGGCCGAGGTTGCCCTCCTCGATCAGGTCGAGCAGCGGCACGCCGCGGTTCAGGTAACCCTTCGCGATACTGACGACGAGACGCAGGTTGCGCTCGATCATCACCTGCCGCGCCTCGAATTCGCCGGCCTTCGCAAGACGCGAATAGCGCTGCTCCTCCTCGACGGTCAGGAGCGGCTTCACGCTGATACGGTTCAGGTAATGCTGGATCGTGTCGGCCGTGAGTTCGGCCTGCAGCAATGCGCGGAAATCGTCGACGTCGGGCGTGGCTTCCGCCCGGCCTTCGTGCTCGTCGTCGCCGTCCGCTTCGGCGTCGCGTGCCTCGAGATCACGTTCGTTTTCCGCGACGTCGTCTTCGTCGTCCGTCGAAGCGCCAGCTCGCTCCACCGATGCTTGCGTGGCACGACTGATCTTCTCAGATTCGGCTTGCGGCTCGTGGCGCTTCGATTTCGGCATGGTCGTCTCGGTTATTGAGGCGGCAAATACTTCAGCGGATCGACAGGTTTACCCTGCCGGCGAACCTCGAAATGCAGCATCACGCGGTCGGCATCGCTATTACCCATCTCGGCGATCTTCTGCCCCTTCGTTACCGCGTCCCCCTCTTTTACCATCAAAGCGCGATTGTGTGCATACGCCGTGAGGTAAGTTGCATCGTGTTTGATGATAATGAGGTTGCCATAGCCACGCAGGCCGTTGCCCGAGTAGACGACGCGGCCGTCGGCCGCCGCCTTCACGGCCTCGCCGGACGTGCCGCCGATATTGACGCCCTTGTTCTTCGCGTCGTCGAAACCGTTCAGCACCGGACCGCGCACGGGCCATGCGAACGTCACGGGGCCGCTCGGCGCGGCTGCCGTATCGCTCGATGCAGCGGCAGCCGGCGGCGTGCTCGCGGACGACGAGCCCGCGGCCGGCGTCGCGGGACCGCTGCTGAGCGGCGCGGTCGCGACGGCGGCGCCGGTGATCGGTGCGGCAGCCGGCGAGCCGGCAAGCGCGGCACCGCCCGGCGGCGCGACACGCAGCAGTTGATCGACTTCGATCTGATTCGGGTTCGCCAGGTTGTTCCAGGTGGCGATGTCGCGATAGTTCTGCCCGTTCTCGAGCGCGATCCGGTACAGCGTATCGCCCGGTTTCACACGGTAGAAGCCGGGGGGCGGCGGGCCGAGCGGCACTGCCGGCTGCGCGGCGGCGGTCGTGCCGAGCGATCCGGAGCGGTCGACGACGGGCGCGTTGTCGAGCCGCGTCGCACAGGCGGCCAGCAGCGTGGAGAACGCAGCCACACAGATCGCGCGCTGGGCGAACGTGAGCGGTTCCCTGGTTCGGTTGTTTTGCATCGCGCGCAACATACTCATCGGTTTCAAATCACTCCGGATTTTAAAGGGACAAAGAAAACGCGATCAAGCCGGGACTCCCGCCATTGCGCGTGCGCGACGCGCTCGACGAGCGTGAGCACCTGAGGCTGCCCGCTCTGCGCGCCGACCGGCGCGACGAGCCGCCCGCCGATCGCGAGCTGCTCGAGCAGCGCCTGCGGCACGTCGAGCCCCGCCGCCGCGATCACGATCGCGTCGAACGGGCCCGCGGACGGCAGGCCGACACGCCCGTCGCCGTAATGCAGACGGATGTTCGGCACGCGCAGCGGCCGCAGGTTCAGCTTCGCGCGCTCGTAGAGCGGCTTGATGCGTTCAATCGAATACACGTCGCGTGCCACGTGACTCAGCACCGCGGCCTGGTAGCCGCAACCGGTGCCGATCTCGAGGACGCGCTCGAGCGTGCGGCCGGCCATCGCGAGCTCGATCATGCGCGCGACGACCGACGGCTTTGAAATCGTTTGCTGGTGGCCGATAGGCAACGCGGCATCCTCGTACGCCTGCGTCGCGAGCCCGGGATCCACGAACAGGTGGCGCGGCACCGCGGCCATCGCATCCAGCACGCGCGCGTCGGTCACGCCGTTCGCGCGCAGGCGTTCGACCATGCGCTCGCGCACACGTTCCGACGTCAACGCGAATGCACCGGCCGGCGCGACGCTCGGCGCCGCCGGCTTCGGCATCGCGGGCTTCAGCGCGGTCGGCTTCGGTGCGCTCGCCGGCTTCGCGGCGGCCGCACCGGGCACCGTGCGCGCGACGCCCGCCTTCACCGCCACCGGCTTCAGCACGGCAGCGGGCTTGTCGACGGCCTTCGGCACCGCGCTCGCCGCATGGCGTTCACCGGCCCGGCCGTCCGATTTGCGTGGCGCTCGCTTGAGATCTTCGAGCGCGAGCGGGAACCGCTTCGCGCGCTCGCCGCTCATGAAGCACGCCCTCCTGCGCGCGCCCATTCGCGCGTTGCAGGCAGCATTTGCGTATGCGTGAGATCGAGCTGCAGCGGCGTGATCGAGACGAAACCGTTTGCGACGGCGTGGAAATCGGTGCCTTCGCTCGCGTCCAGCGCCGCACCCGCGGCACCGATCCAGTAGACCGGCTCGCCGCGCGGGTCGGTCTGGCGAATCACCGGCTGGGACGGGTGACGCTTGCCGAGGCGCGTGACCTGCCAGCCTTTCAGTTCGTCGTACGGCAGATTCGGAATATTGACGTTCAGCAGCGGCTGACCGGGCAGCGGATGCGCGAGAAAGTGCTCGACGATTTCCGCGGCGACGCGCGCCGCATCCGCCAGATGCGCCCAGCCCTTGTCGGCCAGCGAAAACGCGATGGCCGGCACGCCGAACATGATGCCTTCGGTGGCGGCCGCAACTGTCCCTGAATAGAGCGTGTCTTCGCCCATGTTCTGGCCGTTGTTGATCCCGGACACGACGAGGTCGGGCCGCGCGTCGGCCATCCCGGTCAGCGCGACGTGCACCGAATCGGTCGGTGTGCCGTTCACGTAGAAGAAACCCGTATTCGTCGCGCGCTGCACCGACAGCGGCCGCGACAGCGTCAGGGAATTCGACGCGCCGCTGCAATTCTGCTCGGGCGCGATCACCGTGAGGTCGGCAAGCGGCTGCAGCGCGTCGCTGAGCGCGGCGAGACCGGGGGCGAGATAGCCGTCGTCGTTGCTGAGTAGGATTCGCATCCGGCGATTGTAACCGAGGAAAGATGGCGCGAGAGCGACAGTCCGGCGGGTGCGGACAGGCCCGCACGCACGACGCGCGCGCGGTGCGCCGTCGCATCGCGCGGCGGCGTTTGCAGGTTCGGGAAAACGCGGTGCCGCCCGGGTTTTCCCCTCGAAGGGCCGCCGTGACGAGATGCCCGTTCGGCAAACCTGACGCGCAGCGTCGAGTGCGCGGCGCTCAGATCGCGCCGGCCTCGCGCAGCGCGGCGATCGCCTGCGCGTCGTAGCCGAGACTGTGCAGCACCTCGTCCGTATGCTCGCCGAGTTCCGGCCCGAGCCAGCGTGTTTCGCCCGGCGTGCCGGACAGCTTCGGCGTGATGTTCGGCAACGGAATGTCGGTGCCGTCGGCCAGCTTGAAACGCTGGATCATCTGCCGCGCGATGAACTGCGGATCGGTGAACATGTCGGCGGCGCTGTAGATGCGCCCGGCCGGCACGTCGGCCGCATTGAGCACCGCCAGCGCGTCGTCGATCGTGCGCGGCGCGAGCCAAGCGGCGATCGCGTCGTCGATCTCCTGCGTGCGCGGCACGCGTCCGTCGTTGCGAGCGAGCGCGGGATCGTCGGCGAGGTCGTCGCGTTCGATTGCCTTCATCAGCCGCTTGAAGATCGGGTCGCTGTTGCCGCCGATCACGATGCTGCCGTCGCGGCACGCGTAGGTGTTCGACGGCACGATGCCCGGCAGCGACGCGCCGGTGCGCTCGCGCACCATCCCGTACACGCCGTACTCGGGCACCACGCTTTCCATCATGTTGAACACCGCCTCGTACAGCGCAACGTCGACCACCTGCCCCGCGCCACCGTTCACGTTGCGGTGGTGGAGCGCCATCATCCCGCCGATCACGCCGTGCAGCGCGGCGATCGAGTCGCCGATCGAGATGCCGATGCGCGGCGGCGGCAAATCGGGATAGCCGGTGATGTGGCGCAAGCCGCCCATCGATTCGGCGATCGCGCCGAAGCCGGGCCGGTCGCGGTACGGGCCGGTCTGCCCGTAACCGGACAGGCGCACCATCACGAGCCCGGGGTTGTCGGCCGACAGCACGTCGTAGCCGAGCCCGAGCTTCTCGAGCAGGCCCGGGCGGAAGTTCTCGATCACGATGTCGGCCTCGCGCGCGAGTTGCCGCGCGATCGCCTTGCCGGCATCGGATTTCAGGTTGAGGGTGACCGATTTCTTGTTGCGTGCCTGGACCGACCACCACAGCGACGTGCCGCCCTGCTCCGGATGCAGCTTGCGCCACTTGCGCAGCGGGTCGCCGCCGTTCGGATCCTCGATCTTGATGACTTCCGCGCCGAATTCGGCAAAGAGGCGCGACGCGAACGGCCCCGCGATCAGCGTCCCGAATTCGAGCACTTTGACGCCCGCGAGCGGGCCCTGGCTGGTGCTCATGTGTCTCCCTGGCATGAGGAACGGCGCCGCCGGCCGGCGGCGCCCGGCTTACATCGTGCGGCGGTCGAGCATCGCGCGGGCGATGGTGCCCGCGTCGACGTATTCGAGTTCGCCGCCCACCGGCACGCCGCGCGCGAGGCGCGTGACCGCGAGCCCGCGCGCCTTCAGCGTCTGGCCGAGGTAGTGCGCGGTGGCTTCGCCCTCGTTCGTGAAGTTGGTCGCGAGCACGACCTCCTTGACGACACCGTCGGACGCACGCCGCACGAGGCGGTCGAAATGGATTTCCTTCGGGCCGATCCCGTCGAGCGGGCTCAGCCGCCCCATCAGCACGAAATACAGCCCGCGGTACGTCATCGTCTGCTCGAGCATGATCTGGTCGGCCGGCGTCTCTACGACGCACAGCAGCGTCGGATCACGCTCCTCGTCGCTGCACACCTCGCAGATCTGCGCCTCCGTGAAGGTATTGCACCTCTCGCAGTGCTGCAGGTGCTCGGTCGCGAACAGCAACGACCGGCCGAGCCGTTCCGCGCCCTCCCGATCGTGCTGCATCAGGTGGTACGCCATGCGTTGCGCGGATTTCGGCCCGACGCCGGGCAATACGCGCAACGCTTCGACGAGCGCGGACAGGGCGGACGGCTGTTTCATACGGCGGCTGAAAGCTGAACGGAGGCTGCGCTCAGAACGGCAGCTTGAAACCCGGGGGCAGCGGCAGGCCCGACGTCATGCCGCTCATCTTTTCCTGCGACGTCGCTTCGGCCTTGCGCACCGCATCGTTGAACGCGGCCGCGACCAGATCCTCGAGCATGTCCTTGTCGTCCGCGAGCAGGCTCGGGTCGATCGCCACGCGACGCACTTCGTTGCGGCAGGTCATCGTCACCTTGACGAGGCCGGCGCCCGACTGCCCTTCGACTTCGATCTGCGCAAGCTGCTCCTGCATCTTCTTCATGTTTTCCTGCATTTGCTGCGCTTGCTTCATCAGTCCGGCGAGGTTGCCTTTCAACATGGGAATACTCCTTCTTGATCGTGTGAAAACCGGCACGCGGCGCGTGCCGGTCAATGTGTGCGGGCGTGATTGTGCCTGTCGCAGTGCGATTCGTTCAATGCAGCGTCGGCGGCGTGCCGTCCGGCGCCGGATCGGCGAGCGGCCGCACCGAGCCTTCGACGATACGCGCGCCGAAGTCACGCACGAGCTGCTGGACGAACGGATCGCCATGGATGTCCTGCTCTGCCTCGCGCTGGCGTGCCGCACGTGCAGCCGCATCGAGTGCCGCCGCGGTGCGCCGCGCGGGCCCGACCTCGACCGCGACCTCGACGGCCTTGCCGAGCGCATCGGCCAGGGCCGCCTTCAGTTTCGCGACCTGGGCGGCATCCGCATACTGCGGCACCGGCACGGACAGTTTCAACGTCGTCGCGTCGACGGCCGTCAGCTCGCTGTTGAATGCAAGCTGATACGCGACGCCCTTCAGCGGCAACCGCGCGGCCAGCGCCGGCCATTCGCCGTCGAAGCCGACCGGGTCGAGCGCGATCGCGGGCGGCAGCGGGCGCGTGTCGACCGGCGCGGACGGACGGGACTCCACTGCCTTCGGCGCAATGCGCACGTCGTCGGGGCCGCTGTCGAACACGGGCACGAAGCCGTCGTCCGCCGCACCGCCGAACATCTCGTCGGCGCTGAGCGGCACATATTCGTCCGGCGGAATGTCTTCCCACGGCGGCGGGGCCTGGCGCGTGTCGGCAGCCTGCGGCGCGCGGGCCGCCGCGCGCGGCGTCGGTACCTGCACGGCAGGACGTGATGCCGCCGGCTTTTCGGCGGCCGGCTGGGCCGCCGCCGGCTTGGGCGCGGCACCCGCACGCGCGCGGTCGGACGACACGCGCATGCCGGCGTTGCGCAGCACGTCGAGTGCAGCAGCTGCACCGCCGCGGGCAGACGGGCGCGCGGCGGGTTCGGCCGGCGCAGCACGCGGCGCCGGTTCGGCAGGCAGCGCAGGTTCGTCGTTGCGCTTGGCGGCGGCAACCGGCGGTTCAGGTTCGTTGCGGACGGCCGGCGGTGCATCGCTCGGCGGTACCGCCTGAGGTGCCGGGATCGCTTGCGGCTGCGGTGCGGCCGGCGCTGCGGTCGCAGCCGATGTTGCCGCGGATGCAGATTCAGATGCCGGTGTCGAAACAGCCTTCACTGCCGGCGCAATCGCCGCATCGTCGGACTGGACCGCTGCCGGACGCGCAGCGGGCGCAGCCGCTTGCGGACGTGCGGCCGCCACGGCTGCCGGCTGCGGCGCCGACGACCTGGGTGCCGCAGCCGACGCAACGGCAGCGGCCGCACGCGGCGCGGATGCTGGTGCAGGCACGGCACGCGGCACGGCCGGCTGACCGCCCGGCGCACTGCCGGCGCCGACGGCCGGCTCGAACGCGAGCATCCGCAGCAACGTCATCGTGAAGCCGGCGTATTCGTCCGGCGCAAGGCCGAGCTCCGCGCGCCCGACCGTCGCGATCTGATAGAACAGCTGAACCTGCTCGGGGCTCAGCGTCTCCGCGAAGCGGCGCAGATCGGCCGCTTCCGGCCATTCGTCGAGCACCGACCCCGGCGCGAACTGCGCCCAGGCGATCCGGTGCAGCAGGCTGGCGAGATCCTGCAGCGCGGTGGAAAAGGACAGGCTGCGCAGCGACATCTCGTCGGCGATCGCGAGGATCTCCGGGCCGGCGCCGGCCGCGAGCGCATCGAGCAGGCGCACCATGTAAGTCTGGTCGAGCGCGCCGAGCATGCCCGACACTGCCGATTCGGTCACTTCGTTCGCCGAGTACGCGATCGCCTGGTCGGTCAGCGACAGCGCATCGCGCATGCTGCCCTGCGCGGCGCGCGCGAGCAGACGCAGCGCCTGCTGCTCGAACGAGATCCGCTCTTCGCCGAGGATCCGTTCGAGGTGCGACACGATGTGCCCGGCCGGCATCTGCTTCAGGTTGAACTGCAGGCAGCGCGACAGCACGGTGACGGGAATCTTTTGCGGATCGGTGGTCGCGAGGATGAACTTGACGTGCGGCGGCGGCTCCTCGAGCGTCTTCAGCATCGCGTTGAACGCGTGGTTCGTCAGCATGTGCACTTCGTCGATCATGTAGACCTTGAAGCGCGCATCGACGGGCGCGTACACCGCGCGCTCGAGCAGCGCGGCCATTTCGTCGACGCCGCGGTTGCTCGCGGCATCCATTTCGACGTAGTCGACGAAGCGGCCTTCGTCGATCTCGCGGCACGCGCGGCACACGCCGCACGGCTGCGACGTGACGCCGGTTTCACAGTTGAGCGCCTTCGCGAAGATCCGCGACAGCGTCGTCTTGCCGACGCCGCGGGTTCCGGTAAACAGATAGGCGTGATGGAGACGCCCGCCGTCGAGCGCGTGCGTGAGCGCCCTGACGACGTGCTCCTGGCCGACGAGCGAAGCGAAATCCTTCGGACGCCACTTGCGTGCGAGAACTTGATAGGTCATCGGGAAATTGTATCAGTAACGCTGCGTCGCGCCGACACGCGAAACGGTGCGGAAAACGAGCAAGACGCAGGTAAAACGGAGAATGACGCAGAAATAAAAAACGCCCGGCGAACGGGGCGAGAGGAAAGGTGACGAGCCCGACCCTCGGCACTGGCAGAAAACGATTGTGGCTGCTTCGTTCCCGACCTGACCAGGTTCACCGCCCCACCATGCGAGGAGGCCCGTCACGGCATATTCTATCACCGCTTCCGGCCAAATGCGACCGTTTGTTCGCAACAATGCGCACGATCGAGCGAACCGGCGCGCGTACGGGCCCGTCGATCCGGCGCGAACAGGCGCGAACAGGTGGACAGATTCCGCGATAGAGACCGCGGCTCTTGTATTTTGCGAGGCGGCCTCCACGTTCGGATCACAACGGTCGAACGGCGCGTCGTACCCCTACTCGCGTAGCGGCTACTATCGCCGCCCGCAGCAGATAGCAATTTAGGCTAATATGACGCCCGAACGACCCGCGAGCCGCGCCAAGCAGCGCTTACGCCCCTCCTTCCGGGGAGCGGAGTGACCTGCCGCAGCGGCCGGCAGCCGACAGGCCGCCGGAGCGCCGCAACGCGCCAAGCAGGCAGTCCCCGAACCGTAAGAGGTATTGACCCAATGAGCGAACAGATCAAACACATCAGCGACGCATCGTTCGAACAGGACGTCGTCAAATCCGACAAGCCCGTGCTCGTCGACTTCTGGGCCGAATGGTGCGGCCCGTGCAAGATGATCGCCCCGATCCTCGACGAAGTCGCGAAGGACTACGGCGACAAGCTGCAGATCGCCAAGATCAACGTCGACGACAACCAGGCAACGCCTGCGAAGTTCGGCGTGCGCGGCATCCCGACGCTGATCCTGTTCAAGAACGGCGCGGCCGCCGCACAGAAGGTCGGTGCGCTGTCGAAGTCGCAACTCACCGCATTCCTGGACAGCCACCTGTAATACCGGCCGTTCCGCGGACGTGTTGTCAACCGACAACACGTCCGCCGTCAAGCCGCCGATCGGCCGCTCAGGCGCGAATCGGCGTATGCTAGAATCAAAAAACGTCTACAAGACGCATTAAGTCTCAGAGCGCCTCCGCTCGCCCCTCCTCCCTTATTTCTTTTCGTCGCTTCTCCTCCCTGGCGGGTTCTCCGTATGCATTTATCCGAGCTCAAGTCTCTGCACGTGTCCGAACTGATCGAAATGGCCAATGGCCTGGAGATCGAAAACGCGAACCGCCTGCGCAAGCAGGAGCTGATGTTCGCCATTCTCAAAAAGCGCGCCAAGACGGGAGAGACGATCTTCGGCGACGGTACGCTCGAAGTGCTGCCGGACGGCTTCGGCTTCCTGCGCTCGCCGGAAATGTCGTACCTCGCGAGCACCGACGACATCTACATCAGCCCGTCGCAGATCCGCCGCTTCAACCTGCACACCGGCGACACCATCGAAGGTGAAGTCCGCACGCCGAAGGACGGCGAGCGCTACTTCGCGCTGGTGAAGGTCGACAAAGTCAACGGGCAGCCGCCCGAGGCCTCGAAACACAAGATCATGTTCGAGAACCTCACGCCGCTGCACCCGAACAAGCCGCTGTCGCTCGAACGCGAAATGCGCGGCGAAGAAAACGTCACGGGCCGCATCATCGACATGATCGCGCCGATCGGCAAGGGCCAGCGCGGCCTGCTCGTCGCGTCGCCGAAGTCGGGCAAGACCGTGATGCTCCAGCACATCGCGCACGCGATCAAGCAGAACCATCCGGACGTGATCCTGTTCGTGCTGCTGATCGACGAGCGCCCCGAAGAAGTGACCGAAATGCAGCGCTCGGTCGCCGGCGAAGTGATCGCATCGACCTTCGACGAACCGGCCACGCGTCACGTGCAGGTCGCCGAAATGGTGATCGAGAAGGCCAAGCGCCTCGTCGAAATGAAGCACGACGTCGTGATCCTGCTCGACTCGATCACGCGTCTCGCACGCGCATACAACACCGTGATCCCGGCGTCGGGCAAGGTGCTGACGGGCGGTGTCGACGCGAACGCGCTGCAGCGCCCGAAGCGCTTCTTCGGTGCCGCGCGCAACATCGAGGAAGGCGGCTCGCTGACGATCATCGGCACCGCGCTGATCGAGACCGGTAGCCGCATGGACGACGTGATCTACGAAGAGTTCAAGGGCACCGGCAACATGGAAGTGCACCTCGAGCGCCGTCTCGCGGAAAAGCGCGTCTATCCGTCGATCAACCTGAACAAGTCGGGCACGCGCCGCGAAGAAATGCTGATCAAGCCCGAGATCCTGCAAAAGATCTGGGTGCTGCGCAAATTCATCCACGACATGGACGAAGTCGAGGCGATGGAGTTCCTGCTCGACAAGATCCGCCAGACGAAGAGCAATTCCGAGTTCTTCGACCTGATGCGCCGCGGCGGCTAATCGCCCTCGCCCCGCACCGAACGGCCGCCCGCGCGTTTCGCCCGGCGGCCGTTTTTTCGCGCCAACCTGTACGTGAACGTACAGGTTGATCTATAATCGCGCCATCGTCCCGACCGAAGCCCCTGCCACCCCGATGCCGAACGACGCCTCCCCCTCGTTGCTGACCGTGAGCGACGCCGCGTCGCGGCTCGGCGTCACGCCGCGCACGCTGAAGTACTACGAAGAGCGCGGACTCGTCACGCCGTCGCGCAGCGGCG
Source organism: Burkholderia sp. BCC1996 (assembly GCF_905339955.1). Lineage (NCBI taxonomy): Bacteria > Pseudomonadati > Pseudomonadota > Betaproteobacteria > Burkholderiales > Burkholderiaceae > Burkholderia > Burkholderia sp. BCC1996. Next base: position 45,668 of record NZ_CAJPHM010000023.1, read on the forward strand.
GCCGCTATCGCCTGTACGACGAAGCCGATCTCGAACGCTTCGCCCGCATCCTGCGGCTGCGCGCGCTCGGCTTTTCGCTGCACGGCATCACCGAGATGCTCAAGCGCCCGCTGGAAGAAACGGGAGACGGCCGGCGCCGCTATTCGGACGCATCGTTGCGCGAGATCCGCGCGGGGCTCGCCGAACAGATCGACACGCTCGATGAGCGGATCGCGGCCGTCCAGCGCGAGTTGAAGGAAGCGGTCGCGCTGCGCAAGGAACTGCAGCACGACATCGACTACGTCGAACGGCGCCTCGCCGGCGAAAACCCCGACGCGCTGATCGCGCAACGGCAGGCCGAGGCCGGCGCGCGGCGTACGCGCAAGGACCGCGAATGAACGTCGCGCCGGGTCGCTCGCCGCTCTGGAGCCGCGCGAACCTGCGCGCGGACCTGTTCCCGTGGGCGCTCGCGCTCGTCACCGGCATCGACTATTTCGACAACGCGGCCTTCTCGTTCTTCGCGAGCTACATCGCGGGCGGCGTCAACGCATCGCCCGACGAACTCGTGTGGTCGTCGAGCGCGTATGCGGCCACGGCCGTGCTCGGCATCCTGCAGCAGCAATGGTGGGTCGACCGGCTCGGGCATCGCCGCTACGTCGCCGGCTGCATGCTGATGTTCTCGTTCGGCGCGATCGCGGCCGCGCTCGCCGACACGTCGCTCGAACTCGCGTTCGCGCGCGGCTTCCAGGGCTATTTCATCGGCCCGATGATGGGTGCCTGCCGGATCCTGATCCAGGTCAGCTTCAAGCCGCAGGAGCGGCCGCCCGCCACGCGCGCGTTCCTGATCATGATCCTGCTCGGCAGCGCGCTCGCGCCGATCGTCGGCGGGCTGCTCGTCGCACATTCGACGTGGCGCGCGCTGTTCGCCTGCACCGCGCCCGCGGGCATCGCGTTCGCGATCCTCGCGCTGCTCACGCTCCCCGATTCCGGCAGGACGCCCGACGACGAACGCGGCTCCGGGCATTTCTGGCCATACGTCGTGTTCGCGCTCGCGCAAGGCGCGCTGCAGATCGTGCTGCAGCAGGTGCACTACCAGCTCTACAGCGGCTCGCCGATGCTGATCCTGCTGACGATCGCCGGCCTCGGCGCGCTCGCGTGGTTCGCCTATCACCAGTGGAACCATCCGACGCCGCTCGTGCGGCTGCACGCGTTTCGCGAACGCACGTTCCAGGTCGGGCTGCTGCTGTACATGTTCTATTACTACGAGTCGACGGGCTTCAGCTACCTGACGTCCCGCCTGCTCGAAGGCGGGCTCGGCTACCCGGTCGAGAACGCCGGGCGCCTGGTCGGCACGATGTCGCTGATCTCGGCCACCGCGCTGTTCGCCTACCTGCGCCATGCGAAGCGCGTCACGCACAAGAAGTGGTTCGTCGTGCCGGGGTTCGCGATCGCGGTCACGGCCGCGCTGTGGATGACGCGGATGACGCCCCAGGTCGGCGAGGCCGCGCTGATCGTCCCACTGCTGCTGCGCGGGCTGTTGCTGCTGTTCATCGTGCTGCCGGTCGCGAACCTGACGTTCCGCATCTTCGCGATCGACGAATACACGCACGGCTATCGGCTGAAGAACATCGTGCGGCAATTGACGATCTCGTTCGCGACGTCGTCGGTGATCATCGTCGAGCAACACCGGCTGGCCCTGCACCAGACGCGGCTCGTCGAGCGCGCGAACGTGTTCGATCCGCTGTTCCAGCAGACCGTCGACGCCCTCACGCGCGGTTATGCGGCCGCCGGCCATGCACTGAACGACGCGCACGCCCTCGCGATCGCATCGATCGCGCGGATGGTCGCGCAACAGGCGTCGTTCCTCGCGTCGCTCGACGGTTTCTATTTCCTCGCGGGTGTCGCGCTGGTCGGCGGCCTGTTCGCGGCATGGCAAAAAGAGATCGATTGAGTTAAAAGACAGGCTTTGGATTTCCCCGCGCTGCTTCCATGCTCTCGAAACTGACCCGCTGGTTCGACGACCGCCGCCGCGACCGCGCGCTGCGCAGCCACCCGATTCCCGATGCGCTGTGGCAGGACACCGTCGCACGCCTGCCGTTCCTCGCTGCGCTGACGCCCGGCGACCTGGGCCGCCTGCGCGAGCTGACGAGCCTGTTCATCGCGAAGAAATCGTTTTCGACCGCGCACGGGCTCGAGCTGACCGACGAGATGATCGTCGCGATCGCCGCGCAGGCGTGCCTGCCCGTGCTGAATCTCGATCTGTCGCTGTACGACGGCTGGGTCGGCGTCGTGGTGTATCCGGGCGAATTCGTGATCCGCAAGACCGTGCAGGACGAGGACGGCGTCGTCCATGAAGTCGAGCAGGACGCGAGCGGCGAAGCGTGGGAAGGCGGGCCGGTGATCCTGTCGTGGGAAGACGCGCAGATGACGGACGGCCGCGACGCGTACAACGTCGTGATCCACGAGTTCGCGCACAAGATCGACATGGTCAACGGCGAGGCCGACGGCTATCCGCCCCTCTTTCGCCGCTGGCACGCGCCGCACCTCGACGCGCAGGCGTGGGCCGACGTGTTCGAGCACGCGTACGACCAGTTCTGCGCGCGCGTCGATGCGGTGCCGGATCGCGCGTGGGCGCGCTTCGAGCGCGACTCGCTGATCGATCCCTATGCGGCCGATCACCCGTCGGAGTTCTTCGCAGTGTGCAGCGAGGCGCTGTTCGTGCGACCGCGCGCGTTCGAGTCCGAATTTCCGGAGCTCTACCGGCTGCTCGCCCGCTATTACCGGCAGGATCCGGCCCGCACGGGCGCCCTCGACACGTGATGAAAATTATTCGTCAACCGTCTGATTTTCTGGCATAATCGCCGTTTTTCGACCTTAGGCAAGTGGCTCGCGCCGGGCTTGACGTCGGCTGAAATCGCGCAAATGTGTGCGGTCCGGCACGGCAAGCGGCGGGTTGGCTACCGCTCTCACCAAGGAACATCATGAAACCTGGCATTCACCCGGACTACCGCGAAGTCGTCTTCCAAGACATGTCGAACGGCTTCAAATTCATCACGCGCTCGACGATCCAGACGCGTGAAACCATCGAACACGAAGGCAAGACCTACCCGCTCGCCAAGATCGAAGTGTCGTCGGAATCGCACTCGTTCTACACGGGTCAGCAAAAGATCATGGACACGGCAGGCCGTGTCGAGAAGTTCAAGAACAAGTTCGGCGTTCGCGCCAACGGCAAGGCGAAGTAAGCTTCGCACCGTTCCGGTGGTTGCAACGCACCGGTACCGCACGAAAGGGCAGCCCAGGCTGCCCTTTTTTGTCGCCGCTCGCCGGGACAACGCCGCACGGCGGCCGGGGCCGGGGCCGGGGCCGGGGCCGGGGCCGGGCAATCGTCTGACGCGCAACGGCCGGCGCGTCTACAATGCCGGATGCTCGAATCCGCGCCGTCGGCGCATGACCGCACCGGCCGCCCGCTCATAACAAATCGCTCATCTGCATGAAGCCTGTCGTTCGCCTCACCGCCTCCGCCACGCGCGCGCTGCCGCGCTGGCTGCTGCTCACGCTCTGCCTCGTCTACGCGGCGTTCGGCCTGTTCGGCCGCGACCCGTGGAAGAACGAGGACGCGGCGGGCTTCGGCGTGATGTGGACGATGGCCACCGGCGGCTGGCACGACTGGCTGCTGCCGAATCTCGTCGGCAAGTTCATCACGACCGACGGGCCGCTCGCCTACTGGCTCGGCGCGCTGTCGATCCGCGCGCTGGCGCCGTGGGTCGACGCGAGCAACGCGTCGCGCGTCGACACGGGCGTGCTGTTCTGCGTCGCGTGCGCGTTCGTCTGGTACGCGGCCTATCTGCTCGGCCGGCGTGCGGAGGTCCAACCGTTCAAGTACGCATTCGGCGGCGAGCCGGAGCCGCGCGACTACGGCCGCACGCTCGCCGACGGCGCGCTGCTGGTCCTCGTCGCATGCTTCGGGCTCGCGGAGCGCGGCCACGAAACGACGCCGCAGCTCGCGCAGTTCGCGTGGATCGCGATGTTCGTGTACGGCATCGTGCGCGGCATCGACAAGCCGCTGCAGGGTGCGCTGTGGTGGGGCGCCGCGATCGGCCTCGTCGCGCTGTCCGGCAACCCGGTGCTGGTCATCGCGCTGCTCGCCGGCACGGCCGCGCTGTGGCTCGTCACGCCGGAGATGCGCAACCTGCGCCTGCCGCTGATCGGCCTGCCGCTCGCGGCCGCGATCTTCGCGCTGTGGCCGCTCGCCGCCTTCCAGGCAGCGCCGGACGACGCCGCATGGTTCTTCAATCAGTGGATCCACGGCAGCCTGATGCGCTTCTCGGGCCCGCCGACCGCGGTGCTCGCGTATGCGGCAAAGAACCTGCCGCTGTTTACGTGGCCCGCATGGCCGCTCGCGATCTGGGCCTGGTGGAGCTGGGCCGGCATGCGCCGCCGCGCCCACATCGCGATTCCACTGTCGGTCGTGGTGCCGCTCGTCGCGCTCGTGATCCTGCAGAGCCAGCAGTCGAACCGCATGTACATGCTGTTGCTGCCGCCGCTCGCGGTGCTCGCCACCTTCGCGCTGCCGACCCTCAAGCGCGGCGCGATCAACGCGTTCGACTGGTTCGCGGTGCTGAGCTTCACGATCCTCGGCACCTTCGTGTGGCTCGTGTGGCTCGCGTCGCTCACCGGCTTCCCGCATCCACTCGCGCGCAACCTCGCGCGCCTCGTGCCGGGCTACGAACCGCACTTCAAGATCCTGTCGTTCGTCTGCGCGGTGATCGTCACCGTGTGCTGGTGCCTGCTCGCGCGCTGGCGCGTGTCGCGCCAGCCGAAGGTGCTGTGGCGCAGCGTCGTGCTGTCGGGTGCGGGCACCACGCTGATGTGGGTGCTGCTGATGACGCTGTGGCTGCCGATCGTCAACTACGGCCGGACCTACAGCGACGTCGCGCAACAGATCGCGTCACACCTGCCGAAAGACTATGAGTGCATCTCGCCCGTGCGGCTCGGCGATGCGCAGATCGCGACCTTCGCGTATTTCGGCGACATGCACTTCGAATTCTCGGGCGACTGCGACGTGATCCTGCGCCAGGACCGCTCCGACTTCGGCGAGCCGAGCGCGATGTCGCAATACGTGTGGCGCCTCGTATGGGAAGGCCGCCGCGTGGCCGACCGCGACGAGCGCTTCCGCCTGTACGAGCGCATCGAGCGGCCGGCGGCGCCCGTCAAGCGCCGTGGCCCGCGCCACCGGGTGGTCGATTGACGATGTTCGCCGACATCCGCCGGATCGTCGGCCTCGCGTGGCCGGTGCTCGTCGGCCAGCTCGCGATCATCGCGTTCGGCGTGATCGACACGGCGATGGTCGGCCGCTACTCTGCCATCGACCTCGCCGCGCTCGGGCTCGGTTCGTCGATCTACGTGTCGGTCTACATCGGGTTGACGGGCATCCTGTCCGCGCTGCAGCCGATCACCGGGCAGCTGTACGGCGCGCGGCGCTACGCCGAGATCGGCGAGGAAGTCCGCCAGGCGCTGTGGCTCGCGCTGATGCTCGCGGTGCCCGGCTTCCTGCTGCTGCATTTTCCCGAACCGCTGCTGCACATCGCCCACGCGCCGTCCGCGTTGCACGACCGCACGGTCGATTACCTGCGAATCCTGTCGTACGGCCTGCCGGCGAGCCTCGTGTTCCGGATCTACAACGCGCTGACCAACGCGGCCGGCAAGCCGCGCCTCGCGATGATCCTGCAGGTCGGCGCGCTGCTGCTCAAGTTTCCGCTCAACGTGTGGTTCATCTTCGGCGGGCTCGGCGTGCCGGCCCTCGGCGGCCCCGGTTGCGGGCTCGCCAGTACGCTGATCAACTGGGCGCTCGCGCTGATCGGCTTCACGCTGCTCGCGAAGCTCGACGTGTTCTCGCCGCTTTCGATCTTCTCGCGCTTTTGCTGGCCCGTCTGGGCGCGCCAGAAGGCGATCCTGAAGCTCGGCGTGCCGATGGGCCTGTCGTACCTGATCGAGGTCACGTCGTACACGTGCATGGCGCTCTTCATCGCGCAGTTCGGCACGACGACGCTCGCCGGCCACCAGATCGCCGGCAACATCGGCGCGGTGCTGTACATGACGCCACTGTCGATCGGGGTCGCGGCGTCGACGCTGGTGGCCCGCGCGCTCGGTGCCGGCCGCCCGGACGAGGCGCGGCTGCTCGGCCGGCACAGCGTGATGCTCGCGTGCGGGATCGCGGCCGCGTACGGCGTGCTCGTGTTCACGCTGCGTCCGCTGATCGTCAGCGGCTACACGCCGAATCCGGCCGTGGCCGCCGCCGCGCTGCCGCTGGTCGCGATCGTCACCTGCTACCACTTCTTCGACGCGCTGCAGATCACGTCCGCCTTCGTGCTGCGCGCGTACAAGGTCGCGGTCGTGCCGACCGTGATCTATGCGGTCGCGCTGTGGGGCGTCGGACTCGGCGGCGGCTACGTGCTCGGCTTCGACGTCGGCGGCCTCGCCCCCGCCTGGCTGACCGGCGCGCGCGGCTTCTGGTTCGCGAACACGATCAGCCTGATGCTGGCGGGCGCGGGCCTCGCGCTCTACCTGCGCCGCGTCAGCCGCGCGCAACCGGCCGTCGGCGCATTTGGCGCATGACGCACAGCGTGCGGCCTACGCGTCCTCCAGCACGTCGGCCGCGTGGTACGAGGACCGCACGAGCGGTCCGGCAACGACTTCCCTGAAACCGAGCGCCAGCCCCTCGTCGCGCCACGCGGCGAACGCATCGGGGCTCACGTAGCGTCGCACCGGCAGATGGTGCGCGGACGGCGCGAGATACTGGCCGAGCGTCAGCACGTCGACCTCGTGCGCGCGCAGGTCGCGCAGCGTGTCCCGCACCTCGTCGTCGCACTCGCCGAGCCCGAGCATCAAGCCCGATTTCGTCACGAGCGTCGGCCGCGCGGCCTTCGCGTGCGCGAGCAGTTCGAGCGAGCCGCGATAGTCGGCGCCCGGCCGCGCCGCCCGATACAGCGACGGCACCGTCTCGATGTTGTGATTGAACACGTCCGGCCACGCCGACGACAACGCATCGAGCGCACGCGCGACGCGGCCGCGGAAATCGGGCGTCAGCACCTCGACGCCGATGCCCGGCACGCTCGCGCGCACCGCCGCGATGCAGGCGGCAAAATGCGCGGCGCCGCCGTCGCGCAGGTCGTCGCGATCGACCGACGTGATCACGACGTAGCGCAGCCCGAGCGCCGCGACCGCGGCCGCGAGCCGCGCGGGCTCGTCGGGATCGAGCGGCTCGGGACGGCCGTGCGCGACGTCGCAGAACGGGCAGCGCCGCGTGCACAGCCCGCCCATGATCATGAAGGTCGCGGTGCGCTGCGCGAAGCATTCGCCGATGTTCGGGCACATCGCCTCCTCGCAGACGGAATGCAGCCGATGCTCGCGCAGCACGGCCGCCATGTCGGCGACCGCCCCGCTCATCATCGGCCGCGCCCGCAGCCACGGCGGCTTCGGCAGCGCCGCGCCGCCCGCGGGCTCGACGCGCACCGGAATGCGCGCGAGCTTGTCGCGGCTGCGCGCGCCCGGCTGGCCGAGCGCGGTGAGGCTGGGTCGTTCGAGCGCGGCGGTCATCGTCAGTCTCCGAGGAACGCGACGATCAGGCGGTTCACGTCGGCAGCCGCCTCCATCTGCACCATGTGGCCGCTGCCGGCGATCACCTCGGCACGCACGCCGTCCGGCAAGCCCTGCGCGTGCTGCGCCGGAATCACCTGGTCACGCTCGCCCCAGATCACGAGCGTGCGCGGCGCGAGCGACCCGACGCGGTCGCGGAACACGCGCCGCTGGGCCGCACCGTCGAACGCGGCGCTCGCGATCTTCTCCAGCGCGGCCTGCACGCCTTCGAGCCGCTTGTACTTGACGAGATCCTCGACCAGTTGCCGCGTGACGAGCGCGTGGTCCGCGAACAGCGCGCCGAGGTGCGGCTTCAGCGTGTTGCGGCTGTTGCCGGCGACGAAGCCGTCGATGTAATCGCGGTTGATGTCGGCGCCGAGCCCAGCACTCGCGATCAGCGTCAGCGATGCGACGCGCTCCGGCGCGCTGTCGGCCAACGTCATCGCCACCGCTCCGCCCATCGAATGGCCGATCAGGTGCGCGCGCTCGATGTGCTGCGCATCGAGCAGCGCGAGCACCGCATCGGCCAGTTCGTCGAGGCTGCCGGTGTCGACTGCCTTGCCCGACTCGCCATGCCCCGGCAGATCGAGCGCCCAGACGGGCCGGTGCGCGGCGAGCTCCGCGTGGTTGAACAGCCAGTTGTTGAGGTCGCCGCCGAAGCCGTGGATCAGCACGGCGGGCGTGCCCGAGCCGTCGCCGAGCTTCAGGAACCGGACCGTGCGTCCGCCGATCTGCGCCTTCTCGGGCTGCGGGCCGGCCGCGTCGTCGGCGGCCGCGGCCGGCACGAAATCGCGCTGGAATTCGGCGATCGCCGCGTCGATGTCGGCATCGCTCGCCTCGGCCGCGGCCACCACGCCGAGCAGCGCGCCGACCGGCAGCGTCTCGCCCTCCTGCGCGACCTGCCGGCGCAGCGTGCCGTCGAACGCGCACTCGACGCCCGACGAAATCTTGTCGGTCTCGACGTCGAGCACTTCGTCGCCCTTCGTCACGCGCTCGCCGATCGCCTTCAGCCAGCCGTTGACCTGCCCCTGCTCCATCGACAGCCCCCACTTGGGCATCGTGATCATGTGAATCGACATCGTGTCAGCTCCTGGTCTTGAGTACCGCCTGCGCGATCGCGTCGGCGGACGGGATGTAAAGGTCTTCCAGCACGCCGGCGAACGGCGCGGGCGTATGCGGCGCGGTGACGAGCTCGATCGGCGCCTTGAGCGTCCGGAACGCGCGCTGTGCGACGAGCGCGGCGATGTCGGTCGCGATCGAGCAGCGCGGGTTCGCTTCATCGACCACCACCACGCGCCCGGTGCGTGCCGCGCTTTCGAGGATCGTTTCCTCGTCGAGCGGCGACGTCGTACGCAGGTCGATCACGTCGACGTGAATGCCGTCCTTCGCGAGCTTCGCGGCCGCGTCGGTCGCGAGATGCACCATCCGGCCGTACGTGACGATCGTCGCGTCGTCGCCTTCGCGCACGACGTTCGCCTCGCCGAACGGAATCGCATAGGATTCCTCAGGTACGTCGCCTTCGCGCGTGTAGAGCAGCTTGTGTTCGAGGAAGATCACGGGATCGTTGTCGCGGATCGACTGGATCAGCAGCCCCTTCGCGTCGTAAGGCGTCGACGGGCACACGACCTTCAGCCCCGGAATGTGCGTAAACAGCGACGTGAGCATCTGCGAATGCTGCGCGGCCGCGCGCAGGCCCGCGCCGTACATCGCGCGGATCACGACCGGCGTCACGGCCTTGCCGCCGAACATGTAGCGGAATTTCGCGGCCTGGTTGAAGATCTGGTCGAAGCACACGCCCATGAAATCGATGAACATCAGCTCCGCGACGGGCCGCATCCCGCACGCGGCCGCGCCGACCGCCGCGCCGATGTAGCCGCCTTCCGACAGCGGCGTATCGAGCACGCGGCCCGGAAACTTGTGAAACAGCCCCTTCGTCACGCCGAGCACGCCGCCCCATGCGTCGTCCTCGCCCGGCGCACCCGCGCCGCCCGCGTTGTCCTCGCCCATCACGATCACGCTGTCGTCGCGCGCCATTTCCTGCGCGAGCGCCTCGTTGATCGCCTGCGAATAAGTGATCTTCCTTGCCATGTCTGTCTCCTGGGATATTCGGTTCGCCGTGCCGGCCGCGCCGGCCGCCGGCGGCTATGTCAGAGCGCGCTCACGGGTACGACACGTACACGTCGGCCAGCAGGTCGGCCGCGTCGGGCAGCGGCGCGGCCTTCGCCTGCGCGACCGCATCGTCGATCAGCGCCTTCACCTGCGCATCGACCGCGCGCAGATCGTCGGTCGTCAGCACCTCGGCACGCACGACGCGCGCTTCGAAATGCTTCAGGCAATCCTTCTCGTCGCGCAGCTTCTGCACTTCGCCCGGCGCGCGGTAGGTCTGCGCATCGCCTTCGAAATGGCCGAAGTAGCGCGTGAACTTCACCTCGACGAGCGTCGGGCCGCCGCCGTTGCGCGCGCGCGCGACGGCTTCGCCGAGCGCCTCGTGCACCGCGAAGAAGTCGAAGCCGTCGACGATCACGCCCGGCATCCCGAAGCCGTTCGCGCGGTCGGCGATGTTGTCGGTCGCGACCGACCAGCTCGACGACGTCGCTTCCGCATAGCCGTTGTTCTCGGCCACGAAGATCGCCGGCAGGCGCCACACCGACGCGAGGTTCATCGATTCGAAGATCACGCCCTGGTTCGACGCGCCGTCGCCGAAGAAGCACACGCCGACGCCGCCGGTCTTCTTGTGCTTGGCCGCGAGCGCCGCGCCGCACACGAGCGGGCCGCCCGCGCCGACGATCCCGTTCGCACCGAGCATCCCCATCGCCAGGTCGGCGATGTGCATCGAGCCGCCCTTGCCGTGGCAGACGCCCGTCTTCTTGCCGTAGATCTCGGCCATCATCCCGTGCACGTCGACGCCTTTCGCGATGCAGTGGCCGTGCCCGCGGTGCGTGGTGGCGACGTAGTCTGCAAGTCCGAGATGCAGCATCGTGCCGACCGCGGAAGCCTCCTCGCCCGCGTACAGGTGAACGAAGCCGGGGATTTCGCCGGTCGCGAACTCGACGTGCAGGCGCTCCTCGAATTCGCGGATCGTGCGCATCAGCCGGTAGGCGTCCAGCAGCGTGTCCCTGCTGAGCTGTGTCGAAACGGTCATGTGTGTCTCCTGGATAGGTCTGACTGCGAATGCCGCCGCGGCAATGCTGCGGCGACGGATTGCACGGCGTGCGCCGTCAATGGAACGTGAAGCCGCCGTCGACGTTCACGGCCTGGCCGGTCACGTTGTCCATCGTCGCGAAGAACAGCGCGAGCCGGCCCATGTCTTCCGGTGTCTGCGCGCGGCCCTGCGGGATCAGCGTCAACTGGTGCCGCTGCCACGATTCCTCGACCGATTCGCCGTCGGTCTTCCATTCGTCGGACAGCCGGTCCCACATGTAGGTACGGACGATGCCGGGGCAGATCGCGTTGACGGTCACCCCGTCGCGCGCTAGCTCCTTCGCGAGCGCGTTGGTGAAGCCGACGACCGCGAATTTCGATGCGCTGTAATGCGCGAGATTCGGAAAGCCTTCCTTGCCCGCGATCGACGCGACGTTGATGATCCGGCCGCGCCCCTGCGCCTTCAGATGCGGGAGCGCCGCGCGGCAACCGAGGAACGTGCCCTTCGCGTTCACGTCCATCACGAAATCCCAGTCGCGCTCGGTCAGCGCCTCGACCGGATGAATGCTGATCACGCCCGCGCAATTCACGAGGATGTCGAGCCGGCCCAGTTCGGCGCGCGCCTGCGCGACCATCGCGTCGACCTGCGCGGCCTGCGTGACGTCGACCTTCGCGATCGCCGCGCGGCGGCCGAGCGCGCGCACCTCGCGGGCGGTCGCGTCGAGGGCGTCGTCGAGCAGATCGGCCAGCAGGATGTCGGCGCCCGCGCCGGCGAGCGTCAGCGCAATGCCGCGGCCGATGCCGCGCGCGCCGCCGGTCACGATGGCGACCTGTCCTTCGAGCGGGTTTTTCATGGCAATGTCTCCTTGATGATCGTTATGGACGCCGAAATACCGTTCGGGACGACGGATGCTCAACCACGCCACGCGCCGGCATCGCGCAACAACCGCCGCGACGACGCGTAACGCAGCGTGCGGCCGACATCGACCGTCAACGGCCCGCGCCAGTCGAGCGCGATCTCGTAGCGCTCGCCGCGCGCGACCTCGATCTCGCGCTCGCCGTCGAACGCGAGCGTGCCGTGCTCGAACGGGATCGTCTGCCACGCATTCGGCTCGAGCCGCTCGCAGCTGCGCATCACGACACGATCGACGCGGCCGGGTGCGATCGGCGCGACGAGCGGCGTGCCGGCGGTCTTGCCGTCGGCGGCGAAGCGCATCGCGAGCCCGTGCGGCGCGCTGCGCTCGAGCGGTGCCCACGCGCCGCCGAGCGCGGACAGGCCGATGCCGTCCGGCTCCGCAAACGTCAGGTAGAGCGTGTCGATGTCGTCGGGCCCCGAGATCGCGCGCGCACCGATGAAGCGCTGGCGGGCCGCGCACACGTCGACGAGCGCGATCTCCTCGCGGCCCGCGTTCGCGCCCGCCGCGCAGCGCACGACGAGCCGCTTGTTGCGCGTGAACGCGACCTCCGCCGGCACGGCGCCGGTCGCGGCGAGTCCTGCCGCGACGCCCGCGACGGTCGCTTCGCGATGTTCGGGAAACGCATTGTTGGTGCCGGTGGACAGCGCGACGAGCGGCGTCGCGCCGCAATGCGCGGCGACCGCACGATGCGTGCCGTCGCCGCCGAGCACGACGATCAGCGCGACTTCCATCCGTCGCATGTAGGCGGCACCGGCCTGCGTGTCGGCGACGGTGTCCGAGATCGGCAGGTCGACGAATTCGACGTCGGGCCAGCGCTCGTGCGGCGCGACCGCGCGATGCGTATCGAGCGCACGCATCAGCAGCGTCGCGATGCCCGTCTTGTCGCGCAAGGTCAGCACGCGCTCGACGCCCATCGCACCGAGGCCGGCGAGCAGGCGCACGACCATGTTGGCCTTTTCCGCCGTCGGGAATACGGATGCATGCGTCGTCAGGCGGCGAATGTCGCGCCCCGATGCGGGGTTCGCAATCACGCCGACGGTCACGGGCGTCGTCACGGGCTTGTCTCCATCCAGTGGGCCGGCGCTCGCGCGCCGGCCTTGCATGTGTCGTCCGCCGTCATCGAGGGCAGCGGATCGTCGTCGCCGACGCGATTGCGCCGGCTTGCCCGTGACATCTGCAAGCGGCGTGCCACCGTGTGTACAATGACCGCGAAACCCGCGTGCGGACTGGCTCGGCCGGTACGCCAGGCATCGGCATCTGCTGCCGCGAGCGCCCGACGCCCCGCGAAAGCGCCCGTGCGTCTCACGCGGTCGATCTCCTGGCGCGCCGGTTTCGGCGCCTTCATCCGGACCGCAATTTCGCCGGCAAGCCACGCGGCTCGCGGCGCGGCGCGCACCGCCGTGCGCCGGCCCACCGTTGCGCGCGGCCTGCCCGCGCGTCTCAGCCGCGCGAGACCGGCTGAGATACCGCTGAGACGAACGTCTCACGCCGCGCGCGTGCTGCGATGCAATGTGATCCGCGCAAGCGGATGTGCTACAAGAACATCGAATTCCCCGCCGTACGGAACCGGAGCCGATCATGCCCTACGCAGTCCCCCAGGCCCAGCACGCCGACCGTGTGCTCGGCGCGCTCGCCGGACGCCTGCCCGCGCCGGCCGATTCCGCGCGTCTCGTGTCGTCGTGGCAGCGCTCGCTCGAGCGCTACGCGCTCGACCCGGCGTCGTCGATCGGCCCGCGCGTGCTGACCGCGGCCGAGCTGCGCGAGGTGCGCGACAAGGAGGAGGCCTTCCTGCGCGCATCGGGCCAGTGCCTGACGCGCCTGCACGACATGATTCGTGTCGCCGACTACTGCGTGATGCTGACCGACGCGCACGGCGTGACGATCGATTACCGGATCGACCGCGAACGCCGCAACGACTTCCGTCATGCGGGGCTGCACATCGGCTCGTGCTGGTCGGAAAGCGAGGAAGGCACCTGCGGCGTCGCGAGCGTGCTGACCGATCTCGCGCCGATCACCGTGCACAAGACCGACCACTTCCGCGCGGCGTTCACCACGCTCACCTGCAGCGCGGCCCCGATCTTCGCGCCGGGCGGCGAACTGATCGGCGTGCTCGATGCGTCGGCCGTCCAGTCGCCGGACGGCCGCGACAGCCAGCGTCTCGTGTACCAGCTCGTGCGGCAGAGCGCGGCGCTGATCGAGGATGGCTACTTCGTGCACAGCACCGCGCAGCACTGGATATTGTTCGGGCATCCGAATCGTCACTACGTCGAGGCGCAGCCCGAATGGCTGATCGCATTCGATGAATGCGGCAATATCGTCGCCGCGAACCGGACGGCGCGCGACGCGCTGCCGGCGCTGCGCGAGCCGCGCCATATCGACGAGATCTTCGATGCGACCGAGATGCCGCTGCGCGACGCCGCGCGGCTCGACGCGATCGTCGCGCTGCGGCTGCGCGCGACCGGCGCCCCGCTCTACGCGCGGCTGCGCGCGCCGCTACGGCGCGCCGGCCGCGAAACCGGCACGGCACGGGCCGCCCCGGCATCGCGCCGCCCCGGCACCGCGCAGCGCCACGTCGGCGCGCTGACGCCGTTCCTGCACAGCAGCGACGCGCGCGTCGCGCAGCAGGCCGAACTCGCGCTGCGTGTCGCGAGCAAGCGGCTGCCGATTCTCGTGCTCGGCGAAACCGGCGCGGGCAAGGAAGTGTTCGCCCGCGCGATCCACGACGCCGGTGCGCGACGCGCACGGCCGTTCGTCGCGGTCAACTGCGGCGCGCTGCCCGAGGCGCTGATCGAAAGCGAGCTGTTCGGCTATGCGGCCGGTGCGTTCACCGGTGCGCGCAAGCACGGCGCGCGCGGCAAGATCGCGCTCGCCGACGGCGGCACGCTGTTCCTCGACGAAATCGGCGACATGCCGCTCACGCTGCAGACGCGCCTGCTGCGCGTGCTCGCCGACGGCGAGGTCGTGCCGCTCGGCAGCGATACGCCGGTGCGCGTCGATCTCGACGTGATCTGCGCGACGCACCGCGATCTCGCGCGGATGGTGGCCGACGGCACGTTCCGCGAGGATCTGTATTACCGGCTGAGCGGCGCGACGTTCGAACTGCCGCCGCTGCGCGAGCGCGCGGACGTGAGCAACGTGATCGCCGCGGTGTTCGCCGAGGAAGCGCAGGCGACCGGCCATGTGCTCACGCTCGACGCGACGCTCGCCGAGCAGCTCGCCGCGTATCCGTGGCCCGGCAACGTGCGGCAGCTGCGCAACGTGCTGCGCTATGCGTGCGCGGTGTGCGACGCCGCACGCGTGACGCGGCGCGACCTGCCCGCCGATCTCGCCGCGCAGCTCGGCGCGGGCCCGGCCGGCGCACTGCCCGACGACGAACGCGGCCGCATCGTCGCGGCGCTCACCGCGCATCGCTGGCGGCCGGACGCTGCCGCGCAGGCGCTCGGCATCTCGCGCGCGACGTTGTACCGGCGGATCGCGAAACACCGGATCGTCGCGCCGCACCGCCTCTGAAGCATCTGATGCATCCGGTTCATCCGACGCACCGGCACGCGTCGCATCACGCGGCGTGCGCGACCGCTTCGGTCGTGCCGCCGTCCCGGCCGGCCGCTTCGTCGCGCCGCGTGAACACCTCGTGCGCGGCGAACAACGCATTGAGCGCGGCCGGAAAGCCCGCGTAGACGGCCATCTGCATGAACACCTCGACGATCTCGTCGCGGGTGCAGCCGACGTTCAGCGCAGCCTCGATATGCACCTTCAGCTGCGGCTGCGCGTTGCCGAGCGCGGCCAGTGCGGCGATCGTTGCGATCTCGCGCGCTTTCAGGTCGAGCTGCGGCCGGCTGTAGATGTCGCCGAACGGAAATTCGATCAACATCCGGCCGAAATCCGGCGCGATCGACGCGAGCGCGGTGATCACGCGCTCGCCCGCTTCGCCGTCGATTTCCTTCAGCTTGTCCCAGCCCCGCGCATAGCGGTCGTCAACGCGTTGTTCCATGGTGTCCGTCCTGTTCCGAGAATGAGTGAGTAGGGTTCGCCCGTCGTTCCGTCTCGCGTTCCTGCGTCTCGTAGTACGTGATCTTGTCGCCGATCGCGTCGAGGCTCGCCTGCAGTTCCGCGATATGCGCGCGCACCGCGTCGCGATGCGCGGCCAGCAAGTGCCGCCGCGCACCGAACGTCGACTCGCCTTGCGCACGCAGCGCCGCGAACTGCTGCATCTGCGCGATCGGCATGCCGGTCGCCTTCAGGCGCATCACGAAGTCCAGCCAGTCAAGATCAGCCGGCGCGTAGAGCCGGTGCCCGGCTGCCGTGCGCGAAATCGCGCGCAGCAGGCCGGCCTGCTCGTAATACCGCAGCGTATGCGTCGACACGCCGGTCAGTTCGGCGACTTGCCCGATCGTGAGCGGACCGGCGGCGGAAGGTCTGGATACGGTTTTCGACATGGCAGGAACAAGGTTAGGAGTTAGAGTTCACTCTAAGTCAAGCGTTGTCGCACGGCCAAGTACAACAATTTGGAATCACCGCCGCGGACACCGTAAAGAATGGTCAAAACCGCCGCCCGACGCGGCTTTCCGTCTTTACAGCGACGCAAGCCTTCAGCAAGATTCGGTCAGCCTGTCTCAAAAAGGGCACGCATTTGTCCTATGCTTAACGGCGACGCCCGGCCAGGTCTCGCCCCGCCGTCCGTTGCAACAGCCATTCATCCGTCAGAACCAGGGAGCCTTTGCCATGCTGAAAAAGCTGCTGATGCTGTTCGTCGCGCTATCGCTGTCGCTTGCCGCCGGCCTCGCCGCGGCCGTCGAAGTCAACACGGCCGACCAGGCCGCGCTCGAATCGGTGAAGGGCCTCGGCCCCGTGAAGTCGAAGGCGATCATCGACGAACGCACCAAGAACGGCCCGTTCAAGGACGCGGACGATCTCGCGAACCGCGTGAAGGGTCTCGGCACGAAGTCGGTCGGGCATCTCGAGGAAAACGGCCTGACGATCGGCGGCTCGTCGACGCCGCCGAAGGGCGTGAAGCTGTCGAAGCCGGCCGCGACGACGCCGGCGACGACCCCGTCGACCACGCCGGCCACGACGCCGGCAGGCATCGCTCCGACGTCGACGACCGCGACGGCCGGCACGACGGCGACGGCACCTGCACCGGCCGCGAGCGCTCCGGAAGCGGCGACCAAGCCGGCCAAGGGCAAGCGCGCCTCGAAGAAGGACAAGGCGGCCGCAGCCGCGGCGGCCTCCGCCGACGCGGGCGCGGGCGCGAGCGCGCCGGCCGCAGCGTCGTCCACGAAGGCGACGAAGGGTTCGAAGAAGAAGAGCAAGAAGGACAAGGCAGCCTCCGCCGCCGCGGCGTCGGGCGCCTGATGTGCGCCGCGTGCGCGATGGCGTGCGCGCGGCATTCGATCAACGGGCGCCGTCGTCACGGCGCCCTTTTCAGTAAAGGTGAAGAACCATGGGTCTCCTCGATATCGTTGGCGGTCTGCTCGGCGGCCAGGCCGGCGGCAACTCGCAAAGCGCGCTGATCGCGACCGCGCTCGAATTCATCAACAACCAGCCGGGCGGGCTGAACGGCCTGATCGAGAAGTTCCAGAAAGGCGGCGCCGGCGACGTGATCGGCTCGTGGGTCGGCACCGGCGAAAACCAGCCGATCTCGCCCGACACGTTGCAGAACGTGCTCGGCTCGGACGTCGTCGGTTCGCTCGCCAGCAAGATCGGCATCGATCCGGGCCAGGCCTCGTCGATCCTCGCGCAGGTGCTGCCGCACGTCGTCAACAGCGCGACGCCGAACGGCGAAGTGCCGGCCGGCGGCCAGATCGACACGTCGAACGTGCTCGGTACGCTCACGCAGCTCGCCGGCATGTTCGGCGGCAACAAGCAGGCTTGAGCCGCGCCGGCTGACGGCCTCGGCGGCGGTTTCGGCCGCCCATATGCAAACACCCCGCCTGAGCGGGGTGTTTGTTTTTGCGTGCCCGGCGCGAACCGGACACGCGGCCGATGGCCGGCGATCAGTGCACGACGCGGTCGAACACGAACTGGCCGTCGTTGACGTCGACCGGGATCACGTCCTTCGGACCGAAGCGGCCCGCGAGGATCAGCTTCGCGACCGGGTTCTCGATCTCCTGCTGGATCGCGCGCTTCAGCGGCCGCGCGCCGAACACCGGATCGTAGCCGACCTTCGCGATCTGTTCGAGCGCCGCCGGCGACACGTCGAGCGCCATGTCGAGCTTCGCGAGCCGGTCGTGCAGGCGCGCGAGCTGGATCTTCGCGATCGACTCGATGTTGCTGCGATCGAGCGCGTGGAACACGACGACGTCGTCGATCCGGTTCAGGAACTCCGGACGGAAGTGCTGCTTCACTTCGAGCCACACGGCGTCCTTGATCTCTTCCTGCGGCGAACCCGTCATCGCCTGGATCACCTGCGAGCCGAGGTTCGACGTCATCACGATCACCGTGTTCTTGAAGTCGACCGTACGCCCCTGCCCGTCGGTCATGCGGCCGTCGTCGAGCACCTGCAGCAGCACGTTGAACACGTCCGGATGCGCCTTCTCGATCTCGTCGAGCAGGATCACGCTGTACGGCTTGCGGCGCACGGCTTCCGTCAGGTAGCCGCCTTCCTCGTAGCCGACGTAGCCCGGCGGCGCGCCGATCAGCCGCGCGACGCTGTGCTTCTCCATGAACTCGCTCATGTCGATGCGGATCAGGTGCTCTTCGGAATCGAACAGGAACGACGCCAGCGCCTTGCACAGCTCGGTCTTGCCGACCCCCGTCGGGCCGAGGAACAGGAACGAGCCGTACGGACGGTTCGGATCGGCGAGACCCGCGCGCGAACGACGGATCGCATCCGCGACCGCGCTGATCGCCTCGTCCTGGCCGACCACGCGCTCGTGCAGCTTTTCCTCGATGTGCAGCAGCTTCTCGCGTTCGCCCTGCATCATCCGCGACACCGGAATCCCGGTTGCGCGCGACACGACTTCCGCGATTTCTTCGGCGCCGACCTGCGTGCGGAGCAGCCGCGGACGCGTCGGGTTGTGCTGCTCCTGCTCTTCGGCCTGCGTGACCTGCTTCAGTCGCGACTCGAGTTGCGGCAGCTTGCCGTACTGCAGCTCGGCGACCTTCTCCAGCTTGCCTTCCCGCTGCAGACGCGCGATGTCGGCGCGCACCTTCTCGATCTCTTCCTTGAGCTGCGCGCTGCCCTGCACCGCGGCCTTCTCGGCGGTCCAGATCTCTTCCAGGTCAGCATATTCGCGACCAAGGCGCTCGATCTCTTCCTCGATCAGCTGCAGGCGCTTCTGCGACGCTTCGTCCTGCTCCTTCTTCACGGCCTCGCGCTCGATCTTCAGCTGGATCAGCCGGCGATCGAGCTTGTCCATCTCTTCGGGCTTCGAATCGATTTCCATCTTGATCTTCGACGCAGCCTCGTCGATCAGGTCGATCGCCTTGTCCGGCAGGAAACGATCGGTGATGTAGCGATGCGACAGCTCGGCCGCGGCGACGATCGCCGGGTCGGTGATGTCGACGCCGTGGTGCAGCTCGTACTTCTCCTGCAGCCCGCGCAGGATCGCGATCGTCGCCTCGACGCTCGGCTCGTCGACGAGCACCTTCTGGAAGCGGCGCTCGAGCGCGGCATCCTTCTCGATGTACTTGCGGTATTCGTCGAGCGTGGTCGCGCCGATGCAGTGCAGCTCGCCGCGCGACAGCGCCGGCTTCAGCATGTTGCCCGCGTCCATCGCGCCTTCGGCCTTGCCGGCACCGACCATCGTGTGGATCTCGTCGATGAACACGATCGTCTGGCCTTCGTCCTTCGCGATGTCGTTGAGCACGGCCTTCAGGCGCTCCTCGAACTCGCCGCGATACTTCGCGCCGGCGAGCAGCGCGGCCATGTCGAGCGACAGCACGCGCTTGCCCTTCAGCGTCTCGGGCACTTCGCCGTTGACGATCCGCTGCGCGAGCCCTTCGACGATCGCGGTCTTGCCGACGCCCGGCTCGCCGATCAGCACCGGGTTGTTCTTGGTGCGCCGCTGCAGGATCTGGATCGAACGGCGGATTTCGTCGTCGCGGCCGATCACCGGATCGAGCTTGCCCGCGCGGGCGCGCTCGGTCAGGTCGACCGTGTATTTCTTCAGCGCCTCGCGCTGGCTTTCCGCGTCCTGGCTGTGCACCTGCGAGCCGCCACGCACCGCGGCGATCGCGGCTTCGAGCGCCTTGCGCGTGAGGCCGTGCTGGCGGGCCAGCTTGCCGGCTTCGCCCTTGTCGTCGGACACGGCGAGCAGGAACATCTCGCTCGCGATGAACGTGTCGTTGAGCTTCTGCGCTTCCTTGTCGGCCTGGTTCAGCAGCCCGGCCAGCTCCCGGCCGATCTGGATGTCGCCGCCCGTGCCCGTCACTTGCGGCAGGCGCGAAATGGCTTCGTTCAGCGCGCCTTGCAGCGCCTGCACGTGAACGCCCGCGCGCGACATCAGCGAGCGGGCGGAGCCGTCCTGCTGCGCGACCAGCGCCGCCAGCACGTGAACGGGTTCGATGTATTGATTGTCGCGGCCTGCCGCGAGGCTTTGCGCGTCAGAGAGTGCTTCCTGGAACTTGGTGGTGAGCTTGTCGATTCTCATTTGGTGAGACCTCCAATTTTCGATTAACACCAAGATGAGGATGGTTATACGGGTTTCAAGCGAAATTCGGGTTGATTCAACGCAAAAATCGCCGGGCGGCGACGCGGCGGCCTGTGGGCGGGCCACCGCGCGGACGGCGGGGACGGCGCCGGCGTGTCAGTCACCCCTCGACGACGATTCGGCGGCCGCCGGCGCGTCATCCCCGGACGGTTCGGCGCGCACCCGCGCGACCGGACGAATGCCCAGCAGCGCGGCGAGCGGCGACGCGGGCACGCTCAGCTCGCCGAGCGTGTGGCGGTCGAGCTCGGCGAAGAATGCGTCGCGCGCGGCCGCCAGCACACCCTTCAGGCGGCATTGCGGCTCGATCACGCAGCCGCGCGCCTCGTCGCCGTCGGCCACGAAGCAGCCGACCAGCGCGAAATCGTTCTCGGTCGCGCGCACCACCTGGCCGACCGTCAGCTTCAGCGATTCGGGGAACAGCCGCAGCCCGCCGTTGCGGCCGCGCACGGTGTCGACCCAGCCGAGCTCGCCGAGCTGCTGCACGACTTTCATCAGATGGTTCTTCGAGATGCCGTAGGCGTCCGAGATCTCCTGGATCGTCGCGAGCCCCTCGCCGCGCACGGCGAGATACAGCATGACGCGCAGCGAGTAGTCGGTGTAGTCGGTGAGTCTCATGAGCAGATACGGAAAATCGTCGATCGTGCCCCGCTCGGGCGAAGCGGGTCGATCGGAACGCGCGCCGGGGCGGCTGTCGAGGCCACCGACGACGCCGGGTTGCCGGGACGGCCTGCGCGCAATAAGATGCATGACATCTGCGCATTTTTCAGGCAGGGGTGGACGCTATTTTGCGTCAAAATTCCGTCGGCGTCCTGCGCGTTGCCCACGCCGCCGTTCCGCCGACACGTCACCGATGCCCTGAATTTCCCGGCCCTTTTTTGCCATGACCGCCCTGCCCGCCACGCCCGATACCGCTCCGGCCCGCCTGCGCGACGCCGAACCGACCGAAAACAACATCCGCGACCTCGTGTACGCGTTCTACGACCGCGTGCGCGCCGATCCGCTGCTCGGCCCCGTGTTCGACGCGAAGCTGGACGGCCGCTGGGACGACCATCTGCCGAAGATGGTGAGCTTCTGGTCGAGCCTCGTGCTCGGCACCAAGGGCTATCGCGGCAACGTGCAGCAGGCGCACCAGCCGCTCGACGGGATCGAGCCCGCGCATTTCAGCCGCTGGCTGTCGCTGTTCCTGAAGACCGTCGAGGGCCGCTACACGCCGCCCGCGGCCATCCGCTTCATGGAGCCTGCGCTGCGGATCGCGCAGAGCCTGCAGTTGAGCCGATTCGGCTGGGATTACCCGATTCCGCCCGAGCAGCAGGCGCTGCTCGATGCGATCGCGCCGCGCCGCCGCGACACGGGCGACGATCCGCATGCGCTGCCGTCACGCGCCCGCGGCGAGCCGTTTCCGACGAGGATCATCGGACGCGGCACGGATCCGGACGCCTGACACGACGATTCGCGGCGCTCGAACCCTCGAGCGCCTGCGGCACATCGCCGCACAATGCGAACGCCGCGCTCAACGCGGCGTGTTACCCGATTCGACGCCCCAGCGCGCGAGCGCCGCATCGTCGGTACTGCGGGCATCGACCCAGCGCTCGCCGTCCGGCGTCGTTTCCTTCTTCCAGAACGGCGCCTCGGTCTTCAGGTAGTCCATCACGAATTCGCACGACGCGAACGCGTCGCCGCGATGCGACGCGACCGTCGCGACCATCACGATCTGGTCGAGCGGCAGCAGCCGGCCGACGCGGTGCACGATCGCGACGTCGATCCCGGGCCAGCGCCGGCCGGCCTCGGCGGCGATCTTCTCGAGCGCCTTCTCGGTCATCCCCGGATAGTGCTCGAGCTCCATCGCGGCGACCGAATCGCCTTCGTTCAGGTCGCGCACGGTGCCGACGAAGCATGCGACCGCGCCGATCTTCGGGTTGCGCGCGCGCAGTGCCGCGACTTCGGTGTTCAGGTCGAAGTCGTCGGTCTGGATTCGTATCGTTGCCATCATCTGCCTCTGTCGACCAGAGTTAGCGCTTCAGCGCTTACTCTGGTCCCATGCTTCGCGGTCGACCAGAGTTAGCGCTTTAGCGCTTACTCGGGTCCCATGCTTTGCGGTCGACCAGAGTTAGCGCTTTAGTGCTTGCTCTAGTCCGATGCTTCGCGGTCGACCAGAGTTGGCGCTTTAGCACCTACTCCGGTCCCATCCCAAGCTCAACCGCCCGTCACCGGCGGAAAGAACGCGACCTCGCAACCGTCGGTGAGCCGCGTATCGGGATCGGTCATCTCGTGATTGCATGCCATGCGCAACGCGCGCCCTTCGGCGAGCGTTTCGGCCCACGCGCCGCCACGCAGGCGCAGCCAGGCGCGCACGTCGCCGACGGTCGTCACGCCGTCCGGCACGTCGGCCTGCTCGTCGGACACGCCCAGCGCCTCGCGCACGCTTGCAAAGAATTTCAGCTGAATCTTCATAGGTCGGGAAGCCGTCGTATTACGACAGCAGTTCGGAAAACGGAATGAAACGCACGGTCTCGCCCGCGCTGATCGCGTGCTGCGGCGGATTGTCGATCAGGCCGTCGCCCCAGACCGTCGACGTCAGCACCGCCGAGCTCTGGTTCGGGAACAGGTCGAGGCCGCCGGCCGCGTTGACGCGCGCGCGCAGGAATTCGTTGCGCCGGTCACCCTTGCCTTGCGAGAAGTCCGCGCGCAGCGACAGCGCACGCGGCGCGACGTCGCGCACGCCGGACAGGCGCAGCAGGAACGGCCGCACGAACAGCAGGAACGTGACGAAGCTCGACACGGGGTTGCCCGGCAGCCCGATGAAATGGGCGTCGGGACGCGCGTCGCCGCGACGCACCGCGCCGAACGCGAGCGGCTTGCCCGGCTTCATCGCGATCTGCCACAGCGCGAGCCGCCCTTCGGCCTCGACGGCCGGCTTCACGTGATCCTCGTCGCCGACCGATACGCCGCCGCTTGTCAGGATCACGTCGTGATCGCGCGCGGCCTCGCGCAGCGTGTCGCGGGTCGCCGCGAGCGAGTCGGGCACGATCCCGTAATCGGTCACGTGGCAGCCGAGCCGCTCGAGCAGCCCGCGCAGCGTGAAGCGGTTCGAGTTGTAGATCGCGCCGGGCTTCAGCGGCTCGCCCGGCATCGTCAGTTCGTCGCCGGTGAAGAACACCGCGACGCGAATCCGCCGCGCGACCGACACCCGCGCGCAGCCGACCGACGCGGCCAGCCCGAGCGCCTGCGGCGTGAGCCGCGTGCCGGACGGCAGGATCACCGAACCCTGGCGGATGTCCGCGCCCTGCGCAGTGATCCATTCACCGGCCTTCGGCGTGTGCAGGATCTCGACCGCATCGCCGTCGGCCGACGTCTGTTCCTGCATCACGACGGCGTCGGCGCCGGCCGGCACCGTCGCGCCGGTGAAGATCCGCGCGGCCGTGCCCGCCGCGAGCGGCGCGGCCGGATGGCCGGCCGGAATCCGCTGCGACACCGGCAGGCGCCGCTCGCCGTGCAGCAGGTCGGCGACGCGCACCGCGTAGCCGTCCATCGCGCTCGTATGCATCGGCGGCACGTCGAGCGGCGAGCTCACGTCGGCCGCCAGCACGCGGCCGAGCGCATCGAGCGTGGCGACGGTTTCGGCGCCGGGCAACGGCTTCGCGGCTTCGAGCAGCGCGGCCAGCGCCTCGGCGGTCGACAGCATCGGCGCGCGCGGCGCCGCGGGATTCGGGTTCGACATCGATGGAATCGGGGAAACGTTGGAGTCAATACGTCATTGTAGCGACGCCGTCGCGCCCACGCGCGATATGCCGGACATGCGGCAACTGTGATCGGCGCGAACACGCGGCACTGGCACTCGTTTCGATTTACTTGTTTCGATTCGCGCGCCGTCGGACGGCGCGCCCGTGCGCGGCCGCCGCCCAACCCAAACAAAACGGCCGGAACCCCGATCCGTGCGACGAATCGGCATTCCGGCCGTGCTGCGCCGCCGGGCTTGCGACCCCGCGGCACGGTGCTACCCCGGTGCTACGTCATGCGCCCGTATGCGCGACGATGAAGTCCTTCACCTGCTGCGCGTCGGCCTTCACGACCTCGAAACGCTGCGGCAGCGCCTCGAGCCCGTCGAATGCGGCGGGCCGCTCGGCCTCGCGATCGAGCGCTTCGCGGATCGTCTCGCCGAACTTGATCGGCTGGGCCGTCTCGAGCACGACCATCGGCACGCCCGCGTCGAGATGCTCGCGCGCGACCTTCACGCCGTCGGCCGTGTGCGTATCGATCATCGTGTCGTAGCGCGCGAACACGTCGCGGATCGTCGCGATCCGGTCCGTGTGGCTGCTGCGGCCCGACACGAAGCCGAACTCGGCGACGCGCGCGAAATCGCCGCTCGCCGCGAGATCGAAACCACCCTTCTCCTCGACGTCGCGGAACAGCTGCATCACGCGAGCCGGATCGCGGCCGAGCAGGTCGAACACGAAGCGCTCGAAGTTCGACGCCTTCGAGATGTCCATGCTCGGGCTGCTCGTGTGATAGGTGTTTTCCGCGCTGCGCACGCGGTATGCGCCGGTGCGGAAGAACTCGTCGAGCACGTCGTTCTCGTTGGTGGCGACCACGAGCTTCGCGATCGGCAGGCCCATCATCCGCGCGATGTGACCCGCGCAGACGTTGCCGAAGTTGCCCGACGGCACCGTAAATGACACGCGCTCGTCGTTCGACGTCGTCGCCGCGAAATAGCCCTTGAAGTAGTACACGACCTGCGCGACGACGCGCGCCCAGTTGATCGAGTTGACCGTGCCGATCTTCTGCTGCGCCTTGAACGCGTGATCGTTCGAGACGGCCTTCACGATGTCCTGGCAGTCGTCGAACACGCCTTCGACCGCGAGGTTGAAGATGTTCGGATCCTGCAGGCTGAACATCTGGGCGGTCTGGAACGCGCTCATCTTCTTGTGCGGCGACAGCATGAACACGCGCACACCTGCCTTGCCGCGCATCGCGTACTCGGCCGCGCTGCCGGTGTCGCCCGACGTCGCGCCGAGGATGTTCAGCGCTTCGCCGTGCTTCGCGAGCGTGTACTCGAACAGGTTGCCGAGCAGCTGCATCGCCATGTCCTTGAACGCGAGCGTCGGGCCGTTCGACAGTTCGAGCAGCGACAGCGCCGCGCCGTTCTCGGTGCCGAGTGTCTTCAGCGGCGTGATGTCGGACGCGTTCTCGCCGTGGCGCGTGTTGCTGTATACGGCGGCCGTATAGGTGCGGCGCGTGATCGCGCGCAGGTCGTCGGCCGGCACGTCATCGCAGAACTTCGACAGGATCTCGAACGCGAGATCCGCGTACGGCAGCGTGCGCCAGCGCGCGAGTTCGTCGGCCGACACCTGCGGGTACTCGGCCGGCAGGTACAGCCCGCCGTCCTTCGCAAGGCCGCCGAGCAGGATGTCGGAGAACGTGTGGCGCTCGCCGATGCCGGCGCCGCGCGTGGAGATGTAGTTCATGTCGTTCCTGGTCCTCAGTTCAGCGCTTCCATGCGCAGCTTCGTCACCTTCGAGACCACCGTCGCGAGGCTCTCGATCTGCGCGATCGCCGCGTTCACGTGCTTCTCGAGCGTCTCGTGCGTGATCAGGATGATGTCGGTTTCGCCGTTCGCGTCGTCGACCTGCTCCGATTCCTTCTGCAGCAGCGCGTCGATCGAGATGCCCGTGGCGGCGAGGATGCGCGTGATGTCCGCGAGCACGCCGGTCTGGTCGGCCACGCGCAGGCGCAGGTAGTAGCCGCTCGTCACTTCCTCGATCGGCAGGATCGGCGTGTTCGACAGGCTGTCCGGCTGGAACGCGAGATGCGGCACGCGATGCTCGGGGTCGGCCGTGTGCAGGCGCGTGACGTCGACGAGATCCGCGACGACCGCCGACGCGGTCGGTTCCGCGCCCGCGCCCTTGCCGTAGTACAGCGTCGTGCCGACCGCGTCGCCGTGCACGACGACCGCGTTCATCGCGCCCTCGACGTTCGCGAGCAGGCGCTTCTCCGGAATCAGCGTCGGGTGCACGCGCAGCTCGATGCCGTTTTCGGCGCGGCGCGCGATGCCGAGCAGCTTGATCCGGTAGCCGAGCTCTTCCGCGTAGCGGATGTCGGTCGCGTCGAGCTTGCTGATGCCTTCGACGTAGGCACGGTCGAACTGGACCGGCACGCCGAACGCGATCGCGCTCATGATGGTCGCCTTGTGCGCGGCGTCGACGCCTTCGATGTCGAAGGTCGGATCGGCTTCCGCATAGCCGAGCTCCTGCGCGGCCTTCAGCGCGGTCGCGAAGTCGAGGCCGCGGTCGCGCATTTCCGACAGGATGTAGTTCGTCGTGCCGTTGATGATGCCGGCGATGTACTGGATGCGGTTCGCGGTCAGGCCTTCGCGCAGCGCCTTGATGATCGGGATGCCGCCGGCGACGGCCGCCTCGAACGCGACCATCACGCCCTTCTCGCGCGCGGCCTCGAAGATCTCGGTGCCGTGCACCGCGAGCAGCGCCTTGTTCGCCGTCACGACGTGCTTGCCGTTCGCGATCGCGCGCAGCACGAGCTCGCGTGCGATGCCCGTACCGCCGATCATCTCGGCGATGATCGAGATCGACGGATCGTCGACGACCGCGTTGAAATCGTCGGTGATCTGCGCGGCGCCGGCGTTACCGCCGAGTGCGGCCTGCGCCTTGGCCGGATTGCGCACGGCAATGCGCGCGATCTCGATGCCGCGCCCCGCGCGTCGCTTGATTTCTTCCTGGTTGCGGTGCAGCACCGTGAAGGTGCCGCTGCCGACGGTGCCGAAGCCCAACAGGCCAACTTTGATCGGTTCCATGCTGCGTGTGATCGATGAGTAAGAATTGAATGAATGCCGGGGGACGCTGTCCGCTCAGACCGAATGACGCTTGCGGTAGCCGTCGAGGAAGCGCGCGATCCGGTTGATCGAATCGGTCAGGTCGTCGAGGTTCGGCAGGAAGACCACGCGGAAGTGATCTGGCGCCGCCCAGTTGAAGCCCGTCCCCTGCACGAGCAGCACGCGTTCCTCGAGCAACAGGTCGAGGATGAACTGCTGGTCGTTCTGGATCGGATAAAGCTTCGGATCGAGGCGCGGGAACATGTACAGCGCGGCCTGCGGCTTCACGCAGGTCACGCCGGGAATCGACGTGAGCATGTCGTATGCGAGCTCGCGCTGCTTGAAGAGGCGCCCGCTCGGCACGATCAGCTCGTTGATGCTCTGGTAGCCGCCGAGCGCGGTCTGGATCGCGAACTGCCCGGGCACGTTCGCGCACAGGCGCATCGACGACAGGATCCCGAGGCCTTCCAGGTAATCCTTCGCGCGCCGGCGGTTGTCGCCGCCGAGGCCCGACACGGCCATCCAGCCCGCGCGGTAGCCGCACGAGCGATAGCTCTTCGACAGGCTGTTGAACGTGACGGTGATCACGTCTTCCGACAGCGAGCCCAGCGCCGTGTGCTCGAGCCCGTCGTAGACGATCTTGTCGTAGACCTCGTCGGCGAACACGATCAGCCCGTGCTGACGCGCGATCTCGAGCAGCTCGAGCAGCAATTCGTCGGAATAAAGCGCGCCGGTCGGGTTGTTCGGGTTGATCACGACGATCGCCTTGGTGTTCGGCGTGATCTTGCGGCGGATGTCGTCGAGGTCGGGCATCCACGCGTTCTGCTCGTCGCACACGTAGTGCACGGGCGTGCCGCCCGACAGGCTCACGGCGGCCGTCCACAGCGGGTAGTCGGGCGCCGGCAGCAGCACTTCGTCGCCGTCGTTCAGCAGCGCCTGGGTCGCCATCACGATCAGCTCGGACGCGCCGTTGCCGATGTAGATGTCGTCGAGGCCGACACCGACGACGCCCTTTTGCTGCGTGTAGTGCATCACGGCCTTGCGGGCCGAGAACACGCCCTTCGAATCCGAATAGCCGGACGACGCCGGCAGGTTGCGGATCATGTCCTGGATGATTTCGTCCGGCGCGTCGAAACCGAACGGCGCGAGGTTGCCGATGTTCAGCTTGATGATGCGGTGGCCTTCTTCCTCGAGGCGCTTCGCGTGCTCGAGCACCGGGCCACGGATGTCGTAGCAGACGTTGAGCAGCTTGTTCGACTTCTGAATCGGTTTCACGACGACACGGTTCCTGGGTTGGCCTTGCGGCCGGGGGACGGGATCAAAACTGGAGAGCGGCTGGTCTATGCGCGCTGTCTAGACTGGGGAAAATGCGGGCAGTCGGACGCGGCTTGTGGCGACGCACGATGCAAGTGGCGCCCGGGGGCGACCAAAAAGTTATAATTTAGCGGATTTTGGCCAACTTTCGCAATGCACCATGGCCGCTCCGGGCCCGCGCCGTCAGGCGTCCCGCGTGCGCCGGTCGCGAAACGGCCGCCCGGGCCCGTGCGGCCCTTGCCAGACCTTCCCTCCACGGAACCGCGGAATACCGATTTGAAACTGCACCAGGACACGAGCGGCGCGCTCAACACCGTCACCGGCTACGGCCCCGATTATGTCGACGTCAACCTCCAACGCCACGAAGGGAGCGTCATCGTGCTGCCCGGCGCACCGGTGCGGGACTGGCCCGTATCGTCGTTCGACGCGCTCGCGCCCGAGCATTTCGCGATGCTGCTCGACCCGGCCCCCGAACTCGTGATCTTCGGCAGCGGCGCGCGGCTGCGCTTCCCGCACCCGCGCCTCGTGGCCGCGCTGACGGCCAAGCGGATCGGCGTCGAGACGATGGATTTCCAGGCCGCCTGCCGGACCTACAACATCCTGATGGCCGAGGGCCGCAAAGTGGCCGCCGCGCTCTTAATTGAACGTTAATCCCCGATGCGGTAAAACTCGGGCCGGCACACCGGGTCGATCCCCGGATCATCACGCGGATCGGCAACCGGCAAGCCGGCCGCCGCCGGCGCGACCCGCCGGTGGCGCTTACAACAACCAACAGGCTGAAAATTCATGAACGATACGCCGTCGAGGCTACCGCTCAATCGCATCACGCTCGTCCTCCTGCTCGTCGCGCTCGCGATCGTCTGGTTCGCGCCGCTCGGGCTGCGCCACCTGATCCCGAGCGACGAAGGCCGCTACGCGGAAATGGCGCGGGAAATGTTCGTCACCGGCGACTGGATCACGCCGCGCTACAACGGCTACAAGTATTTCGAGAAGCCGCCGCTGCAGACCTGGCTGAACGCGCTGACGTTCGCCTGGTTCGGCATCGGCGAATGGCAGGCGCGCCTGTACACGGGCCTCGCCAGCTTCGCCGGCGTGCTGCTGGTCGGCTTCACGGGCGCGCGCCTGTTCAACCCGCTGTCCGGCTTGCTCGCGGCTATCGTGCTCGCGTGCTCGCCGTACTGGAACCTGATGGGCCACTTCAACGCGCTCGACATGGGGCTCGCGTTCTGGATGGCGCTGTCGCTCTGCTCGCTGCTGCTCGCGCAGCGGCCCGGGCTGCCGGCGGGCGCGGTGCGCGGCTGGATGTGGGCGTGCTGGGCCGCGATGGGGTTCGCCGTGCTGTCCAAGGGCCTCGTCGGCCTGATCCTGCCCGGCGCCGTGCTCGTGCTCTACACGCTGATCGCCCGCGACTGGGCGCTGTGGAAGCGGCTCTACCTGGTCAGCGGCCTCGTGATCTTCTTCGCGATCGTCACGCCGTGGTTCGTGCTCGTCCAGCAGCGCAACCCCGAGTTCTTCAACTTCTTCTTCATCGTCCAGCAGTTCCGCCGCTACCTGACCCCGGAACAGAACCGCCCGGGCCCGTTCTACTATTTCGTGCCGGTGCTGCTGGTCGGCTTCCTGCCGTGGCTGTCGGTCGCGTGGCAGAGCATCCGCCATGCGCTGCGGATGCCGCGCCAGCCGAACGGCTTCTCGCCGATGCTCGTGCTGCTGATCTGGAGCGCGTTCATCTTCCTGTTCTTCAGCACGTCGCACTCGAAACTGATCTCGTACGTGCTGCCGGTCGCGCCGGCGCTCGCGCTGATCATCGGCGCGTACCTGCCGCTGATGAGCGCCGACCGGTTCCGCCGCCACCTGCTCGGCTACCTCGTGTTCTTCGTCGTCGCGGCGTTCGGGATCATCTTCCTCGCGTATCAGGGCGACGCCCGCACGCCGAACGCGCTGTATCGTGCGTTCCAGGTGTGGCTGTACGCGGGCCTCGCGGTCGCGGGCGCGCTGACGCTCGCGGCCGCCTGGCTGAACCGCCGCGTGGGCGTCGCGGCCGCGATCACCGCGTTCGGCGCCGCGTGGCTCGCGTTCGGCACGATCGGCGGCACCGGTCACGACGAATTCGGCCGCTACAGCTCGGGCGCGCTGCTCGCGCCCGCCGTGCGCGCCGAACTGGCGAAGCTGCCGCCCGACACGCCGTTCTACTCGATCGAGATGCTCGATCACACGTTCCCGTTCTATATGGGCCACACGACGATCATGGTCCAGCGCCAGGACGAGCTCGCATTCGGCATCTCGGTCGAGCCGGACAAGTGGATCCCGACCGTCGACCAATGGATCGAACGCTGGAAGCAGGACACCCATGCGCTCGCGATCATGCCGCCCGGCCAGTACGACACGCTGGTCAGGCAAGGCGTGCCGATGCGCGTGATCGCGCGCGACAACCGCCGCGTGATCGTCGAGAAACCGCAATCGTAAGGACGCCCGCCGCATGAATCCCGTTTCGTTCGTCTGCATCATCACCGGCGTGATGCTCAACGCCTGTGCGCAACTTCTGCTGAAAGCCGGCGTCAACGCCGTTGGACACTTCGAATTCAGCCGTGCGAACATCCTGCCGGTCGGCCTGAAGATCGCGACCCAGCTGCCGATCATCGGCGGCCTCGGCTGCTACGTGCTGAGCGTCGTCGTCTGGATTGTCGGGCTGTCGCGGGTCGACGTGTCGATCGCCTACCCGATGCTGTCGCTCGGCTACGTGGTCAACGCGTTCGCCGCCTGGTACCTGTTCGGCGAGGTGCTGTCGGTCCAGCGGCTGGTCGGCATCGGCATCATCCTGATCGGCGTGCTCGTGCTCGCGCGCAGTTGAGCGCGCCCGGCCGGCCCGGCGGGCATTAAGCGTCCGCCTACAAAAAATCACGGTACGAATCCGGCAACCGGTGTTTAATGCCGGTTTCGGGCCGGATCGCCCGCCCCCTTTATTACACGCCATTACAGGCAAAGTGTTCATGAGCCAGACTACCGCTCCGTTCCTGCCGTTCACCCGGCCCGAGATCGACGAGGAAACCATCCAGGGCGTCGTCGACGTGCTGCGCTCGGGCTGGATCACCACCGGCCCGCAGAGCCAGAAGTTCGAAGCCGCGCTGTCCGAGTACTGCGGCGGCCGTCCGGTCCGCGCGTTCAATTCGGGCACCTGCACGCTCGAGATCGGCCTGCGCATCGCGGGCGTCGGCCCCGGCGACGAGGTGATCACGACGCCGGCGTCGTGGGTGTCGACCAGCAACGTGATCCTCGAGACGGGCGCGACGCCCGTGTTCGCCGACATCGACCCCGTCACGCGCAACATCGACCTCGACAAGCTCGAGCAGGCGATCACGCCGCGCACGAAGGCGCTCATCCCGGTCTACCTGGCCGGCCTGCCGGTCGACATGGACCGCCTGTACGCGATTGCGCGCGCACACAACCTGCGCGTGATCGAGGACGCCGCGCAGGCGCTCGGCTCGACGTGGCAAGGCAAGCGCATCGGCGCGATCGGCGACATCGTGTCGTTCAGCTTCCACGCGAACAAGAACCTGACGACGATCGAAGGCGGCGCGCTCGTGCTGAACAACGAGGACGAGGCGACGCTCGCGCAGAAGTACCGGCTGCAGGGCATCACGCGCACCGGCTTCGACGGGATGGACTGCGACGTGCTCGGCGGCAAGTACAACCTGACCGATGTCGCCGCGCGCGTCGGTCTCGGCCAGCTGCCGCACCTCGAGCGCTTCACCGCGCAGCGCCGCGCACTCGCGCGCGCGTATTTCGCCGCGCTCGACGGCGGTGCGGCCGTGCAGCTCGGGCTCGGCCTGCCCGTCGCCGATTTCGAGAACAGCAACTGGCACATGTTCCAGGTCACGCTGCCGCTCGACCGGCTGTCGATCTCGCGCGCCGATTTCATGGCGCAGATGAAGGAGCGCGGCATCGGCACGGGCGTCCACTACCCGGCCATCCATCTTTTCACGCTGTATCGTGCGCGCGGCTTCAAGGAGGGCATGTTCCCCCACGCCGAACGATACGGCGCATCGACCGTCACGCTGCCGCTCTTCACGCAGATGACGGAAGACGACGTGCGTCGCGTGGCCGACGCCATCAACCAGATTTGCGAACAATACGGAAAATAAGCGTACATGAATCACCTTGAAGCACGCGCCGGGCATCCGGGGGCCGCGAACCCGGAGGTATCGGTCATCATCCCCGTGTACAACGAGGAAGACGGCCTGGCCGCGCTGTTCGCGCGGCTCTACCCGGCACTCGACGCACTCGGCACGTCGTACGAAGTGATCCTGATCAACGACGGCAGCCGCGACCGCTCGGCCGCGATGCTGGCGGACCAGTTCCACGTGCGCCCCGACACGACGCGTGTCGTGCTGCTCAACGGCAACTACGGCCAGCACATGGCGATCCTCGCCGGCTTCGCGCAGTCGCGCGGCGAGATCGTCATCACGCTCGACGCCGACCTGCAGAACCCGCCCGAGGAAATCGGCAAGCTGATCGCGAAGATGCGCGAAGGCTACGACTACGTCGGCTCGATCCGCAAGCAGCGTCAGGACAGCCTGTGGCGCCGCAAGGCGTCGCAGATGATGAACCGGCTGCGCGAGCGCATCACCCGGATCAAGATGACCGACCAGGGCTGCATGCTGCGCGCGTACAGCCGCCGCATCATCGACACGATCAACGTGTGCGGCGAAGTCAACACGTTCATCCCCGCGCTGGCCTACACGTTCGCGCAGAAACCGACCGAAATCGAGGTCGCGCACGAGGAACGCTTCGCGGGCGAGTCGAAGTACTCGCTGTACAGCCTGATCCGGCTGAACTTCGACCTCGTGACGGGCTTCTCGGTCGTGCCGCTGCAGTGGCTGTCGTTCATCGGCGTGATCCTGTCGCTCGGCTCCGCCGCGCTGTTCGTGCTGCTGCTCGTGCGCCGCTTCATCGTCGGCGCGGAAGTGCAAGGCGTGTTCACGCTGTTCGCGATCACGTTCTTCCTGCTCGGCGTGATCATCTTCGCGCTCGGCCTGCTCGGCGAATACGTCGGCCGCATCTACCAGCAGGTGCGTGCACGGCCGCGCTACCTGATCCAGGCCGTGCTCGAACAGCACGACGGCATGCCGGCGGTGCCGGCCCCCGCGAGCCGGACGGAGACGTCGCAATGAAGCCGCGCGCCGTCGTCTTCGCGTATCACAACGTCGGCGTGCGCTGCCTGCAGGTGCTGCTGGCACGCGGCGTCGACGTCGCGCTCGTCGTCACGCACGAGGACAACCCGAACGAGAACATCTGGTTCGGCAGCGTCGCATCGGTGGCCGCCGAGCACGGGATCCCGGTCGTCACGCCGGCCGACCCCGCCGATCCGGCACTGCGCCGCGCGGTATCCGACGCGCGGCCCGAGTTCATCTTCTCGTTCTACTACCGCCACATGCTGCCGGTGGACCTGCTCGCGATCGCGCCGCGCGGCGCGTACAACATGCATGGTTCGCTGCTGCCGAAATACCGGGGTCGGGTTCCGACCAACTGGGCCGTGCTGAACGGCGAAACGGAAACCGGCGCGACGCTGCACGAGATGGCCGCGAAGCCCGATGCGGGCGCGATCATCGGCCAGACCGCCGTGCCGATCCTGCCGGACGACACGGCCGCGCAGGTGTTCGACAAGGTGACGGTCGCCGCCGAGCAGACGCTCTGGCGCGTGCTGCCCGCGCTGCTCGCGGGCGAGGCGCCGCACCTGCCGAACGATCTCGCGAACGGCAGCTACTACGGCGGGCGCAAGCCGGAGGACGGCCGCGTCGACTGGTCGAAGCCGGCCGCGCAGGTCTACAACCTGGTACGCGCGGTCGCGCCCCCGTATCCGGGCGCGTTCACCGACGTCGCCGGCACGCGTTTCGTGATCGCCCGCGCGCGCCTCGCGGCGCCCGGCAGCGCCGCCGCCGTGGCCGCAGCGGATTTGCCGCCCGGCCTGCACGTAAGCGATAATGCGCTATTCGGCGTCTGCGGCGACAGCCGCGCCCTATCCATTCTCGAGCTGTGGCAGCAGCGCGACGGCAGCGAAACCGTCGTGACGCCCGCGGAATTCGCGCAGTTCATTCATTCTTCCCGTCATTCATGAAAGCAAAAAAAGTCCTGATCCTGGGTGTGAACGGCTTCATCGGCCATCACCTGTCGAAGCGCATTCTTGAAACCACCGATTGGGAAGTGTTCGGCATGGACATGCAGACCGATCGGCTGGGCGACCTCGTCAACCACGAGCGGATGCACTTCTTCGAAGGCGACATCACGATCAACAAGGAGTGGGTCGAGTATCACGTGAAGAAGTGCGACGTGATCCTGCCGCTCGTCGCGATCGCGACGCCCGCGACCTACGTCCAGCAGCCGCTGCGCGTGTTCGAGCTCGACTTCGAGGCGAACCTGCCGATCGTGCGTTCGGCCGTCAAGTACGGCAAGCACCTCGTGTTCCCGTCGACCTCCGAGGTCTACGGCATGTGCTCGGACGAGCAGTTCGACCCGGATGCATCGGCGCTCACCTACGGCCCGATCAACAAGCCGCGCTGGATCTACGCCTGCTCGAAGCAGCTGATGGACCGCGTGATCTGGGGCTACGGGATGGAAGGCCTGAACTTCACGCTGTTCCGTCCGTTCAACTGGATCGGCCCGGGCCTCGACTCGATCTACACGCCGAAGGAAGGCAGCTCGCGCGTCGTCACGCAGTTCCTCGGCCACATCGTGCGCGGCGAGAACATCAGCCTCGTCGACGGCGGCTCGCAGAAGCGCGCGTTCACCGACATCGACGACGGCATCAGCGCGCTGATGAAGATCATCGACAACAAGAACGGCGTCGCGTCGGGCAAGATCTACAACATCGGGAATCCGAAGAATAATTTCTCGGTTCGCGAACTCGCGCACAAGATGCTCGAACTGGCCGCCGAATACCCGGAATACGCCGGCTCCGCGAAGCAGGTGCAACTCGTCGAAACGACGTCGGGCGCCTACTACGGCAATGGCTACCAGGACGTGCAGAACCGCGTGCCGAAGATCGACAACACGATGCAGGAGCTCGCCTGGGCGCCGCAATCGACGTTCGACGACGCGCTGCGCAAGATCTTCGAAGCGTATCGCGGCCATGTCGCCGATGCGCGCGCGCTGGTCGAGCAGCAGAACTGACGGGACGCTCGCTTGGCTCGTATCGTCCTCAAGATCGACGTCGACACGCTGCGCGGCACGCGCGAAGGCGTGCCGAACCTCGCGCGCATCTTCGACCGCTTCAGCGCGCGCGCGACCTTCCTCTTCAGCCTCGGGCCCGATCACACGGGCTGGGCGCTGCGGCGCGTGTTCCGCCCCGGCTTCCTGAAGAAGGTGTCGCGCACGTCGGTGGTCGAGCACTACGGCGTGAAGCAGCTGATGTACGGCGTGCTGCTGCCGGGCCCCGACATCGGCCGCCGCGCGATCGCCGACATGCGCGCGATCCACGAGGCCGGCTTCGAATGCGGGATCCATACGTGGGATCACGTGTACTGGCAGGACAACGTGCGCGTGCGCGATCGCGACTGGACCGCGCGTGAAATGCAGAAGAGCCACGCGCGCTTCGTCGACGTCTTCGGCGCGCCGC
Source organism: Burkholderia sp. BCC1996 (assembly GCF_905339955.1). NCBI lineage: Bacteria > Pseudomonadati > Pseudomonadota > Betaproteobacteria > Burkholderiales > Burkholderiaceae > Burkholderia > Burkholderia sp. BCC1996. The sequence goes on from NZ_CAJPHM010000023.1 coordinate 81,737, forward strand.
CCGCAACGCACGGCGCGGCCGGCTGGCAGATGAACGACGCGGCGTTCGAGCAGATCGACGCGTGGGGGATGCGCTACGCATCCGACGGTCGCGGCCATTCGCCGTACCTGCCCGTGGTCGGCGGCCGCACGCTGTCGCACGTGCAGATGCCGACCACGCTGCCGACCCTCGACGAAGTGCTCGGCATCGACGGCATCGACACGCACAACGTCGCCGCGCACATCCTGAAGTTCACGGAAACCAATCCGCACGACCAGGTGTTCACGCTGCATGCGGAACTGGAAGGCCAGAAGCTCGCGCCGGTATTCGAGCAGCTGCTCGCCGGCTGGCGCGCACAGGGCCATACGTTTGCGACGATGGGCGACTACCACGCGACGCTGGACCGCGACTCGCTGCCATCGTACCCTGTCACGTGGGGCGAGATTCCCGGCCGCTCCGGCGAGCTGATCGTCCAGCCCGACTGAGTTCGCGCGCGCCCGCGCCGCCTGCCCTTGCGGCGTGCCGCCGCGACGCCCCGCCGAACCGCGCCGCCCGAGCGGCGCCTTTCCATAACAACAGGAGAAACACGTGTCCGTCGAAGTTGACCGTCAAGTTCCCGATTTCACCGCACCGGCGACGGGCGGCGACATTTCGCTGTCCGACCTCAAGGGCAAGAAGCTCGTCCTGTATTTCTATCCGAAGGACAACACGCCGGGCTGCACCACCGAAGGCCTGCAGTTCCGCGATCTCTATCCGAAGTTCAAGAAGGCCGGCGCCGAAGTGATCGGCGTGTCGCGCGACAGCCTGCGCTCGCATGACAATTTCAAGGCGAAGCTCGAACTGCCGTTCCCGCTGATTTCCGATGCCGACGAAGCGCTGTGCGCGCTGTTCGATGTCATCAAGATGAAGAAAATGTATGGCAAGGAAGTGCGCGGAATCGAGCGTTCGACGTTCCTGATCGACGCCGACGGTGTGCTTCGCCAGGCATGGCGCGGCATCAAGGTACCCGGTCACGTGGACGACGTGCTAAGTGCTGTACAAGCGCTTTGAGGCGCGTTATATTGGGCCGCAATGAATGCCAGTTCGCTCCATATTTCTCGTAGCTGCGCCGGTGCCCGTTGCGATGCTTTCCGGCACCTGACGCGCATCACGACGGTATCAGCCAGCCGCATGTCCCGGTCCACGGGGCAGCGGCTTTTTTTATGGACTGCGCGCCGGCTCTCGGTCCGGCCCCTCACCCCGTCAAGGAGCTGATCGACACTTAGGCGAACCGGCTAGACGAATTTCCTGTGCGCCACCGCGCGCAAACTGCATGCACCTTCCACGTCACGCAGGATGCGATCAGCGGCGCACGCCATGCGACACGATTCCTCCCGAGGGACACCATGCCTTTGCCTACTGCCCCCAGCAAGCTCGGCAGCCTGCTGCCGCCCGATGAATACAAGGCGAAAGCGCGGCCCGCGAAAGCCGCGAAGAAATCCGCCGAAGGGGACGCCTCCACAGCCGGAGAATATGGCCCGGCCAGCGTGGCCCAACCGATGACCGAAGCCGCGAACACGGCCGCGCCGCTGCGCGCCGTCGCGGCGTCGACGCAAGAAGCCGCTGGCACGCCCGCCCGTGGTCGCAAGACCAGACAGACGGCCGCGCTGCTGCAGCCGATGCCGGCACCGGTCGAACCGGCGGCCCCCGCCGCCCCTGCCGCGCCGGTCGTCGCACGCAACGACAAGCCCGCGGCCGGCAAGCCGACCACCGCGAGCGCACGCGATGCCGGCGCCGCGACGAAGTCGCGCAGCCGCAAGCCGGCCGAAGCCGAATTGCAGAAGCTGTTCGTGCTCGACACGAACGTGCTGATGCACGACCCGAGCAGCCTCTTCCGCTTCGAGGAACACGACGTCTATCTGCCGATGATGACGCTCGAGGAACTCGACAACCACAAGAAGGGGATGTCCGAAGTCGCGCGCAACGCGCGCCAGGTGAGCCGCACGCTCGACGCGCTGGTCGCCGACGGCGGCCCGATCTCCGACGGCATTCCGCTGTCGCGTCTCGGCAGCCGCGAGGCGCTCGGCCGCCTCTACTTCCAGACCAGGCTCGCGGACATCGCGCCGGTCGAAGGCCTGCCCGCAGGCAAGGCCGACAACCAGATCCTCGGCGTCGTGCGCGCGCTGCAGCGCGACCGGCCGGACCGCCAGGTCGTGCTGGTGTCGAAAGACATCAACATGCGCATCAAGGCGCATGCGCTCGGCCTGCCCGCGGAAGACTACTTCAACGACCAGGTCCTCGAGGACAAGGATCTCCTCTATAGCGGCGTGCGCGAATTGCCGCAGGACTTCTGGACGAAACACGCGAAGGGGATGGAGAGCTGGCAGGACACGAAGACGGGCACCACGTACTATCGCGTGACGGGCCCGCTCTGCGGGTCGATGCTCGTCAACGAGTTCGTCTATCTCGAGCCGCAGAACGGCGAGCCGACGTTCCACGCGATCGTGCGCGAGCTGAACGGCAAGACGGCGCTGCTGCAGACGCTGCGCGACTACAGCCATCACAAGAACAACGTGTGGGGCATCACCGCGCGCAACCGCGAGCAGAACTTCGCGCTGAACCTGCTGATGAACCCCGAGATCGACTTCGTCACGCTGCTCGGCCAGGCCGGCACCGGCAAGACGCTCGTCGCGCTCGCGGCCGGCCTCGCGCAGGTGCTCGACGACAAGCGCTACAACGAGATCATCGTGACGCGCGCGACCGTGCCCGTCGGCGAGGACATCGGTTTCCTGCCCGGCACCGAGGAAGAGAAGATGCAGCCGTGGATGGGTGCATTCGACGACAACCTCGAAGTGCTGCAGAAAACCGACGACGCAGCCGGCGAATGGGGCCGTGCGGCGACGCAGGAGCTGATCCGTTCGCGCCTGAAGGTGAAGAGCATGAACTTCATGCGCGGCCGCACGTTCGTCGACAAGTACCTGATCATCGACGAAGCGCAGAACCTGACGCCGAAACAGATGAAGACGCTCGTGACGCGCGCGGGCCCGGGCACGAAAATCGTGTGCCTCGGCAACATCGCGCAGATCGACACGCCTTACCTGACCGAAGGCAGCTCGGGCCTGACCTACGTCGTCGACCGCTTCAAGGGCTGGGGCCACAGCGGCCACGTGACGCTCGCGCGCGGCGAACGCTCGCGGCTCGCCGACTACGCGTCGGACATCCTGTAACGCGATACGCCGGCTGCCGCCGGCCTCCGACGCCACGCGGCGCTCCGGTTTCCGGAGCGCCGTTTTCATTTTTGGGGTCTGAAACGTTGGTCATGCTGCGTTACGCAACCACCTCACTTACACGCGAAACTTCAAGTAAATTCTCAGGAATGGTTGCCTAAGCCCCGCCGGAACGTCTACCATCGGGTCTGTCTGTTGTCATACGATTCGCGAGCGCGCTGCGCTCGTCCGCCTTGTCATGCTTCGAATCTGGGTTCCCGTCGCCGTCGTTTCACTGCTCGCGGCCTGCTCCAGCGTGCCGCCGCAGTCGGCCTCGCGCACCTCCGGCATGAAGATCACGACGCCGCGCGCCTTCCCGGCACCCGCCAATTTCCCGAAATTCGTCGACCACAGCGTCGGCCAGGAAGAGATCTCGATCCAGGCGATGAGCCTCGTCGGCGTGCCGTACCGCTGGGGCGGCAACACGCCGACGAGCGGCTTCGACTGCAGCGGCCTGGTGCGTTACGTGATCGGCCGCGCGGCCGACGTGGACCTGCCGCGCACGACCGCCGACATGAGCAGCCGCGGCGTGTCGATCGACCCCGACCAGGTCGCGCCGGGCGACCTGATCTTCTTCAATACGACCGGACGCCCGCATTCGCACGTCGGCATCTATGTCGGCAAGCTGCGTTTCGTCAACGCGCCGTCGACCGGTGGCACCGTGCGGCTCGACTACCTGACGAACCCGTACTGGGCCAAGCGCTTCGACGGCATTCGCCGCGTCGCGCCGCCGCGCGGTGCGCCCGGGCCGTTCGATGCGCCGACCTACGAGGCTCGGCGCGATGCGCCGGCGGCGGCGCCTGTCGTCGCGGCAGCCGCGTCGCGGCGGCCTGCCTCTGCGTATGCCGCGTCTCAGGCGGGCGTCGCGCCGTCACCCGCGGCGGTCACGCAAGCCGCTCCGGTCGTCTCGACCGCGGCGGTTGCCCCGACGGCCGCGGCAACCGCCCCCGCCGCCGATCCGTACGAACCGCCGCCGCGCGTGCTGACCGCGCAGCAGCAGGCAACGTCCGTGAATGGCGACATGACCGCTACGACGGCGAATCCGGGGCCGGCCGGCCCCACCGAGACCGGCACGCAGATTCCGACCACCGCGCTGACGGCCGCCCAGGCTGCCGCGTTCGACGCGGAACCGCCGCCCGCGGCCGCCGCGCCGTCGCTGCGCGACACCGAGCCCGTGCAGGTGTTGCGCGCTTCGACGCAATCCGCGCCGGTCAGCCCGCGCACCGCCACCGCCGACGATCCGATCGCCCGCTTCGCGAACGGCAGTTACTGATCCGGCGCATCCCCGGCGGTGGCCCCGCCGTGCGCCGCCCCTTTCCCGACCGCGCAAAGAAAATGCGCCGCAACCTTTCGGTGTGCGGCGCATTGCGCGTGTCGACCCGACAGCGTCGATATCAGAAGATCTGGTGCCCGAGCCACCATCCGCCGGCCGCGAACAGCGCGGCCGCCGGCAGCGTCAGCACCCACGCCCAGACGATGTTGCCGGCGACGCCCCAGCGGACGGCCGACAGCTTCTGCGTGGCGCCGACGCCGACGATCGCACCGGTGATCGTGTGCGTGGTCGACACCGGAATGCCGAGGAACGACGCGATGAACAGCGTGATCGCCCCGCCGCTTTCGGCACAGAATCCGCCGACCGGCTTGAGCTTCGTGATCTTCTGGCCCATCGTGCGCACGATGCGCCAGCCGCCGAACAGCGTGCCGAGCCCCATCGACAGGTAGCACGCGCCGATCACCCACGCGGGCGGCGCATCGGACGTCGCCGACGCATAGCCCGACGCGATCAGCAGCATCCAGATGATGCCGATCGTCTTCTGTGCGTCGTTGCCGCCGTGGCCCAGGCTGTACAGGCCGGCCGACAGCAGCTGGAGCCGCCGGAAGCGCCGGTCGACCTTGCTGGGCGCGGTGCGGAAATACAGCCACGACACGCCGAGCATGAACAGCGAGCCGAGGATGAAGCCGAGCAGCGGCGAAATGAAGATGAACGCAATCGTCTTCAGCAGACCGTCGATGTTCAGCGAGCTCCAGCCCGACTTCGCGAGCGCCGCGCCGACGAGGCCGCCGATCAGCGCGTGCGACGAGCTCGACGGAATCCCGTAGTACCACGTGATCACGTTCCAGCCGATCGCACCGACCAGCGCGCCGAACACGACATAGTGGTCGACGATCTCGGGATCGATCGTGCCTTTACCGACAGTCTGGGCGACTTTCAGGTGAAAGATGAAATACGCGATGACGTTGAACGCGGCCGCGAACACCACGGCTTGCTGGGGCTTCAGCACCCCGGTCGACACGACGGTGGCGATCGAGTTCGCCGCGTCGTGGAAGCCGTTCATGAAGTCGAATACGAGCGCGACGAGCACCAGCGTCGCGACCATCCATAGGGCGAGTTGTATCGAATGCATCGTGGTCCGCTCAGGCGTTTTCCAGCACGATGCCTTCGATGATGTTCGCGACGTCCTCGCACTTGTCGGTGATCTCTTCGAGCAGTTCGTAGATCGCCTTCAGCTTGATGAGCGTCTTCACGTCGTCTTCCTCGCGGAACAGCTTCGACATCGCCGCGCGCAGCACGCGATCGGCCTCCGACTCCCAGCGGTCGATCTCCTCGCACTGCTTGAGGATCTGTGCCGACTGCTTCATGTCGGACAGCAACCCGACGGCCTGCTGCACGTGCTGCGCCGACTGCGTGACGATGTGCGCGAGCTGGCTCGCCTCGGACGTGACGGACTGCACGTCGTACAGCGACACGGCCGTCGCGACGTCTTCCATCAGGTCGAGGATGTCGTCCATCGTCGTGATCAGCTTGTGGATCTCGTCGCGATCGAGCGGCGTGATGAAGGTCTTGTGCAGCAGATCGATCGCTTCATGCGTCAGCTTGTCAGCGGCCTTCTCGGCGGTCTGCACGTTTTGCTTGTGAATCTCGGCGTCGGCGAGATTGTCGATCAGCAGTTCGAGCTCGCGGCCACCGGAAACGATGTGCTTCGCGTGCGCGTTGAAGAGTTCAAAGAACTTGCCCTCGGTGGGCATGAATCGACCGAACATGGGATTCCTGAGAGATTGTCAAACGACTGTCACGAAAACGGGCGATATTGTACCGTTTTCGGTTGCGCCGCGACGCGCGCATATGCGCGCGCCGGGATTGGATACAACGCTTGGCGAAATAAGGGTTTACAACCGGCGTAGAAGTGTTACTCGCCGTAGAAGTTCTGCGCCCCCGCAAAGTTGTCGAACTTCGTGTATTGACCCAGAAACGTGAGCCGAACGGGCCCGATCGGGCCGTTACGCTGCTTGCCGATGATGATTTCGGCCGTGCCCTTGTCCGGGCTGTCCGGGTTGTAGACCTCGTCACGGTAGATGAACAGGATCACGTCCGCATCCTGTTCGATTGCGCCCGATTCACGCAAATCCGACATCACCGGACGCTTGTTCGGACGCTGCTCCAGCCCGCGGTTCAGCTGCGACAGCGCGATCACCGGCACGTCCAGCTCCTTTGCCAGGCTCTTCAGCGATCGCGAGATTTCGGAAATTTCGGTCGCACGGTTCTCGCCCTGCGACGAACCCGACATCAGCTGCAGGTAGTCGACGATGATCAGGCCGAGCTTGCCGCACTGACGTGCGAGACGCCGCGCGCGCGAGCGCAATTCCATCGGGTTCAGGCCGCCCGTCTCGTCGATGAAGAGCTGCGCCTCGCTCATCTTCTGCACCGCGTGCGTCAACTTCGGCCAGTCCTCGTCCGTCAGGCGGCCGGTACGCATCCGGTGCTGGTCGAGCCGCCCGATCGAGCCGAGCATACGCATCACGAGCTGGGTGCCCGGCATTTCCATCGAGAACACCGCGACCGGCAGCCCGTACTCGACAGCGACGTATTCGCCGATGTTCATGGAAAAGGCCGTTTTTCCCATTGACGGTCTTCCGGCAACGATGATCAGTTCGCCGCCGTGCATCCCGGACGTCATCCGGTCGAGGTCGACGAAGCCCGTCGGCGTGCCCGTGACGTCACTCGGGTTCGCGGTGTGATACAGCGTGTCGATGCGCTCGACGACCTGCGTGAGCAGCGGCCCGATCTCGAGGAAGCCCTGGTTGCCGCGCGCGCCCTCTTCGGCGATCGAGAACACCTTCGACTCGGCCTCGTCGAGCAGCTGGCGAACTTCCTTGCCCTGCGGATTGAACGCGTCGGCCGAGATTTCGTCGGCGACCGACACGAGCCGGCGCAGCACCGCGCGGTCGCGCACGATTTCCGCGTAGCGGCGAATGTTCGCGGCGCTCGGCGTGTTCTGCGCGAGGGCGTTCAGGTACGCGAGGCCGCCGACGTCGTCGGCCTTGCCGGACGTGGTCAGCGCTTCGTACACGGTCACGACGTCGGCCGGGCGCGTCGACGCGATCAGCCGGCCGATGTGCTCGTAGATGATCCGGTGGTCGTAGCGATAGAAGTCGCCCTGCGACAGGAAATCGGCAATCCGGTCCCATGCCGCGTTGTCGAGCAACAGGCCGCCGAGTACCGACTGCTCGGCTTCGACCGAATGCGGCGGGACTTTCAGCGATTCGATTTGAGGATCTTGCGGCGCGTTCATGGGTTGGGATTATCGCGAATAGATCGCAGCAGCGCTACCGCTCCGGCGATCGGGCAATAAAAAAGGCAGGCCCCGGTTGCCCGGGCGCCTGCCCTTGTCCGGACGGCGGAAGCCGCCCGGAAAGCTTGCATACGCTTACGCGTGGTCGCCGATCACGTTGATCGTGACGTCGACGACGACGTCCGTGTGCAGCGCGATCTGAACGACGTGCTCGCCGATCATCTTCAGCGGGCCTTCCGGCATGCGAACTTGCAGCTTCTCGACTTCGAAACCTGCCTTCTTCAGCAGTTCCGCGACGTCGCCGTTCGTGACCGAGCCGAACAGACGGCCGTCGACGCCCGACTTCTGCGTGATTTCGAACGACTGGCCGTTCAGCTTCTCGCCGACTGCCTGCGATGCTGCCAGCTTTTCAGCAGCGATCTTTTCGAGTTCAGCGCGGCGAACTTCGAATTCGGCGATCGCTTCCTTCGTTGCACGGCGAGCCTTGCGGTTCGGGATCAGGAAGTTGCGAGCGTAACCGTCCTTGACCTTGACGATATCGCCCAGGTTGCCCAGATTGGCGACTTTTTCCAACAGAATGATTTGCATTCGAATTCTCCTTATGGCGTCGCCGAGTTACGCCTTGTGCTGATCGGTGTACGGCAGCAGCGCGAGGAAACGCGCACGCTTGATTGCCGTGTCGAGCTGACGCTGATAGTGCGCCTTCGTACCCGTCAGACGCGCCGGCGTGATCTTGCCGTTTTCGCCGATGAAGTCCTTCAGCGTTTCCGTGTCCTTGTAGTCGATCTGCTCGACGCCGGCAGCCGTGAAACGGCAGAACTTCTTGCGCTTGAAGAGCGGGTTTTGTTGCTGACGACGCTTGTCGAATTTCTTACCAGTCGGGCGGGCCATGATTTCAGTCCTTTCCTATGTCCTGCAATGCAGTGATGTGAAACACCAAGGTTCTCGCGTTGCGGCTCTTCTTTGCCAGGAAGCCCGTGAACAGCGTTTCGACGCCCATTTCACGACGCTCCAGCTTGCCGCTCGCCTCACCGGCCGCCACCGCCTCGATCGTCATTTCGACCTGACGGGGAATGCCTGCTTCGACGACTTCCGTGCGGTGATGCAACGTGGCGCTTGCGATCGGAACACCCGCCGGCGTATATCGCACCGGTGCGCGTTCGACGACGCTCGCCGTCAATTGCAACCTGTTCACGTGAGTGACGCGCTCCTTGATGGCTTAATGAGTGACGAACTTAAGCCTGCGCTTCGGTCGGCTGAGCTGCAGCCGCCTTCTTGGCTTCTTCGCGCTGAACTTCCTTCATCATCGGCGACGGGCCGGTCTCGGCCTTCTTCATCTTGACGATGAGGTGGCGCAGCACGGCGTCGTTGAACTTGAACGCGTGTTCGAGTTCGTCGAGCGTCGTCTGGTCGCACTCGATGTTCATGCAGACGTAGTGAGCCTTCGCGAGTTTCTCGATCATGTAGGCCAGCTGGCGACGGCCCCAGTCTTCGACACGGTGGATCTGGCCGCCGTGCGTCGTGATCGTGGTCTTGTAACGCTCGATCATCGCGGGCACTTGCTCGCTCTGATCGGGGTGCACGATGAATACGATTTCGTAATGACGCATTACACACTCCTTGTGGATTAAAGCCACCCGGGCGTCTGAACCGGTGTGGCAAGTGAGAAGCCGAAGATTCTAACCCGGATACGGGGCGCGTGCAATACCGATCGACGATTTCCGACCGGATTCGGCCATGTTTTCAACGACTTGAATGGCGCCGGCAGCTGAAGCCGCCGTCGGCGCGACCGTTCGGAAATGGGGGCGGAGTGTCGGGCGCGTGCCTGCGGGCCGGCGACGCGGCCCGCCGTCACTCGACGCGCGCCCCGCCCAGCCGCGCGTCGAGCGCCGTCCTGAACGCGGCCAGCGCCGACGGCTCGGCGTCGGTCACGGCCCACCACGTCATCCCGGCCGCCTCCCAGCGGTCGAGCGCGTAGCCCTGCGACACGGTCGCGTACGGCGCGGCCTCCCGCCCGACGCCTGCCGGCTGCACGTACACGTCGATCACGTGCTGCCGGTATCGGTACACGAGCACCGCGACGCGGCGCCGCCCGACGTAGTCGAGCCGGCCGCCCGCGAGCGGGAAGCCGCTCGCCGACAGGTCCTCGACCGGCGGCGCATAGTCGAGCCGGCCGTTGAACCAAGGCTTGACCGTATGCCGGTCGGTCGAGATCACGTCGATGTCGCGCGCCGACAGGCCGGCGCGCACGTGGCTCGCGACCAGTTCGTCGACCGTCTGGTCGGTTGCGGCGTGGCGGGCGGACAGCGCCATCCCGGCCGCCGCCGCGAGCGCGACCAGCAGCGCGACGCCCCAGCCGAGCCCGGGCAGCGCGGCGACGCCCGCCCCCGGTCCGGCCGACGCCGGGCGAGCCGCTGCGCCGCGCCCGCCCAGCCACGCGAACCAGCGGCGACCGGTCGGCCGAGGCTGGGCCCGCGGCCGCGCCGCCGCGTCGTCCGGCGCCGGTTCCACGCGGGCCTGGCCGTGCGCTTTCGCGCCGGCCGCCGCCGGCAGCGCCGCGAGGATGCTCGCGCGCAGCGCCTCCGGCGCGCGGTGATAATCGGCCTGCCGCACGACGCGCCCGAGCGCGACGATCCGCTCGCGTTCGCGGCGGCACGCGTCGCAGCCTTCGACATGCCGCTGGACGCGCAACGCATCGGGCGCCGACAGCTCGCGGTCGACGTCCGCGTCCAGCAATGCGCGCGCTTCGTTACAGTCCATCGATCGCCTCCGATGCGGTTCCGCTTGCCGACGCACGTCCCGGCGCGGGTTCGGGTGCCGGCGCCTGCGTGCCGGCCAGCAGCGCGGCGAGCCGACGCCGGCCGCGCGCGAGTCGCGACATCACGGTGCCGACCGGTACGTCGGCGATCGCCGCGATCTCGCGATAGCTCAGATCCTCCATCTCGCGCAGCACCAGCACCTCGCGGTATTCGGGCGGCAGCTTCGCGAGCGCCGCGTTCACCAGCCGAACGTTCTCGCCGCGCAACAGGTGCGTGAGCGGATCCTCCGTCGCCGGCTGCCAGTCGTCCGGCACCTCCGTGTCGTCGAGCGTGTCGGGCAGCGCGACCTCGTGCGCGTGGGCGCGGCGGCGCCACTCGGTGTACCAGGTGTGGCGCACGATCGTCAGCAGCCACGGCCGCGCGTTGTCGCCGCGGCACGAGTCGACGAAACGCAGCGCGCGCATGCACGCGTCCTGGACGACATCGTCCGCGTCGCCCGCATTGCCGCTCAGCCAGCGCGCGAGGTTGTACGCGGCGTCGAGATGCGGCAGCACGAGCACGCGAAACCGTTCGCCGCGCGCGACCGCGTCGTCCTCCGCCCGTTCGTCGACCGCCTGTCCGGCTTGCCCCACATGACCTCCCTGGTCCCGGCGGCCGAAGCCGCGCCCGTTCCGCGTCCGGTGCCCGGACAGACCGGCAGCGGGCGCTCTCGATGACCTTACCGCCGCTGCGTCGAGTTTATTCCCGCACGAAGCCGATGATGCGCAAAAAAATGCCGGAAACCGCCGCGCCCGTTACGGCGTGCTGTTCCAGTAGCCGGGGCGCGCATACGCTTCGCGCAGGTAGTCGATGAAGTAGCGCACGCGCGCGGGCACGTAGCGCTGCTGCGGATAGACCGCGAGGATGTCGTAGTCCGGCAGCGCGAATTCGTCGAGCACGGTTTCGAGTTCGCCCGTTTCGAGCTGCGCGGCGATTTCCCAGGTCGAGCGCCAGCCGAGCCCGAGGCTTTCCGCGACCCAGCGATGCAGCAGCTCGCCGTCGTTGCAGTCGAGATTGCCGGCCACCCGCATCGTCACGATCTTGCCGTGGCGCTCGAAATACCAGCCGCGGTTCTGGCCGCCCTGCAGGTTGAACGCGAGACAGTTGTGCTTCAGCAGGTCGTCGAGCGACTTCGGCCGGCCGTGCTTGCGGAAATACGCGGGCGTGCCGCACACGACGCGCCGGTTCGACGCGAGCTTCACCGCGACGAAATTCGGATCGACCGAGCCGCCGATCCGGATCGACAGGTCGTAGCCTTCGCGCACGAGATCCACGACGCGGTCGGTCAGGTTGAACGACAGCTGCATTTCCGGCTTGTCGACGAGGAAACCGGGAGCGTGCGGCGCGACGTGCTTGCGGCCGAACGCGGCCGGCGCGGACACGATCAGGTGCCCGCTGACCGCGCGCCGGCCGGCGGCCAGCTCGTTCTCGGCCTGGTCCCATTCGGACAGCAGCCCGCGGCAGCGCTCGAGGAACGCGGCGCCCTCCTCGCTGACCACCAGCCGGCGCGTCGAGCGATACATCAGCTTCACGCCGAGGCGCTTCTCGAGCGCGTCGATGCGCCGCCCGAGCACCACCGGCGACACGCCCTCCTCGAGCGCGGCCGCCGCGAGGCTGCCCGCGTCCGCGACCCGCACGAACGTCTCGATCTGCTTGAAACGATCCATTTCCCGTCTCCGTCCCGGCTCCGACACCGGCGGGAAGCCCCGTCCGGCCGTCATTCCATACTTTTAGTTTCGAAATAAGCGACTTCGGCTGATCTTATCAAACCTTTCTTGCGTCCCTAAAGTGTTCCCAACAGACCGATTCGCAAGATCCAACTATCCAAGGAGACATTCATGGCCAAGATGAGAGCCGTCGACGCAGCCGTACTCGTGCTCGAGAAGGAAGGCATCCAGACCGCGTTCGGCGTGCCGGGCGCAGCAATCAACCCGTTCTATTCCGCGATGCGCAAGTCGGGCGGCATCAGCCACGTGCTGGCGCGCCACGTCGAAGGCGCGTCGCACATGGCCGAAGGCTTCACGCGTGCCGCACCGGGCAACATCGGCGTGTGCATCGGCACGTCGGGCCCCGCCGGCACCGACATGATCACCGGCCTCTACTCCGCGTCGGCCGACTCGATTCCGATCCTCGCGATCACGGGCCAGGCGCCGCGTGCGCGCCTGTACAAGGAAGACTTCCAGGCCGTCGACATCGAGTCGATCGCGAAGCCCGTCACCAAGTGGGCCGTCACCGTGCGCGAGCCGGCGCTCGTGCCACGCGTGTTCCAGCAGGCGTTCCACCTGATGCGCTCGGGCCGTCCGGGCCCGGTGCTGGTCGACCTGCCGATCGACGTGCAGCTCGCCGAAATCGAGTTCGACATCGACACGTACGAACCGCTGCCGGTCTACAAGCCCGCGGCGACCCGCGCGCAGATCGAGAAGGCGCTCGCGATGCTCAACGACGCGGACAAGCCGCTGATCGTGTCGGGCGGCGGCGTGCTCAACGCAGCGGCCGAAGACCTGCTCGTGCAATTCGCCGAAACGATCGGCGTGCCGGTGATCCCGACGCTGATGTCGTGGGGCGCGATTCCGGACGACCACCCGCTGATGGCCGGCATGGTCGGCCTGCAGACGTCGCATCGCTACGGCAACGCGACGATGCTCGCGTCCGACTTCGTGCTCGGCATCGGCAACCGCTGGGCGAACCGCCACACGGGCAGCGTCGAGGTCTACACGAAGGGCCGCAAGTTCGTGCACGTCGACATCGAACCGACGCAGATCGGCCGCGTGTTCGGCCCGGATCTCGGCATCGTGTCCGACGCGAAGGCCGCACTCGAGCTGTTCGTCGCGGTCGCGCAGGAATGGAAGGCAGCCGGCAAGCTGAAGGACCGCAGCGCGTGGGTGTCCGAGTGCCAGGAACGCAAGCGGACGCTGCAGCGCAAGACCCATTTCGACAACGTGCCGGTCAAGCCGCAGCGCGTGTACGAAGAGATGAACAAGGTGTTCGGCCGCGATACCTGCTACGTCAGCACGATCGGCCTGTCGCAGATCGCCGCCGCGCAGTTCCTGCACGTGTTCAAGGCACGCAACTGGATCAACTGCGGCCAGGCCGGCCCGCTCGGCTGGACGATCCCCGCCGCGCTCGGCGTGCGTGCGGCCGACCCGCGCCGTCCGATCGTCGCGCTGTCGGGCGACTACGACTTCCAGTTCATGATCGAGGAACTGGCCGCCGGCGCGCAATTCAAGCTGCCGTACGTGCACGTCGTCGTGAACAACTCGTACCTCGGCCTGATCCGCCAGGCCCAGCGCGCGTTCGACATGGACTACTGCGTGCAGCTCGCGTTCGACAACGTCAACGCACCGGAGCTGAACGGCTATGGCGTCGATCACGTGGCGGTGGCCGAAGGCCTCGGCTGCAAGGCGCTGCGCGTGTTCAAGCCGGAAGAGATCGAGCCGGCGCTGCGCCAGGCGCAAACGCTCGCGGAAGAATTCAGCGTGCCGGTGGTCGTCGAAGTGATCCTCGAGCGCGTGACGAACATCTCGATGGGCACCGAAATCGACGCGATCAACGAATTCGAGGAACTCGCCGAAAAGGCCGAGCACGCACCGACCGCGATCTCGATGCTCGACTGATCCGCACGCCATTTTTTGACTGACCGACCGAAGAGGCTTAGCTCATGCCGAAGTTTGCTGCAAACCTGACCATGCTGTTCAACGAAGTGCCGTTCCTCGACCGCTTCAAGGCGGCCGCGGACGCGGGCTTCGACGCCGTCGAGTTCCTGTTCCCGTACCCGTACGCGAAAGAGGAACTCGCCGAGCGGCTCGAGACGCACCGCCTGCGCCTCGTGCTGCACAACCTGCCGGCCGGCAACTGGGACCAGGGCGAGCGCGGCATCGCGTGCCTGCCCGATCGTGTCGGCGAGTTCCAGGAAGGTGTCGGCCGTGCGATCGAGTACGCGAAGGCGCTCAAGGTGCCGCAACTGAACTGCCTCGTCGGCATCCCGTCGGCGAGCACCGCGCGCGACAAGACCTTCGTCACGATCGTCGACAACCTGCGCTTCGCCGCCGACGCACTGAAGCGCGAAGGCATCCGCCTGCTGGTCGAGCCGTGCAACAGCTTCGACATCCCGGGCTTCGCGCTGAACCGCTCGTCCGAAGGGCTCGACGTGATCCGCGCGGTCGGCTCGGACAACCTGTTCCTGCAGTACGACATCTATCACATGCAGCGCATGGAAGGCGAACTGGCCGCGACGATCGAACGCAACCTCGCCTCGATCGGCCACGTCCAGCTCGCGGACAATCCGGGCCGCAACGAGCCGGGCACGGGCGAGATCAACTACGCGTTCCTGTTCGCGCTGCTCGACCGGCTCGGCTATGCCGGCTACGTCGGCTGCGAATACAAGCCCCGCACCACCACGACGGAAGGGCTCGGCTGGCTGCAAAGCGTCGCCGGCTGCGCACCGGGCTCGGCGCGTCGCGCCGCCTGAGATCCGCTCTTCCCGTTTTCAGCCCTATAGGAGACTTTCACATGGCAACCATCGGTTTCATCGGCCTCGGCATCATGGGCGCGCACATGGCGCGCAACCTGCTCAAGGGCGATCATCAGCTCGTCGTGAACGGTGCGTTCCCGATTCCAGACGACCTGCGCGCGAGCGCGAAGGTCGTCGCGAACTCGACCGAAGTCGCGCAGCACGCCGACATCATCATCTCGATGGTGCCGGACACGCCCGACGTGCGTAACGTGCTGTTCGCGGACGACGGCGTCGCGAAGGGCCTGAGCGCCGGCAAGCTCGTGATCGACATGAGCTCGATCTCGCCGCTCGACACGCAGGAATTCGCGAAGCAGATCAACGCGCTCGGCTGCGACTACCTCGACGCGCCGGTGTCCGGCGGCGAAGTCGGCGCGCGCGAAGCGACGCTGACGATCATGGTCGGCGGCCCGGAGAAGGCGTTCGAACGCGCGAAGCCGCTGTTCGAGAAGATGGGCAAGAACATCACGCTCGTCGGCGAGAACGGCGCGGGCCAGACCTGCAAGGTCGCGAACCAGATCATCGTCGCGCTGAACATCGAGGCGGTCGGCGAAGCGCTGCTGTTCGCCGCACGCTCGGGCGCCGATCCGGAGCGCGTGCGCCAGGCGCTGATGGGCGGCTTCGCCGCCTCGCGCATCCTCGAAGTACACGGCGCGCGCATGACCAAGCGCACGTTCGATCCGGGCTTCCGCATCGAGCTGCACCAGAAGGACCTGAACCTCGCGCTCGACGGCGCACGCAAGCTCGGCCTCGCGCTGCCGCACACGGCGAGCGCGCAGCAGCTGTTCAGCGTGTGCGCCTCGCACGGCGGCAAGGCATGGGATCACTCGGCACTCGTGCGTGCGCTCGAGATCATGTCGAACTTCGAGATCGGCCAGACGCCGGCCGCGTAACGCGGACGCAACGGCGCGCGTTTCGCTGCAACGGCGGAACGCGCGCGACGAATACACGCGATCCGGTCACGGCCGGTCGCATCGATGCGCGACGATGCGCGCATCACGGTGGGGCGCCCCGCCGCGTATCGCCGAAACGCGTGCGCGACGGGGCGAAAAACGCCGCTCTGGGCTGAGAGCGGCGTGGTGGGGTCCGCAGCGGCACCCGGCGGCGCCGGGGAAGCCTTGGTCGGTCAGACGTCGTCGTCGGGTGTCCGCCTGTCGGATTTCGCGTATTACATTTCTTTACGTTCAAGCGCGCGATTTTTCATGCAATCGTCGCGCTGAACGCCTACACTTTCGCCACGCCTTTCGAGAAAACCGCCGCGCTTGGCGCTCGCTCCGGTGAGCGCGCCCAGCGCGGTGTTTTTTTCGCCACTTCACGGCGCGTTTTCTTTTCAACCACCTAGGGAGTGCAGCGATGGGTCTTCTTTCGTTTATCAAAGAGGCGGGTGAAAAACTGCTGGGTCACGCCGATGCGCAAGCAGCGGAAGATCCGAATGCCGCGAACCAGACCGCGGCCGACGCGATCAAGAACTACATCGGCACGCAAGGTCTCGACACGTCGAACCTGAGCGTCGCGTTCGACGGCGCGTCGCGCACCGTCACGCTGTCGGGCAGCGTCGCCGATCTCGACACGAAGGCGAAGGTCAAGGTCGCGGCCGGCAACGTGCAAGGCGTCGCGGGCGTCAACGACGACGACCTGCAGCCGGACGATCAGGAAGTTCAGTACCACGACGTGAAGCCGGGCGACACGCTGTCGGCGATCGCGAAGGAAGTGTACGGCGACGCGAACAAGTACCCGGCGATCTTCGAGGCGAACAAGCCGATGCTGTCGAGCCCGGACCGGATCTATCCGGGCCAGAAGCTCGTGATTCCGCCGCAGTCCTGAGCATTCGCGCGGCACTGACGCAAAAAAGGCAGGCCAACGGCCTGCCCGGACTGCTGACGAACCCCACGTTTTTCGGAGCGTGGGGTTTCGTCTTTCTGGAATCGATCGGCGGCCAGCGGTCACAGCGTGTCGAATGCGCGTTGCAGCGCGTCGCGCTCGTGAATCCCGTTCGCGAGCGCGAGCATCAGCAGCACGCGTGCCTTGAACGGGCTCAGCGACCCGGCGCTCACGAAACCGAGCGCGTCGTCGTTCGCAGCACCGTTGCGCATCACGTGCCCCGAGCCGACGCGCGACGCACGCACCACGGCGACGCCCGCCTTCACCGCATCGGCGAGCGCCGCCTGCAGCGTCGCATGGATCGACCCGTTGCCGGTGCCCGCGACGACGAGGCCGCGCACGCCGGCCGCGACGAGCGCATCGACGGCCGTGCGCGTCACGCCCGCATAGCTCGCGACGACTTCGACCGGCGGCCACGCCGCGGCGATCGCCAGTCGCGCATCGGGCGCGCGCGTCACGCGGCGCGCGAATTCGACGCGGCCGTCCTGCACCCAGCCGAGCGCGCCCAGTTCCGGCGACTGGAACGCATCGACCGCGTAGGTGCTCGTCTTCACGACGTCGCGTGCGCCGTGGATCCGGTTGTTGAACGCGACGAGCACGCCCTGCCCGCGCGCGGCCGGGTGAGCGGCGACGGTCACCGCGTTCAGCAGGTTCAGCGGGCCGTCGGACGACAGCGCGGTGGCCGGCCGCATCGCGGCCGTCAGCACGACCGGCTTGTCGCCGGTCACGACCAGATGCAGCGCGTAGGCGGTTTCCTCGAGCGTGTCGGTGCCGTGGGTGATCACGATGCCGTCGATCGCCGGATCGGCCATCAGCGCGTCGATGCGCGCGGCGAGCGTATTCCACAGCGGCAGCGCGAGATCCTTGCTGTCGATGCTGGCGACCTGCTCGGCATCGATGCGTGCGACCGACGCGAGCGCCGGCACCGCGTCGAGCAGGAAATTGACGCCGAGCGCGCCGGCCTGATAGCCGGCCGTGCTGGCGGCGTCGGGCGCGGCGCCGGCGATCGTGCCGCCGGTGGCGAGTACGGCGATGCGCGGCAGGGCCGGCGCGGACGAAGGGGATGCGGGGTTCGGAGTATTCATGGCCGCGATTGTAATGGCTCGCGGCCGGCATCCGGTAGATACGACCGGCACCGGACGCTGCGCATCATGGTTAGTCCCGATCGCCGCGGGACGCACGCCGTCAACGGCCACGTCGCCCGCCGCGTTATAGGAATGCCGTTTTGGTGTTTTCACATTGATTTGCCATAATCGGAGCGCGCGGCGTGATGTGGCCCTGTTCCCGTTGCGCCGGGCTTCGTGACGGCGTCGATATAAAACGCAATTCACCCCATGGGAGTGTCGAAATGAAAATCCAATCGCTCGTAGCCGCAGTGCTTCTCGGCGGCATGCTGGCTTCCCCCGCTTTCGCGGCGAACAGCCAGCAGGACAAGATGAAGGCCTGTAACACGCAGGCCGCCGGCAAGACGGGCGATGAACGCAAGGCGTTCATGAAGGACTGCCTGTCGGCCAAGCCCGCGAAGAAGATGTCGCAGCAGGAAAAGATGAAGGCGTGCAACACGCAGGCCGCCGACAAGAAGGGCGACGACCGCAAGGCGTTCATGAAGAGCTGCCTGAGCAGCCAGCCGGCCGCCTGAGTTCCGGCGCTCCCGCACGAATGCCGCGCACCGCTTCGGCGGGCGCGGCATTTTTGTTTTCGTTGCACGCGCATCGACGCACGCGATGACGTGGAATGCGTCGCCGCGCCGGCCGGCGGCGCCGTCGCTGCCGTCGTCGCGACCTGCTGCGCCGCCTGCCCGCCCCGCTTCCCCAGCACGCCGTACAAATGCCGCCACATGGTGCGGCAATTCGCCGCGATTTCTTCTATGATGGCTGCAACGCGGCCCACCCAAGTACAAGAAGCGCCATCGGGCCGCCCTCGAGACGGACGCGCACACCGCGTCAAACGGAGGCATGGATGGCATGGAGACAACACCGCTGGTTCCGCCGCTGGCTGATCGTGATCGTGTTCTGGGCCGTGCCCGTCGCGATCGTCGCCGTGCGCGAGATCCGCGAGGAAATGGCGTACAACAAGGCCGACCTGCAACTCGCGCTGACCACCTGGCAGCTCACCGATGCGCAGCAGGCGGCCGGCGCCGCCGCGAAGTGCCACGGCGATCCTGACGCGGCGCGCGCGGCCGGCTGCCCGGCCGACGTGCTGGCCGCCAACGCGGCACGCCAGCAGGCGGCCCGCGACGAATACGTCGTGCGCCGCAACACGCTCGCCGGTTATCTGTGGCACGCGTTCGTCGGCTACTGGGTCGTGCCGGCCGCGTTCCTGTTCGCGTGCGGGGTCGTGATCGCGCTGATCCGCCGCGCGTTGCGGCGCCCGCCGATCAAGCCGCCGACCCCGCCGGCGCCGCCCGTCACGCACTGACCTGCACCTGCCCGCACCGCCTTTCCGCCGACCCCGGCCGTCGCGCGATGTAGCGACATATCGCCGTGCGCGCGCCGGTCCGTCCGTTGGTGCGCCGCGACACCGCAAACCGATTCGGCGCCTTTTCATGCGCGCACGAAATGGGGTTGTAATCCGTTGTGATATAACTGCCGACGTGATCCGCTCCGTGAGCGAGACTCACTCCGAACGTCATCCGATGGAGAAGAACGATGCAAAAACGGAACCTTGTGCTGAAAGCCGCCGCTGCGCTCGTCGTCGGCAGCCTTGCGCTCACCGGTTGCACCACTACCCCCGACAAGCCCGACAACGCCGCGACCAACGCGTCGAAGCGTCAGGCGATCGATTCGAGCGTCGACGCCACGCTGTCGCGCATGTATTCCACGGTCAAGGGTTCGCGTGAACTCGTCGCGAAGTCGCGCGGCGTGCTCGTGTTCCCGGACGTGCTGCAGGCCGGCTTCATCGTCGGCGGCCAGTCGGGCAACGGCGCGCTGCGCGTCGGCGGCAGCACGGTCGGCTACTACAACACGTCGTCGCTGTCGGTCGGCCTGCAGGCCGGTGCGCAGTCGAAGGCGATCGTGTTCCTGTTCATGACGCAGGAAGCGCTCGACGAATTCCGCGGCTCGGACGGCTGGGCAGCCGGCGCCGGCGCATCCGTCGCGCTCGTGAAGATGGGCGCGAACGGCGCGGTCGACTCCAACACGGCCACCGCGCCGGTCCAGGTCATCGTGCTGACCAACGCCGGCCTGATGGGCGACGTGTCGATCAACGGCACGAAGGTCACGAAGCTGAAGATCTGACGCCGCGGCGTCCTCGTCCGTGCGCACCGCGCGCGGGCGATGTGCAAACGGCGATGTCCTCGCGGACATCGCCGTTCTTTTATCCGCACCCGCCGCGCGTCAGGTCGTCGAATCGATCACCTTGAAGCGCGAGCGCTTTTGCGCACGAATCAGCGACTGGTACACGTCGACGTACTGCTGCGCCATCCGCCGCGACGTGAAGCGCTCCTCGAAGCGCCGCCGCACGCGCGTGCGCGGCAGCAGGTGCAGCCGGTTCACGGCGGCCACCGCGCTGATCTCGTCCTCGACGATGAAGCCCGACACGCCCTCGTCCACCACCTCCGGCACCGCGCCGCGATTGAACGCGATCACCGGCGTGCCGCACGACATCGCCTCGATCATCACCAGCCCGAACGGCTCCGGCCAGTCGATCGGAAACAGCAGCGCATGCGCGCCCGACAGGAATTCTGCCTTCTCGTGGTCGGCGATCTCGCCGATGTATTCGACGTGCGGCAGCGCGAACAGCGGCTTGATCTCCCGTTCGAAGTACTCCTGGTCCGCCGCGTCGATCTTCGCGGCGATCCTGATCGGCAGCCCGCACTGGTGCGCGATGCGGATCGCGGTGTCGACCCGCTTCTCCGGCGAGATGCGGCCGAGGAACGCGAGATAGCGCGGCTCGACGGGTTGCGGCAGGTACAGCGTGTCGGGCAGCCCGTGGTACACGGTCGTCTGCCATTTCGCCTGCGGCAGCGGCTGGCGCTGCGAATTCGAGATCGAGATCACCGGCGCGGTGTTGAACGTGTCGAACACCGGCTGCTGCTCGGGCAGGTCGAGCCGGCCGTGCAGCGTCGTCACGAACGGCGTGTCCTGCCGGTTGAAGACCGAAAACGAGTAGTAGTCCATGTGGAAATGGAGCACGTCGAAGTCCTTCGCGCGGCGCGCGACCGTCTCCATCAGCAGCATGTGCGGTGCGACGCGGTCGCGGATCGACGCATCGAGCCGCAGCGCGCGCGGCCATACCGGTTCGAGCCTGGCCCGGGTCGTCGAATCGCCGCTGGCGAACAGCGTCACGTCATGGCCGAGGTCGACGAGCGCCTCGGTGATGTAGGACACGACGCGCTCCGTGCCGCCGTACAGCTTTGGCGGCACGGATTCGGTCAGCGGGGCGATCTGGGCAATTCTCATGGTCCACGTCTCCTGTGTCCTCGGTCGGCCGGCACGGGGGCTGGCGCACAATCCCCTCCGTGCAGCACACGGCCGGCATCGCGCCGGCCGGATATCTCATTATTATTCGCGATCCCGATGCCCGGAAAGCACCGGGCTTTCATTTTATGGGTGTTGTTACAGACAGGATACATTCGCGCCGCAGGCCGCCGGTCCTGCATCGGCGCCGCGGGCCCGACGGCGGGCTGCCGGCGGCATGCCGCCGACGCGGCCGCGCGCGCACCGCGTTGCCCGTCAGCGCGACGGCCACTTCCACGGCGGCAGGTCGCGCGTGTCCGCATCGACGAGGACGGTCGCGCCGAGCTGCTTGTCGAGCACCAGCGACTCGCAGCCGGCCTCGCGTTCGAGCGTCGCGATGAGCCGCGCCGCGTGCGACACGACCAGCACCTGCGAATGCTGCGCAGCCTGCGCGATCAGGCGGCCGAGCGCCGGCAGCAGATCGGGGTGCAGGCTCGTCTCCGGTTCGTTCAGCACCATCAGCGCGGGCGGCCGCGGCGTCAGCAGCGCGGCCGCGAGCAGCAGGTAGCGCAGCGTGCCGTCCGACAGTTCGGCGGCCGACAGCGGCCGCAGCAGCCCCGGCTGGCGCATCAGCACGTCGAAGCGGCCGCGCCCGCCCGGATTGTCGATGTCGATCGATGCGCCGGGGAACGCGTCGTCGACCGCCGCGTCGAGCGCGGCGGCATCCCCGATTTCGCGGATCGTCTGCAGCGCGGCGGCCAGGTCGGCGCCGTCGTCCGCCAGCACCGGCGTGTGGGTGCCGATCTGCGACTGCCGGGCCGGCGCCTGCGCATCGGTCCGGAAATGATCGTAGAAGCGCCACGACCGGATCCGCTCGCGCACCGCGATCATCTCCGGCGCGCCGACCGGATCGGCGAACTCGGTCATCATGCTGTCGAAGCTCGCGACCGGCTGCGGCACCGTGTGCCAGTCGCCCGACCCGCTGCGCGCGCGAATCTGCGCGCCCTGGCGGTCGACCAGCAGCGTCGACGGCCGCAGCAGCGCGCCGCCCCAGATGCATTCGCGCTTCACGACCGGATCGAGACGAAACATCGACGCATCGTTCTTCACCGGCAGGCCGAGATCGATCGCGTAACCGAAATCGTCGCCGGCGAAGCCGAGCTTGAGGCTCACGGGTCCGTTGCGCACCGTGCCGGTCACCGGCGTGTCGCCGCTCAGCATCGCGCGCGAAAAGCGCTCGGGGCCGGCCCACAGCGTCGACGGCAGCCCGCCTTCGCGCGCGAGCGACGGAATCACGCGGCCCTGCGCGGTGTCGGCAAGCAGCCGCAGCGCACGGTACACGCTCGACTTGCCGCTGCCGTTCGGCCCGGTGACGACGGTGAGCGCCGCGAGCGGCACGATCAGCTCGCGCAGCGAGCGGTAGTTGGCGATGGCAAGCGTCTTCAGCGCGGTCATGGAGGTGATGGCAGCAGGTACCGGCGCGCGTTCAGCGGCCTTCGGTGGCCTTCGGATCGGCCGCGGTGTTGGCCGCCGTGCTGGCGGCGGGCGGCCGCGCGTGCGGCCGTTCGGGGCTCGGCTCGCCCGGCGCCGAATCGTGCGGATACAGTTCCATCCGGCTGCGCGGCAGGCATTGCGGGAAACGCGCCTGCAGGTACGCGATCAAGCCCTCGCGCACGCGGCAACGCAGATCCCAGCACGCCGACGAGTCGGCCGCACTGACGAGCGCGCGCAACTGCATCGTGCGCTCGGTGGCATCGGTCACCTGCAGCACCTGCACGCGGCCGTCCCACTCGGGCGCCGCATGGACGAGCCGCGCGAGTTCCTCGCGCAGCGGCGCGAGCGGCGTGCGGTAGTCGACCGACAGGTAGACCGTGCCGATGATCTCCGAGCTGTGGCGCGTCCAGTTCGTGAACGGGTTTTCGATGATCCACTGCAACGGGACGACCAGCCTGCGCTGGTCCCACAGCCGCACCGACACGAACGAGCCGGTGATTTCCTCGATGCGGCCCCACTCGCCCTGGATCACGACGACGTCGTCGAGCCGGATCGGCTGCGTGAGCGCGATCTGCAGCCCGGCGATCAGGTTGCCGAGCACCGGCCGCGCGGCGATACCGGCGACGAGGCCGGCGACGCCGGCCGACGCCAGCAGGCTCGCGCCGACCTGGCGCACGTTCGGGAACGTCATCAGCGCGGCGCCCGTGCCGATGACGACGATCAGCACCATGACGGTCCGCACGAGCACCTTGGCCTGCGTGTGGACGCGCCGCGCGTGGAGGTTGTCGGCCGCATCCATCGGATGGGCCTGGATGATCGCGTCGCCGACGCCGGCCGCGAGCCGCACCAGCAGCCAGGTCAGCGATACGATGGAGCCGACCGCGGCCGCGGCGCGCATCCCGCCCACGAACGACATGCCTTCGTCGGTCTGGATCCACAGGAATTCGAGCGCAAGCAGCGCGAGCGTGACGAGCGAAGGTTTGTCGATGTAGCGCAGGATCACGCTCATCAGCGGATACGGCTGCGCGATGCGCTTGACGATGCGTGCGCCGAGACGGTGCACGATCACGACGACCAGCACGACCATGACCGACACGATCAGCGTGCCGGACCACGAATGCAACGGCGCATCGGCGATGCGCTGCAATTCCTCGATTGAATTCATCGGCGCCCGGGATGCTTCGGTTATGAGGCGCGGCGGCCTCGTCCTGGATGCGTCGGCGACGTCCGGGCAGCGCGCACCCGGACCCGGTGTCAGATCAACTGCCGCCCTTGCAGGGGAATGCCTTGCCGAGACCGAGCGACACCGCGGTGCTCGCGTTGTAGTCGGCCAGCTTCGGGTTCTCCGCGATGTACTTGCGCACCGCGTCGGTCATCTGCTGCGCCCGGATGTCGGGCGGCAGGCAGAAATACTGCCCGACGCGCGGCCCGGTGGTGCCGCCGATCGCGTCGATCGTGTTGTAGACGCCATCGGCGGCGCCTTCGATGTAGGCCGCGCACGACGCCCGCGACTTGACGTCCGTCTTCGCGCACAGCCGGTCGAGATCCGCGCCCGTGAAAGCCGCCGCCGACAACGGCACGGCAAACGCCGCGGCACAAAACATAGCCCGCAACATGGTGTTCCTTATGTCAATGCGGCCTCGGGCCGCTTGCTGCGCTGACCGGCGCGGCGGCCGGACGCCCGCTGCCGGCCGGGTTGCGGCCGGCCGGGCGCTGCGCCACCGCGCCGAAACCGTCATTTTGCACTCTTTTGCGCATCTGCCGGCGCCGATGCACCGACGCGCACCGTCCGCTTGCTCAGGATGTCGATCGCATCCGGCGCCTTGTAGTGCTGCGCGAACTCGAGCGCGGTGATGCCGAGCTGGTTCTTCACCTGCGGATCGGCGCCCTGGTCGAGCAGCAGGTTGACCGTCGACGCGTGGTTGCCGCGCGCGGCCATCATCAGCGGCGTCGTGCCGTTCGGCGACGCGGTGTCGATATACGCGTCATGGTCGAGCAGGACCTTGACGACCTCGTCCTGGCCGTTGGTGGCCGCGTAGTGCAGCGGCGCCCAGCCCTTCTTGCTGACTTCCGCGCCCTTGTCGATCAGCAGCTTGACGAGCCCGACGTCGCCGTTCAGCGACGCGAGCATCAGCGCGTTCTCGCCGGCCTTGTCTTCCTTCTCGAGGTCGACGTTCGGCGTCGTGGCGAGCGCCGCGGCGACCTTGTCGGACTTCTCGCGCGCGGCGATCACGAGCAGCGGGTCGCCGTTCGGTGCGATCGTGTTCGGATCGAGCTTGCCGCTCTTGAGCTGCTTGCCGATGTCGGCGATGTCGTCGAACTTGACCGCCTTGACGATCGCGTCGAGCGACTCGGCATGCGCGCCGGCGGCGGCAAACAGGCCGCTCGCGACGAGCGCGGCGGCGACGAGGGCGCGCTTGGGCAGGTATGTGGTCGGCTTCGTCATTGTTGTGGGCTCCTTCCCTGGGTTGTCGGCTGGGCGCGCGTCGTTAGCGGGCGATCTTGAACAGCCGGAAAAAGTTCTGGGTCGTCGCATCGGCCAGCGCCTCGACGGGGATGCCGCGCTCGGATGCGATAAAGCGTCCGACATGGCTGACGTACGCAGGTTCATTCGGCTTGCCGCGATACGGCACCGGCGCGAGGTACGGCGAGTCGGTCTCGATCAGCAGCCGCTCGAGCGGCACCCGCCGCGCGACGTCCTGCACGTCGGTCGCGTTCTTGAACGTGACGATCCCCGACAGCGAGATATGGAAGTTCTGCGCGAGCGCCTGCTCGGCGACGGGCCAAGGCTCGGTGAAGCAGTGCATCACGCCGCCCGGCACGTCCGCGCGTTCCTCGGCCATGATCCGCAGCGTGTCTTCCGACGACGAGCGCGTATGGATGATCAGCGGCTTCATCGTCGCGGTCGCCGCGCGGATATGCGTGCGAAAGCGTTCGCGCTGCCATTCCATGTCGGCGATCGAGCGGCCTTCGAGGCGGTAGTAGTCGAGGCCCGTCTCGCCGATCGCGACGACTTTCGGGTGCGCGGCCAGCTCGATCAGTTCCGCGAGCGTCGGCTCGCGTGCGTCCTCGTGGTCCGGATGCACGCCGACCGACGCGTACACGTTGTCGTGCGCCTGCGCGATCGCGAGCACGTCGGGCAGCGTCTCGAAGTCGACCGACACGCACAGCGCATGCGTGACGTCGTGCTCGCGCATGTTCTCCAGCACGGCCGGCAGGCGGTCGGCGAGACCCTTGAAATTGATGTGGCAGTGAGAATCGACGAACATCGTGTTTCCTGAATACGTAAGGCGGGCGCTCATGCGCTCGCCGGCAGCCGTTTCCCCTCTTCAAGGAAACAATACGCGCTCACGCGAACATTTCCCGATAACCGAGAAACAGTTCCTCGAAGACGAGCCGGGCGTTGAGCGGATGGTTCTCGACCGTCCGCTGGCGCGTCACGGCCTTCATGAAGCGTGCGAACGCATTCGCGTCGACGGCTTCCGCGCAACGCGCGAGCGCGGCCGCCTGCATCGGGAAGTAGCGCGGCGCGCCCGCCATCCGCTGCGCGAGCAGATCGTACAGCCAGCGCTGCAGCCAGCCGAGCACCAGCGGCACCGGCAGCTTCTGCAGCGTCTCGCCGCACGCGAACGGATCGCACGCGGCGCCGGCGGCGAGCTGGCCGAGCGTGAAATCGCGCAGCGGGCGGTTCTCGTCGCTCGCGAGCGCCAGCGCGGCGAGCGGCGCGCCGCCGGCTTCGGCGAGCAGCGCGCGCGCATCGTCGACGCCCTGCGCCGCGAGCCACGCCGCGGCCGCATCGGGCGCCGGCACGGTCATCGGCCACTGCCGGCAGCGGCTGATGATGGTCGGCAGCAGCCGGTCGATGCGCGCCGACACCAGCAGGAACACGACGCCGGACGGCGGCTCCTCCAGCGTCTTCAGCAGCGCATTCGACGCGGCGACGTTCAGCGCCTCGGCCGGGTACAGCACGACGACGCGCGCGCCGCCGCGGTGCGAACCGACCCCGCAGAAGTCGAGCAGCGCACGCACCTGCTCGATCTTGATTTCCTTGCTCGGCGCGCGCGTCTTCTTGCCGCCTTCGTCCGCGTCGGCCGGCTTCGCGTCGTCGGCCGCGCCCGGCGCTTCGCCCGCGAGCGCCTCGGGCAGCACGATCCGGTAGTCCGGATGGTTGCCCTGCGCGAACCACGTGCAGGCCGCGCAGGTGCCGCACGGCTCGCCGTTCGGCTGCGGCGCCTCGCACAGGAAGCCCTGCGCGAGATGCTGCGCGAACTGCAGCTTGCCGATCCCGGCCTGGCCGTGCAGCAGCAGCGCATGCGGCCACTGCGCGCGCAGTTGCTGCAGGCGGTTCCAGTCGTCGGTCTGCCACGGATAGATCATGTGGTGCGTTCCTTGCGGGTTACAGCGCGGCGAGCACGCGTTCGAGCTGCTGGCGGATCTCGGGAATCGACTGCGTCGCGTCGACGATCGCGAAGCGGTGCGGCGCCTCTTCCGCGCGCCGCAGGTATTCGGCGCGGGTACGCGAGAAAAACGCGTCCGATTCGCTTTCGAACTTGTCGGGCATGCGCGCGGCGCCGCGGCGCTCGCTCGCCACCTGCGGCGCGACGTCGAACAGCACCGTCAGGTCGGGCTGGAAACCGCCCTGCACCCAGCGCTCGAGCGTCTCGAGCTTGTCGCGCGGCAGCCCGCGGCCGCCGCCCTGGTAGGCGAAGGTCGCGTCGGTGAAGCGGTCGGACACAACCCAGTCGCCGCGCGCGAGCGCCGGCTCGATCACGAGCGCGAGATGCTCGCGACGCGCGGCGAACATCAGCAGCGCCTCCGTCTCGAGATCCATCGGCTGGTTCAGCAGGATCTCGCGCAGCTTCTCGCCGAGCTGCGTGCCGCCCGGCTCGCGGGTGACGACGACCTGCCGGCCGCTCGCGGCCAGCCTCGCCTGGAGGCGTTCGCAGAACCATTGCAGGTGGGTGGTCTTCCCCGCCCCGTCGATGCCTTCGAAGGTGATGAATTTACCGCTCGGCATTATTGACCTCGTATGTACTTGTCCACGGCCTTGTTGTGATCGCCGAGCGTGTCCGAGAACACGCTCGTGCCATCGCCCTTCGCGACGAAATAGAGCGCGCTCGTCGGCGCCGGATTGATCGCCGCCTGCAGCGAGGCGACGCCCGGCAGCGCGATCGGTGTCGGCGGCAGGCCGCGGCGCGTATAGGTATTGTAAGGAGTGTCGGCCTGCAGGTCGCGCTTGCGCAGGCGGCCGTCGTACGCGTCGCCGAGGCCGTAGATCACCGATGGATCGGTCTGCAGCGGCATCCCGATGCGCAGCCGGTTCGCGAACACCGCCGCGACGAACGCGCGATCGGCCGCATGGCCCGTTTCCTTTTCGACGATCGACGCGATCGTCAGCGCTTCGTAAGGCGTCTTGTACGGCAGCCCCGGCGCGCGCGCGGCCCATGCTTCGTCGAGGCGCGTCTGCATCAGGTGGTAGGCACGCCGGTAGATGTTCAGGTCGCTCGTGCCCTTGTCGAACAGGTAGGTGTCGGGGAAAAACAGCCCCTCGCCGCTGCCGCGCTGGATCGCGTTGTCGGGGGCGCCGATCGCGCGCAGCAGCTCGGCGTCGCTCATGCCGGCCGTCGCGTGCGCGAGATCGGGATTGCCGTCGAGTTCCGCGCGCATCCGCTTGAAGGTCCAGCCCTCGATCACCGTCGCGACGTACTCGTTCACGTCGCCGCGCGCGATCTTCTGCAGCACGTCGTACGGCGTGATGCCGGTCTTGAATTCGTAGTTGCCGGACTTCAGTCGGCTCGACAGCCCGAGCAGGCGCGTCATCGCGACGAAGCCGAACGGCTCGACCGGCACGCCGCCGTGCTTGAGCTGCAGCGCGACGCTCTTCACGCTGCTGCGCGGCTTGATCGTGACGTCGAGCGTTGCGGCGCCCAGCAGCAGCGGCCGGGTCGCCCAGTAATACCCGCCGCCCGCGCCGGCAGCGGCCACAACGACGGCCAGCGCCACGACCGTCGCGGCGCATTTCTTCAGTAGGGACATGGAAACGAGACTCAGGTAAGACCCATATAATACTTGCTCGCCTCCGTCAAAGTCAGGGTTGACTGTTCCCTCATTCCATGAGCACACCATTCGCTTCACCGGCTGCCCAGCCCGCACCCGTCTCGCTCCCCGTTTTCCCCCGCCCGTCCGCCGCCGATTTCGACGCGCCGGGCGCCTGCATGCCGCTTGCGCAGTTCGGCGTGATCGACGTGGCCGGCGACGACGCCGCGACGTTCCTGCACACCCAGCTCACCAACGACATCGAGCATCTCGATGCCGCGAGCGCGCGCCTGTCCGGCTATTGCTCGCCGAAGGGCCGCCTGCTCGCGTCGTTCCTCGCCTGGCGCGCCGGTCACGGCGTGCGCCTGCTCGTCTCGAAGGACGTCCAGGCCGCCGTGCAGAAACGGCTGTCGATGTTCGTGCTGCGCGCGAAGGCGAAACTGACGGACGCGAGCGACACGCTCGCGGTGGTCGGCTTCGCGGGCGACGTGCGCGAAGCGCTGTCGGGCATCTTCGACGCGCTGCCGGACGGCGTGCACGTGAAGGTCGACGGCCCGGCCGGGGCGCTGATCCGCGTCCCGGACGCGGCCGGCCGCAAGCGCTACCTGTGGATCGGGCCGCGCGCGGAAGTCGACGCGCGTCTCGCCGCGCTCGCCGGCACGCTGCCGGTCGTGTCGCCGGCCGTTTGGGACTGGCTCGACGTGCGCGCGGGCGAGCCGCGCATCACGCAGCCGGCCGTCGAACAGTTCGTGCCGCAAATGGTCAACTTCGACGTGATCGGCGCCGTTAACTTCAGGAAGGGGTGCTACCCGGGCCAGGAAATCGTCGCGCGCAGCCAGTACCGCGGCACGATCAAGCGCCGTACCGCGCTCGCGCACGTCGCCGGCGAGACCGACACCGTGCATGCCGGCGTCGAGCTGTTCCACAGCGACGACCCGGGCCAGCCGTGCGGGATGATCGTCAACGCGGCGGCCGCGCCCGCGGGCGGCGTCGACACGCTGGTCGAGATCAAGCTGGCCGCGCTCGACAGCGGCACCGTGCACCTCGGTTCGGCCGACGGTCCGGCACTCGCGTTCGACGCGTTGCCGTACGCGTGGCCGACGGAAGCGTGACGCACTGACAACCCGGTCGCACGCCGGCTCGCACGATGCAGCCGGCGCCCGATGTTTCCTGCGAGAGATTCGCCCGATGTGTCTGATTGCCTTCGACTGGCAGCCCGATGCCGCCGCCGGTCCCGTCTTTACCCTGACCGCCAACCGCGACGAGTTCTTTCGCCGTACGAGTGCGCCGCTTTCGTGGTGGGAGGATGTGCCGGGCGTGCTGGCCGGCCGCGATCTCGAAGCGGGCGGCACGTGGCTCGGCGTATCGCGCGACGGCCGCTTCGCGGCGCTGACCAATTACCGCGCGCCGTTCGACATTCGCGCGGGCGCGCCGACCCGCGGCAAGCTCGTGTCCGATTTCCTCCGCGGCCCGTCCGTCGCGCCGCTCGACTATCTCGGCGAGCTGGCCGAGCACGCGGCCGTGTACAACGGCTTCAACCTGCTGGTCGGCGACTGGAAGCGGCGCGAGCTCGCGTGGTTCTGCAACCGCGCGGCCGAAGGCGAAACCCGCGTCGCCGCGCCGGTCGCGATCGCCGCCGGCGTGCATGCGCTGTCGAATGCCCGGCTCGATACGCCCTGGCCCAAAGTCGTGCGCAAGCGCGCGGAACTCGGCACGCTGCTGACCGACAACCCGGCCCCGTCGCTCGACGAGCTGATCGAGCTGATGCGCGATCCGCATGTCGCGGACGACGACGCGCTGCCGCACACCGGCATTCCGATCGAGCGCGAGCGCGCACTGTCGGCCGCGTTCATCGAGACACCCGAATACGGCACGCGCGGCACGACCGCGCTGCGCGTGACGATGAAGGAAGGTGTACGGCTGACAGTCGACATCAAGGAACGCTGCGACGACGACGGCTCGCACCGCACCGTTCGCCCGGGCAGTTTCGAGCGTGCGTTCACGTTCGACATCGACGCGACGCCGCCGCGCTGAGCCAGCGGCGGGAGCGGCGCGGGCGGCGCTACGGCGCGCGCGCCATCTCGACGTGCGGCACGCCGATTTCGACGAACGGCTCGCCGATTGCCGCGAAGCCGTGCCGCACGTAGAACGACACCGCGGCATCCTGCGCGTAGAGCCGCACGACCGGCTCGCCGCGATGCCGCGCCGCGTCCAGCAGCGCATGCAGCACGGCCGATCCGGCGCCCTGCCCGCGCGCGTCGGCCAGCACCGCGACGCGGCCGATCGTGCCGGTGCGCAGCAGCCGTCCCGTCGCGACCGCGCGGCGTGCGCCGGTCGCCGCATCGACCCGGTAGGCAACCGCGTGCAACGACAGCGGATCCTCGTCGTCCAGTTCCCATTCCGGCGGAATCCGCTGCTCGCGCACGAACACCGCATCGCGAATCCGTGCGGCATCGCCGCCCAGCACGGCCCAGTCGCCCGTTTCCACCCAGCCGTCGGTCATCGCTTCCTCCGCGCGGCGCCGGGCGCCGCCGCCGTCAAACGTCGTCGAATGCGGCCCTGAGCGCCGCCACCGCGTCGGCATGCGCGGCCCGCACCTCCGGCACGTAGCCGCCCATCTTGAAGAACTCGTGGATCATCCCCGGATAGCAGACCAGCGTAACCGTATTGCCTGCCGCGCGCAGCTTGTCCGCGTACGCGGCGCCCTCGTCGCTCAGCGGATCGTATTCGGCCGTCGCGATCCAGGCCGGCGCGACACCGGCGAACGACGGCGCGTCGCGCGTGCCGTCGAGCGGCGCGAAGCGCCAGTCGTCGCGGTCGGACCGATCGCGCAAGTATTGCGTGAAGAACCACTGGATCGTGTCCTGCGTCAGCAGGTAGCCGTTCGCGAGCCGTCCGTGGGATTCGGTGTCCTGGTGACCCGTCACGCCCGGATAGATCAGCAGTTGCAGCGCAAGCCCGATGCCCGCGTCGCGCGCGAGCACCGCGCAGACCGTCGCGAGCGTGCCGCCCGCGCTGTCGCCGCCGACCGCGAGCCGCGTCGCATCGATGCCGAATGCGGCGGCCTCGCGATGCAGCCAGCGCAGTGCATCGTCGGCGTCGTTTACCGCGGTCGGGAACCGGTGTTCGGGCGCAAGCCGGTAGTCGACCGACAACACCGCGCATTGCGCGTCGCGCGCAAACATCCGGCACAGCGCGTCGTGCGTATCGACGCTGCCGACCGTGAAGCCACCGCCGTGGTAATAGACGAGCGCCGGCAGCGGTTCGGCGAGGCTCGGCTCGACCGGAAGGTACAGCCGCGCGCCGATCGAGCGGCCGTCGCGTGTCGGCACGACGCAGGCCTCGACCGAATGCATCGGCGCCGGCGCGACGTCGAGGATCGGCGCGCTCTTCTCGTACGCGGCGCGCGCCTGCTGCGCCGTCTGGTGGTGATAGGACGGACGTTTCGCGCGCTCGACCATGTCGAGCACCTGGGCAATCTTCGGATTCAGCGGCATCGGTGAGGACGGCGCGAACGGCGCCGTGAACGAACAAGCGTCACATGATGCCACGCCGCGCGGTGCCGGGCCGCCACGCAAAACGGCCCTGCCGGTGAAAAGGCAGGGCCGTTCGTCGAGGGCGCTTACGCGTCGCTCGGGCCGGGCTGCGCATCCGGCGCGGTGCGGGTGCGTTGCCGCTTGATGTCGCGGCCCACCGCGAGCCGCCGCATGTACTTGAACGTGCCGAGCGCCTTCGCGACGAAGTTGCCGTCGCTGTCGCGCACTTCGCCTTCGCAATACGCCATCGTCGTCGAACGATGCATCACGCGTCCGTATGCGCGCAACTCGCCGCGCCCGGGCTGCATGAAGTTCACCTTCATCTCGACCGTGACGACGCCGACGCCGTCGTCGGTCAGGCTGCGCGCGGCCATCGCGAGCGCGATGTCCGACAACGTCATCGTCACGCCGCCGTGCGCGATGCTCCACGTGTTCATGTGCCGCTCGTCGAGCGGCAGCACGATCTCGCTCGCACCGTCCTTCGCGGACACGAGCCGCACGCCGAGCAGGTCGACGAACGGGCTTTCGATCGACGGGCCGGCCGCCGGGGATGTCGCGTCGCTCATCGTGCGCTGTCGGACAGGTAGTCGACGCACTGGCGCGATTCGGCCACCGCCACGATGAACTTCTTCACTTCCTGGTGAACCGGGTGCACCTGATACGCATCGAGCGCGGCCTGGTCCGTGAAATCGGACACGAGCACGACGTCGGACGTCGCTTCGAGGCCCGGCGTCGCGATGCCGACGTCGAGTTGCAGGATGCCCGGCACGAGGTCGCGGCAGCCTTCGAGCTTTTCCTTCAGCTTCAGCGCGTTCTGCGCGCGCGTGCCGCCTTCGGCCGATTCCTTCAGCTTCCACATGACGATATGTCTGATCACTTCGTTCGCTCCAGTTCGTGTTGGTTCGCCTATCCGGCTGAAACCCTTGCTGGCCGGGCATTTCCCGACATCTTACTGTTCGCCTACGTTCGTCAGAAATCGCGCCCAGCCGGGAAAAAAGCGGGTATCTAAGCGGGTATCATTTCATACTTCCAACGACGATACCCGCTTTCTCACCGTGCCACTTACTGACGTCAAGATCCGACAAGCGAAGGCAGGCACCAAGCCTACCAAACTTACCGACTCCAATGGGCTGTATCTTGAGGTTCGCCCGTCGGGCTCCAAGCTCTGGCGATACCGATACAGGATTGCCGGGAAGGAGAATCTGTTCGCGATCGGCGAATACCCCGCCGTCAGCCTGCAAGACGCTCGCCGGGCGCGAGACGATGCTCGCGCACTCGTCAAGAAGGGCTTGCACCCGTCTCATGCACGGCAGGAAGTGCTTTCCAAGACCATCAGCGAAGGCAAAGCAACTTTCCGAGCCGTTAGCGATGAATGGCTTGCGAAGAAGAAGAGATCCTGGACAGAGCCTCACTACGGGGACATTTTGCGTATGCTCGAGGCCGATGCGTATCCCTATATCGGTAGCCGCCCCATGCGCTCGATCACCGCGCACGACGTGCTTTCCTTAGTGCGCCGAGTCGAAGAGCGTGGATCCCCATCCGTCGCGATCAAATTGCGCCAGTACGTGTCGAACGTGTTCCAGTACGCGGTCATCACTCTACGGGCCGATTCAGATCCTGCGTCCGTTCTACGTGGATCCGTTGTTAAGCCACCGACTGAGAACGCTCGACCGCTGAGTCGCGATGAACTGAAAGCACTGTTCCGGCAGCTCCCAACCTATAAGAGTAAACGCACCGTGATTGCGATCCGGCTGCTGATGATGCTGTTCCCACGCACGATTGAGCTTTGTAGAGCGCGCTGGGAAGAAATCGACCTGGGTACCGCTGAGTGGAAGGTCCCGCCTGAGAAGATCAAATCGCGACGGCTACACATCGTTCCATTGCCAAAACAAGCGCTGCCCCTACTGCGCGAGCTGCAGGAGATGTACGGCAACCGCGGATACCTCTTGCCCATTCTTCACAGCAATCGAAAGCTCCCCTATATGAGCCGAGCGACGATCAACAGGGCAATCGACTACATGGTTCCGGACAACCCCGAGCCAATTACCGGCCACGATTTTCGAGCCACGGCGTCCACCCAGCTTCACGAAATGGGCTGGAAGGACGAAGTTGTTGAAATGCAGCTGTCACACAAGGACAAGGACAAGACGCGCTCGACATATAATCACGCGAAATACCTGCCGGAGCGGCGAGAAATGATGCAAGCTTGGGCAGACTGGCTAAGCGAAGTCGAAAACGAGGCATTACCCGGCGGGACACTGGGCAGCGGAGTTGTCAATGCCTGATGATGCAGCAGTACCTGCGTCTTAGCTGACAAGGCTTCAAATTGAAAGCAACACCAAAAACTACGCTTTCGTTTTCGACCCGAGCATCACGGTTTCGATATTGCAGCTTGCTGGCAGTGCAATGCGACCGTGATCACGACATCGTGATGTCGCCCATGGTGATCTGTGGTCAGATCATGACTTACATAAGTCTCAAAAAAATGTTCTGACTCAACCCACTCTTTGGAGCCTTGTAGTGGCGACACTAGCTGAATTTGCCAGTAGGTTCGATCTGAATAGTCTCTCAACCGACTGGATGGAGACATCCATGTGGGGATGCATAAGGACGCGCACGGAGCCCGTCTCCGCTCGTCAGTATCTGAGATTTGCCGAACTTGACATTGAGGAGGGTAACACCCCTCGGCATCTCGTTAATGCGATCACCAACGCGAAACGGGCGTTGCATCTCCGCATAGAGGATGTTTGCAATGGGTTCGGTTTCGAGAAGCTTGGCGGCTCAAGACGTTTTCCCAGCATGGTCAAATTCATTTCATCGCTTGGAATTACCGCGCCACGCTTGCTCGTTCGACTCAACAAGCTGAGGAACGAAGTCGAGCATGACTATGTATTACCTAGCCGCCAGGATGTCGAGACATTTCTCGATGTGGCGAGTCTGTTTGTCGCTGCCACCGATAGGTGGGTGGATAGGCAACCGTGCGAGGCCGAAAGTTACGGGGATACGGGGTCAGTCGGCGAAGGCTTTGAGTTGACGAAGATGAGATTTGACTGGGAACTTGGAACGGTGAAGCTGGACTTCAGAGAGGCAGGTTCAGGATTGATGGGACCACGTGTGACCACTGAGTTTCATATTCCATCTGATGAATTCTTCATCTGCGCGAGATTCGCCATTGAATTGGACGGCGTGCGTTGACTGTGAGTAAAGACGTAAGAAAATCAGCGCCGGTATTTTGGGCGGCGGATACCAGCCGTTCCGGCTATACACGCCCGAAGAGGCTGCTAAATCGGCAAGGCTGTCTTGAATCGTCTCGAATTCCGGCACCGCATGTCGGCTGTTGAGCAAAAATAGCAGTGCGCGTCGAGTCTTTGCGCATCACCTTGCTGGCTGTCAACACAGACACCTTGCGGCCTCGTGGCGCAAGTTTCCGATTAACGTTGCGTTAGGCGTCCGAGGCACCGATATGACCCGCATACGTGGAAGAGCTACGACGAAGACGTTTGTCTACATGTGGATCGGAGCGCGCCACATGCTTGACTTGGCGAAGGCGTCGAGAGAAGGCCAGCTCTATACCTGCCTGTCTGCCCTTGTTCTGTCTGCTTTCATGCTTGAGGCGTACCTGAATCACTTGGGCGGGCT
The DNA here is from genome assembly GCF_905339955.1 of Burkholderia sp. BCC1996. Classification (NCBI taxonomy): domain Bacteria; kingdom Pseudomonadati; phylum Pseudomonadota; class Betaproteobacteria; order Burkholderiales; family Burkholderiaceae; genus Burkholderia; species Burkholderia sp. BCC1996. The sequence goes on from NZ_CAJPHM010000023.1 coordinate 117,823, forward strand.
CAAACACAAGGACTGGGACGCTCTCGAGCGTAAGCAGTCAAAGACCAAGAAGTTCCGCACGTTCGCTGCTCAATCAGGCATAAACGTCAACTTGACCGAACGGCCCTACAAATCACTGGTGACTCTGTTTGCCTATCGCGACTCCATGGCGCATGGCAAGACAGTGACAGAGGAAATCGACGCCGAGGTCGATATCGACTCGTCAATTGCGGCCTCCATCCCTAGCGCGGAGTGGCAGCAGTTTGCGACACTCGATACGGCGGAAGAGTTGCTCACTGATGCAGTTGCAATCATTCGTCAGTTGCACGCTGCAAGCGGATACCACGACGATCCGTTTGGGTCTGGCGGTGGTGGCCTGTATGCAGTCTCACACACAGACACAGACGCCTAGCGGACGACCGCCATGCCGCAGCGATTGGTCTGCTGCCGGGCGCGTTCGAGCAAACCATCAGGCAACTTCTCCAACACATCAAAGAGACTGGACTATGCCGACAAACATCGAGAAATTCGACGAACTTGCTGCCAATGTTTTTGCGAATCTGTACGAAAACTTTCCCGTTCGCATCTCGCTTTTTGCAAACACCTTTGGATACGATCTCTCGTATAAGACAAACAAAGTTGGTGGCGTAATCTACAATTCGCCAGCTGATTGCGCGTTTTTTACTGACGCGCTCAAATGGCTCCGAATGGCGGGATACATCGATTTCTCGATCTCTGCGTCCGGACCTTGGGGTAATGCCGTTCTCACCGCAAAGGGACTTGAAGTCCTGAAGGCAACTCCCTCATCGATCAGTCCGTCCCAACCGATGGGCGACTATTTGGTTCAAGGGATTCGTAGCGGGGCAAAAGCAGCAGTATCAAAGGGAATTACGTACGTGCTCTCACAAGGCGCTTCGCTTGCATGGCACGCGATTACTACAGGGACTAGCTCGTAGGTACCGGATGTTGTGATACTGACCTGCCCCCGGTTTTAGTCCGAACTGCAGTTAGAGTCCGAGGTTAAAAACTGCC
>NZ_CAJPHM010000024.1:0-107614 GCF_905339955.1 Burkholderia sp. BCC1996
GTCGGAAAGCGCCATCCATAGAAATCCGCGAAGCACACCCTTTTGTCTGGACTCGGGTCCGCATTGACCGGCTGCCCGGCCGTTCTCACGAGCAGAACGTGAAGTAGGTCGAGGAAGTAACGCCACTGACTTCCGACGGTGCGACGACGATGCGCCGGTGCGCGGCAGCCTGCCGCCGCGCACCGGCGCGGGCGCCGGCCTCACGCCTCCCGGTACGTCCCTTTAGCCTTGGCCGTATGCGTCGCCAGCACGTCCATCAGCGCCGGGCTCAGGCAATCGTAGGGCTCCAGCCCCTTGCTGCGCAGCGTGTCGCGCACATCCGCCATCAACGACGGCGGCGTGCCGCTTTCGATGATCGACGACACGAACGCGGCGAAACCCGGGCCATCCCAGCCGGCATCCTGCGACAGTTCGGTATGGATGAAATCCAGGCCGTAAAACGCATGGTCGCGATTCTCGATGCGCCCGAACAAATGCGTGCCGCACGTGGAGCAGGCATGGCGCTGGATCAGCGCCTTGTCGTCGACGACGCGCAATTTCTCGCCATGCGCGATGACGGTGACCTTGTCGCGCGGCACGACGCCCACGACGGCAAACAGCGCACCGGCCGGCTTCCAGCATTTCGTGCAGCCGCACGCGTGATTGAATGCGACCTGCGTATTGACCCGGACCTCGACCGGATCCTGCGTGCACAGGCAGCGCAGCGTACCGCCCGCGAACGGATCGGCGCCCTTCTGGATACCGCGATCGACAGTGGGATGAATGGCGACGGACATGGTCATGCTCCTTTTCGGTGCTTCGGCAGTGAACGACGGTTCGGATCGACTTCCCTTCGCGCATCGGCCCGGCGACCAGATGGAACTGGCGTGCAGAGCCCCCGATCATGTGGCATTTCATTCGTCGAAGGAAACTGGGGGGGAGTATATGGCGATACTGGTGGGGAGTATATCCGGCGATTTCCCGATGATGCGTTGATCGGGCCGCGCTACGTCAGATAAATGCCGGCCGGACGCCGCATGCCGGCGTCGAATACAGCCGGTCCCGGCTTTTCAGCGAAGGGCCTCCAAAGGCAGGGCACGCGGTTTGCAGGCTCGCTTGCCGGCCGTGCGCCGGCCGAGACGGCGACAGCCGGCCAGCCCAGGCAAGCCGTCGCGTTGCGGAACGCGTGCATTCGCGGCGTCGAGCTGCCGTTTCCGGCCGACCTGGCGCCTCGACGACGATCCCGCTACTTCACCGGCGTGAGAACCGGCGCGTCCTTGTTCTTGATCAGGAACACGACGAATTTCGCCGGCTTCGTGCCGCTGGCGTTTCGTCCGACCGTATGCACGTCGTCGGGGCCTTCGTGGAACGTGTCGCCCGCGTGGAGCGTGACCGTCTTGCCGCCGTTCAGGCCCATCACGATGCTGCCGTCGAGCACATAGACGAACGCGTGCGCGTCGTGGCGATGGACGGGGTCGACGCTGCCGGGCGGATAGTCGACGACGATCATCTCCTCTTCCTTGCCCGGATACTCGGGCAGCGGCTCCGTGGTCAGTTGCGTCACCTTGGCCTGCGGCGCGGCGGCAGCCGGCGGAACGGGCATCAGCAGCGACAGCGCAAGCGGTGCAAGCGCGAGCACGATGCGTTTCATGTCGTTACTCCAGGTTGGCCTTGTCGAGACCGAACATCTTGTCGAACGAGCCGGGCACCATCCGGAACGCGACGTTCAGCCGGTTCCAGCAGTTGATCGCACCGACGAGGACGCTGAGATCCGACAGCTCCTGCTCGACGTAGTGGGCGCGCACGCGATCGTAGAGATCGTCCGACACGCCGTGCGGCGAAAGCTGCGTCAGCGCTTCGGTCCATTCGAGCGCGGCGCGCTCGCGCGGCGAGAACAGCGGCGACTCGCGCCAGATCGCGACGTGATGCACGCGCAGTTCGCGCTCGCCGTGGATCCTGGCCATCTTGATATGCATGTCGACGCAGAACGCGCAGCCGTTGAGCTGCGACGCGCGAATCTCGACGAGTTCGCGAACCGGCACTTCGATCGTCGTCTTCTGAAGCAGCCCGTCGAGTTCGACGAGTTTCTTCGTCAGCTCCGGCGATTGCTGAAAGTAGTTGATACGTTGCGTCATGATACGTTCTCCTGATTGCTGAAGCAGGGCTATCGGCGCTGCGCATGACCATTCATTGCGCGACCTGCCTGGCAACCATCGTAATTGCAGGTCCCACGGGCCAGTAGTGCCGGGAAGGTGCGCACTCTATTGCCGCTTCGGAACCAATCGCGCGCCGTGGAAGCACGCAGCGAAGGCCGCCGCGAACAGCTGTTCCGGATGGGTCCCGGTGCCGGGCCCGCCGGAACTCGGCGGGCAGGCGCAGATCGACGGCGAGATTGCCGTCGTCCGAGCGGGCCACGCCGGAGGCCCGGCCGCACGCCGCGCGTCAGCCGTCGAGGCACGCAAGGAGCGTCCGTGCGTGACGGTGCGCTTCGTCCGCGTCGGCGACGTTCGCGAACCCGATGACGAGGCCGCGCGGCGTTTGCTGCGTATGGCTGTTCGTGTACCAGATCGACAGCGGCACGACCGCGAGCCCCGCGTCGCGCGCGCGTGCGGCGACGGCGACGTCGTCGACCGGCCCGTCGGGGCCGTCGGTGAACCGCACCGCGAACTGGATGCCGCCCACCGGCAGTTCGACGATCATCCGCTTGCCGAACACCTGTCGCAACGCGTTCACGATCAGCGTGCGGCGCTCGCCGTACAGCGTGCGCATGCGCTTCAGGTGCCGGGCGAAGTGCCCCTGTTCGATGAAATCCGCAAGGGCCGCCTGCAGGAGCGTCGGCGAGCCGGCGTTCATGCTGCAGGCCACGCGTTCGACGCGTTCCACCGCACGTTCCGGCACGACCGCATACGCGAGCCGCAAGCCGGGATACATCGCCTTGCTGAAGGTGCTGCAATAAATCACGTGATCGCGCCGGTCGAGACTTTTCAGCGCCGGCAGCGGGCGGCCGAGATAGCGAAACTCGCTGTCGTAGTCGTCCTCGACGATCCAGCCCGACGTCTTTTCGGCCCAGTCCAGCAGCGCGATGCGCCGCGATAGCGACAGCGTATGGCCGAGCGGGCTCTGCCGCGACGGCGTCACGAGCGCGAAGCGCGCGTGCGCGTCCAGCTGCAGGCCGCGCTCGACGTCGATTCCGTCGGCGTCTACCGGCACCGGGACGAGTTCCACGCCGGTCTCGGACAGGAAGCTGCGTGCGAGCAGATAGCCGGGGTCCTCGAACCACACACGGTCGTTCGGGCGCGCGAGGCTGCGCAGCACGAGTTCCAGCGTCGCGCGGTAGCCGCTGGTGACGAACACCTGTTCGGGCACGCAGGTGACGCCGCGCGACAGCCCCAGATAGGTGGCGATGTGTTCGCGCAGCGGCCGGTAGCCGGCCGGATTCGGGTAGCCCAGCAGCGCGCGGTCGGCGCTGCGCGCGCGCAGCGACACGAGCCGGTGCCATACCTTGCGCGGAAACGCGTCGAGCGCGGGCAGCCCGGGCTGCAGCGGGCGCGGCTCGCCGCTCAGCGCGACGGCGATCGGTTGCGCGCGCGGCGGCGGCGGGCTGTCGCGTGACATGCCCGGCGGCTGGCGCAGGCCGGCATCCTCGGCGTGCCGGACCGGATCGTCGGCACGCGAGGGCGCCGCCCGCGTCACCGATTTCGGCAGCGACGGCGAGACGAACGTGCCGGCCGCGCCGCGCATCTGCAGATAGCCCTCGTCGACTAGGATCGTGTATGCCTGTTCGACGGTGCCGCGCGCGGTGTTCAGCTGCGTCGCGAGGCCGCGCAGCGCGGGCACGCGATCGCCGGGACGCAGGTGGCCCGCGGCGATCGCGGTTCTGAACCGCTCGCAGATCTGCAGATAGATCGGCAACTGATGCTGCCGGTCGATTTCGATGGTCAGGGTGGAGGGGTGCTCAGACATGACGGTCTCGCGGAGGACGGGGACCGGCACGGCATGGACCAGTCCGATCGACGATTCTTGGCACTGCTGGATAGGACATGATTCTTCCACAATTGCGCCAAGCGATGGACGGTCATCGCCGCGTTCACCCGATCCGGCAGCCGTCACGTCCCCGTCACATTCCACTGCAGTTCATTCGTCAGGAGATTTTGCGATGAAGATCGTCGTCATCGGCGGTTCGGGCCTGATCGGCTCGCGAGTCGTCACGCTGGTCGAGGAAGCCGGCCACCAGGCGCTCGCTGCATCGCCGCGCACCGGCGTCAATACCATCACGGGCGAAGGCCTGACCGACGCATTGACGGACGCGGACGTCGTCGTGGACGTCGCGAATGCGCCGTCATGGGAGCCGCAGGCGGTGCTCGATTTCTTCCGCACGTCGGCGCGCAATCTCGGCAAGGCCGAAGTGGCCGCGGGCGTGCGCCATCACGTCGCGCTGTCGATCGTCGGCTGCGACCGCATGCCGGAGAACGGCTATTTCCTGGCCAAGGTCGCGCAGGAGCAGGCGATCGAGGCGGCGGGCGTGCCGTACACGATCGTGCGCGCGACGCAGTTCATGGAATTCATCGGCGGCATCGTGGATGCCGGCACGGAAGACGGCACCGTGCGCATCGGTGATGGACTGTTCCAGCCGATCGCCGCGGAGGACGTGTCGGCCCTCGTCGCGCAGGCCGCGCTCGCCGGGCCGCAGAACGGCACGATAGAGATCGCGGGCCCGGATCGCGCGCCGTTCGCGGAAATCGTCGCGCGCTATCTGAAGTCGGTCGGCGACACACGCGCGGTGGTGACCGATCGCGACGCCCGCTACTACGGCGGCCGCGTCGAGGCAACGTCGCTGGTGCCGCTCGGCGCGGCACGGCTCGGGCGCATCGGCCTCGACGCGTGGCTGGCGGGACGCTGAATCGCGTTCGCACGCAGGCGGTCGGCCGGCGCATGCCGGCGACGCGCCGATCCGTATGAGCAGCATGCTTGGGGCAGCGGAAATGAATCATTCGGAAACATCGGAGCCCGACGTTCGTCGCGACCTGGCCGGTCGCGCCGATGCGCTGTCGGCGAGCTTCGGTGCGAGCTATGCGGGCATCCTCGCGTTCGTTGCGGTGGCGAGCGAGGGGAGCTTCACGAAGGCCGCCGAACTGCTCGGCGTTGGGCGGCCGGCCGTGAGCCGCAACGTGCAGAAGCTGGAGGCGCAACTGAGTACGCGGCTGTTCCAGCGGACCACGCGCACGACCGAGCTGACGTGCGAGGGCCGGCGCTTCTTCGAGAACTGCCATCAGGGCGTGGCGCAGATCGTCGAAGCGATGAACGACATGCTGGAGTTGCGGCAGGGGCCGCCGCGCGGCCTCATCCGCATCAGCTCGGCCGCGGGATTCGGCAGGAAGATCGTGGCGCCGCTGCTGGAAAAGTTTGCGGACGTCTATCCGGACATCATCGTCGATCTGCTGCTCGACGACCGGCCCGTCGACCTGGTGTCCGAGCGGATCGACGTGTCGTTCCGCAACGGGCGCATCGAGGACTCCAGCATCATCGCCCGGCAACTGATTCCGATGCAGATGGCGCTCTGCGCGGCGCCGTCGTATGTGGCGGCGCACGGGCTCCCGCAACGCATCGAGGACCTCGACCGCCATGAGTGCATCAATTTCCGGTTCGCGAGCGGGCGCCTGTTCGAATGGGAATTCAATGTGGACGGCCGCGTGCAGAAGTACCTGCCGACGGCGCGCCGCACGTTCAACGACGCCGATCTCGTGTTGCGCGCGGTGCTGAACGGATCGGGCATCGCGCAGATGGCCGGCTACCAGATCCGCGACCATCTCGCGTCGAACGAACTCGTCGTCGCGCTGGCGCAGCATGTGCCGCAGGATCGCGGCCACTACATCTGCTATCTGAGCCGGCAACACCTGCCGACGCGCATCCGGATCTTCGTCGACTTCATGACCGAGCAGATCCGCGCGCTCGACCTGAACTGCATGACGCGGTTCAATCCGGAGATTGCGGAGGATGCGGCGCAGGGGCTGGCTGCCTGACGATTCGAGGTGGCCGGATGCGCGCCCCGGCGAGTCGACGCATCGCCGAATCGCCGCATCACCGAATCACCGAATCACCGAATCGCCGAATCGCCGAATCGCCGCCCCGCACCCGCCCGTCGACCCGCCGCGCCGGCCTAGAACGAATACGCCAATGACGCGAACAGGCTGCGCGGCGCGCCGGGCGTGACCCACAGGCTGTTGTACGAGCTGACGTAGTACGTGCGGTTGAACAGGTTGTTCAGCACGACCGACGCGCGCAGATGCTTGTTGACCTGCACGTAGCCGTTGAGCTGCACGGTCGCGTAGGCGGGCAGGTCGAAGCCGTCCTGCGTGTTCGCGGTGTTGCCCGCGCGGCGCCCGACGTAGATCACGCCCGCGCCCGCGCCGGCCTTGTCGACGAGCGGCAGCGCGGTTTCGTACATCAGCAGCGCGCTGCCGCTCAGGCGCGGAATGTCGACGAGGCGCGCGCCCGGCGTCAGGACGGTGTCGCGCGTGACCTGCGCGTCGACGTATGCGAGGTTGACGATGCCGCGCAAGCCGTGGCCCAGCTCGCTGTTCCATTCGAATTCGACGCCGCGGCTGCGTACTTCGCCGGCCGCACGCGAGAACCCGGCATTCGCCGGATCGGCGGTCAGCACGTTGCGCTTGTTCACGTAGAACGCGGCGACGGTCGCGAGCCAGCGCGAGCCGGCCCACTTCACGCCGGCTTCGTAGCCGTGCCCCTTCTCGGGATCGAACGCGCGGCCGTTCGCGTCGGCGCCGTTGTTCGGCCGGAACGAATACGCGGTGTTCGCATACAGCGACAGCGCGGGGCTGGCCTCGTACACGATGCCGAGCCGCGGGCTCAGCGCCGTTTGCAGCTGGCTCGTCGTCACGCCCTTCAGGCGATTCTCGACCGACTGGTGAAAGCGGTCCCAGCGCAGCCCGGCGAGCACTTTCCAGTGCGGCCCGAACGCGAGCGTGTCCTGCGCGTACAGGCCCTGGCCGTCGTCGCGCTCGAGCAGGTTCGTCGCGGTGCGCGGCACGGGCGCCGGCTGGCCGTACACCGGATCGAAGATGTCGATCGCATACGGCGCCGCGGCCGTCGGCGTCGAGCGCGCGACGAACTGGTCGTAGTTGAAGCGATACGCATCGACGCCCATCACGAACGCATGGTCGATGGCGCCCGTGCGGGCCTTGCCGGCCACTTCGACGCGCCCCTGCACGTCGTTCGAGTGAAACGCGACCTGCCGGTAGCGGCGCCACAGCGTGCGGCCGTCCGGCTGCAGCGCGAACGCTTCGGACGAGCGGCCCGACAGGTCGGTGTCGCGCTGCGCGAAGCCGGCGTTGACCGACCAGTCGGCATTGAAGCGATGTTCGAGCGTGAACTGGTGCCCCGAGTTGCGCACGTCGTAGTCGCCGTCGCGCGGCTCGCCCAGGAACCGCGACGCCGGCACCGCACCGAGCTGCCCGCCGACCGCGACCACGCCGCGATCGAGCGGCGCGCGCTGGCGCGCGGTCTCGAATTCGTAGTGGAGCGTCGTGTCGGCGCCGATATCCCAGGTGAACGACGGCGCGAACAGGTAGCGCTTGCTCGACACCGTGTCGCGGAAGCTGCCGTTGTCCTCGTTCATCGCGATGAAGCGGTACGCGAGCGACTGCGTGACGGGGCCGGTCGAATCGAGCGTCTCGCGCAGCGCGCCGTAGCTGCCGGCCGACACGCCGATCGTGTTCGAGCGCTTGAACTGCGGCTGCTTCGTCGTGTAGCTGATGAGCCCGCCGGGGTCGCCGCGGCCGTACAGCGCGGACGCGGGGCCCTTGAGGACTTCCATGCGCTCGAGCGTCGCGGTGTCGCGCGGCACGCTGATGCCGCGATTCCACGAGAAGCCGTTGACGAGGTAGTCGGTGCCGGACGTGTTGCCGTCGCCGGCAAAGCCGCGCACCGCATAGTTGTCCCACAGCCCGCCGAAGTTGTTCTGCCGCGCGACGCCGGCGACCCAGTCGTACAGGTCTTCGCCGCGGGTGGCGGCCACGGTCTGGATCAGTTTCGTATCGACGCTGCTGACCGCGAACGGAATCTCCATCACGTCCGCCTCGGTGCGCGTCGCGCTCGTCGAGTCGGGCGCGCGAAACGGTGCCTTCGTGCGCTGCGCCGAGATTTCGACGGCCGGCAGCACCAACTCCTGCGCATTGGCGACGTTCAGCCCGACCGTGCCGACGGCGATGGCCATCGGTGCGGCCGCCCAGTTCTTTCTGCTCATACCCGTCCCTGAGAAATTGGTTCGCGTTCGGGCACCACGAGCCGCGTTGCGCCGGCATCCGTGTTCCAAACGGTACATTTGCGCGCCGGAATTTAATGCAAATGAGATTTATTTTCAATCGTAAGTTTGCGGTTGTTGTGTCCGGGTTGAATCGCGCGGGGACGCCCATCGGCATGACTGGCGGATCGGCGCGCGGCGCAGCACCGTGCCGGCCTCGCGGCTGACGGCCGGCCTGCGATGGGGCGGGTCCGACGGCTAGTCGGGGACGACCGCGGAATTCCGCGCTCGGCGCGGCCGTCGATCTGCTGAAACGCATCGGCGGCACGGCGCTCCTGTCCGAGACGCCGGAAATCCACGGCGCGGAGCATCGGCTGATCGCGCGCGCGGCTTCGCGCGACGAGGCCGGCGGTCTGGTCGACAGGTTTCAGGTGGGAGCGCTACGTCGCCGACGATGGCGGAGAAAGGAACGACAACCGTTTCCCTCACTGCGGGATTCGTCGACCGCATGACCGGGCAGGTCCGCGTACGCGAGCGGCGCTCGCATGACGTGGTTCAGTCCGGAAGTTTCGGCGATGGCGATGGCGATCGCGGAGACGGCGGCTCGGCCGGCGTGTCGCCGCAGCGCCACGCACGTTCGTCCGCGATCCAGTCGCCGAACAGCTGGATCTTCTGCTGCTGTTCGGTTCCGGCCGGATACACGAAGTAATAGCCCATCCCCGTCGGCAACGCGACGTCGAACGGCATCACGAGCCGGTGCGCGGCCACGCTCTCGTCAACCAGCGTCCGGTCGCCGATCGCGATGCCGTAACCGTCGATCGCCGCGTGTGTGGCGAGATCCAGCGTCTCGAAGCTCAACCCGCGCGTCGAGTCGACGTGCGGCGCGCCCGCATGGTCGAGCCACCGCTTCCAGTCGCGGTGATCGCGCGTCGGATGCAGCAGCGTGTGACGGAGCAGGTCGTCGAGACTCGCGAGCGGTTGCCGGTCCAGCAGGCTCGGCGCACAGACAGGCGTAAGCCGTTCCTCGAACAACGGGATCGCATGCATGTCGGGGCCGGCGCCGGGCGCGTAGATCACCGCGGCGTCGAACGGCTCCATCCGGAAATCGACGTGATGCTCCCAGGTGGTCGTGATCTGCACCTGGAGTTCGGGATGCTCGGCCTGGAACCGCATGATGCGCGGCAGCATCCACTGCATCATGCAGGTCGGCACCTTCAGCGCGAGTTCGGTGCGCCTGCGTGACAGGCGCATCGATACCTCCTCGATGCGCGCGAAGCTTTCGCGCACCGTCGGCAACAGGAGCTCGCCCTCGGCCGTCAGCGTCAGCCCCTTGGGCGTGCGCTTGAACAGCGGAAACTGATAGAAGCTTTCGAGCGCGAGGATTTGCCGGCTCACGGCGCCCTGCGTCAGGCACAGGTGCCCGGCGGCGCGCGTGAAGCTGCCGTGTCGCGCAACGACGTCGAAGACCTGCAGCGCATTGAGGGAAGGCAGTCGTTTCATCGGGAGCATCGGCGTGGAACGGGCGGCGGCGCGGGATCGCTCAGTGCAGGATTTTCGCGAGGAAGTCCTTCGCGCGGTCCGACTTCGGATTCGAGAAGAAAGCGTCCTTGCGGTCGTCCTCGACGATCGCGCCTTGGTCCATGAAGATCAGGCGATGCGCGACCTTCTTCGCGAAGCCCATCTCGTGCGTGACGACCATCATCGTCATCCCTTCCTGCGCGAGTTCGACCATCACGTCGAGCACTTCGTTGATCATCTCGGGATCGAGCGCGGACGTCGGCTCGTCGAACAGCATCGCGATCGGGTCCATCGACAGCGCGCGCGCGATCGCGACCCGCTGCTGCTGGCCGCCCGACAGCTGGCCCGGAAACTTGTGCGCATGCGCCTTCAGGCCGACGCGATCGAGCAGCTTGATGCCCTTCTCGGCCGCTTCGTCCTTGCCGCGGCCGAGCACCTTGACCTGCGCGAGCGTGAGGTTCCCGGCGATAGACAGGTGCGGGAACAGCTCGAAATGCTGGAACACCATCCCGACCTTCGAGCGCAGCGTCGACAGGTTCGTCTTCCTGTCGCCGACCGACTGGCCGTTCACGCGGATCTCGCCCTGCTGGAACGGCTCGAGGCCGTTCACGGTCTTGATCAGCGTCGACTTGCCCGAGCCGGACGGGCCGCACACGACCACCACCTCGCCTTTCTTCACCTCGGTCGTGCACTCGGCGAGGACCTGAAACTGGCCGTACCACTTGGAAACGTTGCTGATGGAAATCATGAAAGTCCCTGCATCGTAATGAGGCGCGCGCGGCGCCGGTTCAGCGCGCCTTCGCGACGCGATAGCGGCGCTCGAGCGTGCGCGCATACCACGTCAGCGGGAAGCACATCGCGAAGTACAGCAGCGCGACCATCGCGTAGATCGGAAACGGCTTGAATACCGCGTTGGTGATGATGTTGCCGGTCTTGGTCAGTTCGGTCAGCCCGATGATCGACGTGAGCGCGGTGCTCTTCACTGCCTGCACGAGGAAACCGACGGTCGGGGCGAGCGCGATCTTCCACGCCTGCGGCCATACCACGTAGCGCAGCCGCTGGGTCCACGTCATGCCGAGGCTGGCCGCCGCGTGCCACTGGCCGTGCGGGACCGCGTCGACGCAGCCGCGCCAGATGTCGGCCAGACAGGCGCTGGCGTTCAGCGTCAGCACGACCGACGCCGCGACCCACGGCGTCACGTCGATGCCGACGAGCGGCAATCCGAAGAAGCCGAGGAACAGTTGCATCAGCAACGGCGTGCCCTGGAACAGTTCGATGTACAGGATCACGAAGCGGCGCAGCGCCGGCACGGGCGAGATGCGCATCGCCAGCAGCGCGAACCCGGCGAGGCCGCCGCCGGCGAACGTGATCAGCGACAGCAGCACGGTCCAGCGCGCGGCGAGCAGCAGGTTCCATGCAATATCCTGGAAGGTGAATTCGATCATCGCGCACGTTCCGTCGGCAGGTGGGTTTCAGGGGAGCGGGCTCGCCACGTGAAGCGGGCAACTCGCGTGCGCCGCGGTGCGGCAGCCGCGCCGTGGCGCGTGCGACCGGCGAACAGCCGCCGGCCGACGCGATTGAGCAGCATGCGCAGCGCGATCGACAGCAGCAGGTAGATCGCGGTCACGACGACGTAGATCTCGAACGCGCGGAAGTTGCGCGACTGGATGAAGTTGGCCGCGTAGGTCAGGTCGGGCACCGAGATCTGCGACACGACCGCCGAGCCGAGCATCACGATCAAGACCTGCCCGAGCAGCGCGGGGTACACGTTCGCGAGCGCCTGCGGCAGCACGACGTGGCCGAACACCTGCCGGCCGTGCAGCCCGAGCGCCCGCGCGGCCTGCACTTGCCCGTGAGGCACCGATTCGATCCCGGCGCGCAGGATCTCCACCGCATAGGCGCCCAGGTTGACCGTCATCGCGAGCACGGCCGCCTGCGCTTCGTCGAGGTGTACGCCGAGCGTGGGCAGCCCGAAGAAGATGAAGAACAACTGGACCAGGAACGGCGTATTGCGGATCAGCTCGACGTAGGACGCGACGAGCGCGCGCGCCCAGCGCGGGCCGGCGAGCGCGATCCACGCGCCGCCGGTGCCGAGCAGGCCGCCGAGCACGGTCGCGGCCGCGGTCAGGCCGAGCGTCACGCCGACGCCGCGCGCGAGCATGCCGGCGTAGAGACCGAAATCGCTGAAGTCGAACACGTAGCTCATCGCGATGCCTTGGGTCGAGCGTGCGGGGCGAAGGCGCTGCGCATCACAGATCGGCCGGCAGCGCCGCGTGCAGCCACTTCTGCGACAGCGTGTTCAGCGCGCCGTTCTTCTTCGCGCCGGCGATCGCGTCGTTGACCTTCTGCATCAGGCGCGGCTCGTTCTTGTTCAGGCCGACGTGGTCGGGCGAGCTGAACAGCGAGAACTTCTGTTCCGGATCGATCGACGGATGACGCGCGATGATCGTTGCGCCGACGTCGTTGCCGACCACCAGCAGTTGCGCCTGTCCCGACAGGAACGCCGCGATCGCGCCGTTCGGGTCGTCGAAGCGCTTGATCGTCGCGCTCGGCGGCGCGACCTTGCTGATGCTCAGGTCCTCGAGCGTGCCGCGCGCGACCGCGACCGATTTGCCGGCGAGATCGGCGTTGCCCTTCACCGCGAGCGACTTCGGGCCGAACACCGCGAGGTAGTACGGCGCATACGCGTTCGAGAAGTCGATCACCTTCGCGCGCTCCGGCGTCTGCCCGACCGACAGCAGCATGTCGGTCTTGCGGTCGGCGAGATACGCCATCCGGTTGTCGCCGGTGACCTGCACGAGTTCGACCTTCGCGTTGAGCGCCTTGCCGATCAGGTTCGCCATGTCGATGTCGTAGCCCTGCGGCTTCATGTCGGGGCCGATCGAACCGAACGGCGGGTAGTCCTCGAACACGCCGATGCGCACGACGCCCGATTTCGCGATCGTGTCGAGCGCGTCGGCGTGCGCGAGCGGGGTGACGGCGGCCACGCCGGCGGCGCAGGCGCAGAGGAGGGCGGTACGGGCGAGCAGGCGTCGCACGAGGCGGTTGGCTTGGGTCGATACGTTCATGGCGGGATCCTTGTTGCTGCGTTGGGGAACGAAAGGAAAATCAGGCGCCGCGTGCGGCGATCAGCTTGCATGCGTGTGCCGGCAGTTCGGCGGCAACCGGCATGCCGACGTGCAGGTCGGGTGTCTCGCGCGGCGTGGTCGCGGCCGTCAGCGTGAAGCCGTGGCAATCGATGGTCGCCTCGATCGACGCGCCGACGTCGCGCACGAACGTGATCGTGCCGGCGAGCGTGTTCGGCGTGCCCGACGCCGTCGCGCCCGGGCGCACGCATACGTCCTCGGGGCGAATCAGCAGGCGCACGGCGTCGGACTCGCGGGGCGTGTCGGATGCGCGCCCGATCGAGAGGCGCTGTCCGCCCGGCAGGACGATCGCGTCGTCGCCGTCGCACGCGACCGGCAGGATGTTGCCGAGGCCGATGAAGTCGGCGACGAATTCGTTGACCGGGTCGCGATAGATGTCGAGCGGCCGGCCGACCTGCTGGATGCGGCCTTTCTCCATCACGACGATCTCGTCGGCCATCGTCATCGCTTCGCGCTGGTCGTGCGTGACCATGATCGTCGTGATGCCGAGCCGTTGCTGGAGCAGCCGGATCTCGACCTGCATCGCCTCGCGCAGCTTCGCGTCGAGCGCCGACAGCGGCTCGTCGAGCAGCAGCAGGCGCGGCGACGACGCGATCGCGCGCGCGATCGCGACGCGCTGGCGCTGCCCGCCCGACAGCTGCGTGACGAGCCGGTCGGCCATGTGCGGCAACTGGATCAACTCCAGCAGCTCGGCGACGCGCCGCGCCTGCGCGGCCCGGTCCGTCTTGCGCAGCCGCAGCGGGTACGCGATGTTCTGCGCGACCGTCATGTGCGGAAACAGCGCGAGCGACTGGAACACCATGCCGAAGTCGCGCCGGTTGGCGGGTACGTGCGTGAGGTCGCGGCCGGCGAACGTCACCGTGCCGGAGGTCGGCGTGTCGAGGCCGGCGATGATCCGCATCAGCGTGGTCTTGCCGCAGCCGGACGGGCCGAGAAAGCAGACGAGCTTGCCGTCCGGCACCGACAGGTCGACGTGGTCGACCGCACACGCCTGATGAAAGCGCTTGGTCACGTTCTGGAGGATGAGCTGGGTCATGACGGTTCCTTGCATGGTCGAGGGCGGGGCCGTGCGCGCATCAGAGCGCGACGCCCTTGTCGCCGACGAGTTTTTCGAGCATCCAGATCAGCGCGAAGTCGATCGCGACCGTGAACACGGCGAAGCAGAACACGGTCGGGTCGAGCGACGACACGGTGCGGCTGTAGAGCCAGACCGGCAGGGTCATCGTGTCGATGCTGTACAGGAAGAACGTCACCGTGAATTCGTTGAACGACACGATGAACGCGAACAGCATCCCGGCGAGAATCCCGGGCCGCATCAGCGGCAGCACGACGTCGACGAGCGCGCGCCGCGGGCTCGCGCCCATCACGCACGCGGCTTCCTCGAAGTCCGGGCCGATCGACGCTACCGAGGCCGCGCAGTTCTTCACGGTGAACGGCAGCGTCAGGATCACGTGCGCGACCACGAGCCGCACGATGCCGAGCTCGACCGGCAGCGCGTTGAACACGATCAGCAGCGCGAGGCCGAGCATCACGAGCGGATAGACGATCGGCAACGCGACGAGCTGCTCGACGAGCGCCTTGCCGCGGAAGCGGCAGCGCGACAGCGCGTAGGCCGCGGGCACCGACACGGCGGTCGCGATCAGCATCGTCGCGACCGCGACGACGAGGCTGGTCGTCAGCGCGGCGCCCATCGACTGCGCGCTGCCCGCATCGGACGACACGAACGTCTGCCAGGCGGCGCGATACCAGTGCAGGCTGAACTCGCGCGGCGGGAATTCGAGCGTGCCCGATGCGCCGAACGACATCGTGATCATCGTCAGGATCGGCAGTGCGGCGAGCAACAGCACGAGCGTCGCGAGCGTGCCCGTCGCGAGACCGAGGCGGCCGGGCAGGGGCGTACGCAAGAGCAGGGTATTCATCGGCTCACCTCGCCGGCACGTTGCAGGGTGCGCACGAGGCGCTGGGACACCGCCATCACGACGAGCGTCGCGGCCATCAGCACGACGCCCGATGCCGACGCGGCCGGCCAATTGAGCAGCGGCGCGACCTGGTCGTGCACGAGCACCGCGAGCATCGGCACGCGTCGGCCGCCGAGCAGCAGCGGCACCGCGAATGCGCTGGCGTTGTACGCGAACACGAGCAGCGCGCCGGCGACGAGGCCGGGCATCGCGAGCGGCAGCGTCACGTGCCGCAGCGTCTGCCAGCGGCTCGCGCCGAGTGTCGCGGCGGCTTCGTCGTAGGCGCGGGACACCGCGCGCAGCGCGCTCGACAGCGGCAGCACGGCGAGCGGGAACGCGGTCTGGATCAGCCCGAGCAGCACGCCGTGCTCGCGGTACAGCAGTTGCAGCGGCCGATCGACGACGCCCGAGGCCAGCAGCGCGCGATTGAGCAATCCCGCCGGGCCGAGCATCACGAGCCAGCCATAACCTTGCAGCAGCAGGTTCACGAGCAGCGGCAGCAACACGCCGGCGAGCATCAGCCGGCGCGCGAGCCGCGATTCGGTGCGCGCCATCGCGAGCGCGACCGGGATTGCGAGCAGCACCGCGCACACCATGCTCTGGAACGCGAGGCGCAGTGTGAGCCACAGCGATTTCGTGAAGTACGGGTCCGCGAGATCGGCGTAGTTCTGCAGCGTGAAGGTCCGCCATTCGTCGCCGGATACGCCGACGCTCATGCGCAACACGGTGAGCGTCGCGGCGACGAGCACCGCGAGGAACGCGAGGATCGGCGCGAGCAGCAGCCACGGCGGCACGCCGGCCAGCGCGGGCCCGGCGTCCGAGCCGGTGCCGGCCGGTGTGCCGGCGGCCGGCGCCGCGTCGCGGGGGGAGGACAGGGAGGCCATGTCGTTACGCCGCGAAGAGGCCCGTGTAGCGCTTGATCCACGCCGGCTGGACGACGGCGAGCGCCTTGTCGTCGTGCAGCACGGCCTTCTCCGCGATCTGCTGCGGCGACGGCACGAACGCGCGGCTTTCCGCGGGAATCACGGCCTTGCCGTTCACGGGCCCGTTCAGCACGTCGGCCGCCATCCGGCCCTGCACGCCCGCGTCGAGCGAATGGTTGATGAACGCGTGGATCAGGTCGAGGTCGCCCGGATGCGCCTTCGGGATCACCGTGAACATCAGTTGCGTCGCGAAGCCTTCCTTCATTCCGTACGTCACGCCCATCTTGTAGTCGGGCTTGCGGATCTGGTCCGGGAAGAACGCCGGCGAATAGATGCCGCCGATGTCGAGCGAGCCGGTGCGGAACAGGTCAGCGACCTGGTTCGGGTTCTCGCCGAGGGTCATCACGCGATCCTTGAGCTGCGCGAGCTTCCGGAACCCCGGATCGATGTTCTGCTGCGAGCCGCCGGCCAGCTTCGCGGCGATGATCGCGAGGTCGACCGCTTCGGCCCACTCCGGCGGCGGCAGGAACAGCCGCCCGGCATATTTCGGATCCCACAGTGCCTCGTAGCTCGACGGCGCGCTCTTCACGGTCGCCGTGTTGTAGATCAGCCCGTCCGACCACAGCAGGTAGCCGATGCCGAAGCCGTTCGCGCCCGTGCGGTATTGCGGCGCGACGTCCTTCAGGTTCGGCAGCCGGTTCAGGTCGGGCTTCGCGAGCAGGCCGGCGTCGGCGAGGCCGGCCGCACCGACGCCCGCGAGCGTGATGACGTCGTAGGTCGGCCGCTCGCCCGCGGCCTTGACCTTCGCGACCATCCCCGACGTGCCGTCCGCGCGATCGGCGATCACGCGCGCGCCCGTCTGCTTGCTGAAGGTTTCCGCGATGTTGCGCAGCGCGGCCGCGCCGGTATCGTCGGACCAGGTGAGCAGGCGCAGCGTCTTGCCCGCGAAGCTGCCCGACTGAGCCTTCGCAGTCCTGATGAACGGCATCGGAATAGCGGATGCGGCGAGTGCCGTGCCGAGGGTTTTGATCACCTGCCTTCTGCCCGCCTTGAAGTGTTGCATGGCCGTCTCCTGATGAACGATGCCGTGTGGTTCGATGCCGGTCGCCGAAAGGCGGCGCGGGTGTGGATGAACTGTAGGGAGGTCAAATTTCCGCAACAAACGAAATATCCGCATGCGGGCCATGACATAAACGCATGGGTCGCCGGCCTCAGCGGGCCGCCGTCATGACCTGCTTGATCTCCTGGAAGGCGGCCAGCCCGAACGGGCCGAGCTCGCGCCCGACACTGCTGCGCTTGTAGCCGCCCCATGAGGTTTGCGGATAGATCAGTTGCGGTGTGTTGATCCACACGACGCCCGCTTCGAGCGCATTGGCGACCCGCCTGCCGCGCGCGGCGTCGCGTGTGACGACGGTTGCGACGAGCCCGTATTCGGTATCGTTGGCGGCCGCGATCGCGTCGTCCTCGGCGTCGAACGCGCGCACGCACAGCACCGGCCCGAAAATTTCGTCGCGCCATAGCGCGCAGCCGGCCGGCACGTCGGCGAACAGCGCGGGGCGGATGAAGTAGCCGGGGCCGGCGAGCGCGTCGCCGCCCGTCACGAGCCGCGCGCCATCGGCGCGGCCCTGTGCGATGTGGCGCTTCACGCGTTCGTATTGCGCGCGGTTCGTCAGCGGGCCCATCTGCACGCCGGGTGCGAATGGCGGGCCGACGACGGTCGTCTCGATCCGTCGCGCGAGGCGCGCGATCAGGTCGTCGGCGAGCGGGGCGGCCACGAGCACGCGCGAGGTCGCCGAACACATCTGCCCGGCGTTGAACAGGCCGCCGCCCGCGACCAGGTCGACCGCGTGATCGAGGTCGGCGTCGTCGAACACGACGATCGACGATTTGCCGCCGAGTTCGAGACCGACGCCCTTGATCGTGTCCGCGGCCGTCTTCATGACCTGCGCGCCGACCGCCGTGCTGCCGGTAAACGACACCTTCGCGACGAGCGGATGCGCGCACAGCCGGGCACCGACCTCGTGGCCGGTGCCCGTCACGACGTTCAGCACGCCGGGCGGCAGGCCCGCTTCGGCGACGATCGCGGCGAGTTCGAGCTCGGGCAGCGGCGTGATCTCGGACGGCTTCAGCACGACGGTGCAGCCGGCGGCGAGCGCGGGCGCGAGCTTCCATGCGGTCGTGACCATCGGGAAATTCCACGGCACGATCAGCGCGGCGACGCCGGCCGGTTCGCGCCGGATCCACGCGCGATGGTCGCCGCCGGGCAGCGCGATCTCGGTTTCGCCGTCGGTGTCGAGGGCCTCCGCGAGGCCCGCGTAGTAGTCGAAGGTGGCGATCACGTCGGCGACGTCGATCTCGGCTTCGGCGAACGGCTTGCCGTTGTTGAGCGACTGCAGTGTCGCGAGCCGCGTGCGCCGTGCGTCGACGCCGCGCGCGATGGCACGCAGCAGCGCCGCGCGCGTGGCGCCGGTCGTGCGTTTCCAGCCGGGAAACGCGCGCGATGCTGCTTGCACGGCACGCTCGACGTCTGCCTCGCCGCCTGCGCTGACGTCGGCGATGATCATTTCCGTCGACGGGTCGACGACGGGTAGCGTCGCGCCGCCGAAGCTCGTGCGCCACGTACCGTCGATGAAATGGCGCGTGTGCAGCGGCGGATCGAACGCGAGATCGGGCGTCGTGCTCATGGCCGCACCTGACCGAACCAGGTTGCCTCGTCGATTTCGATCACGGTCGGCATCGGACGTGCCGTCGCATCGCGCAGCGCGTCGGCCAGCGCGTCGGGCGTCGCGGCCGCCTGCGCCGCGCAGCCGAAGCCGCGTGCGAGCGTCTGGAAATCGGGCGTATACGGATCGACGCCGACCGGCGTGATGTCGCGCTCGACCATGTATTTGCGGATCTCGCCGTAGCCGCGGTTGTTCCAGACGATCACGATCACCGGCACGCAAGCCTCGACCGCGCTCGCGAGCTCCGGCAGCGTGAACTGCAGGCCGCCGTCGCCGATCAGGCACACCACGGGCCGCGCAGGCGCGGCGAGCTTTGCGCCGATCGCGGCGGGCAGCCCGTAGCCGAGCGTGCCGTAGCCGGTCGACGAGTTGAACCAGCTGCGCGGTGCCGGCGCATCGTGCGTGAAATTGCCGACGTAGACGGGGCTCGTCGAATCGCCGGCGATGATCGCGCCGGGCAGTGCGGTGACGATGGTCTCGATCAGCCGTGCCTGGGCACGCGCGTCGTCGTCGTGGCCGGCCGCGATCGTGGCGCGCACGGCGGCCACCCGCGGCGCACCCCAGCCGGGCTCGGGTGCCGGTGCCGGCCGTTCGTGCACGCGGGTCGACAGCGCGCCGAGCGCCAGCCGCGCATCGCCGGCGATGGCGATTTCGGCGCGCGCATTGCGCATCAGCTGTTGCGCGTCGATGTCGATGCGGATCAGCCGGCCGTCGATCGCGAAGCCGCCGTCGAACGTGACGTCGTAATCGGTTTCGCCGAGTTCGGTGCCGACCGCGAGCACCACGTCGGCCTCGCGGATCGCCGCGCGCGTGGCCGGCAGCGACTGGGTGGAGCCGATCAGCAACGGGTGGCCGGCCGGCAGCAGGCCCTTCGCGTTGATCGTCAGCGCGACGGGCGCGTGCAGGCGTTCGGCGAGTTCGCGCAGTTCCGTCGCGGCGTGGATCGCGCCGCCGCCGGCCAGGATCAGCGGCCGCCGGGCCTGCGCGAGCAGGTCGGCGGCTGCCGCGAGCGCGTTCGCATCCGGCGCGGGGCGCGCGGGCAGCGCGAGCGGCGCGGCGGGCAGCGCGGGCGCCGGCATCACGATCACGTCGAGCGGGATCTCGATATGCACGGGCCGCGGACGCGCGCTTTCGAACACCGCGAAGGCGCGCGCGAGGACCTGCGGCAGGTCGGCCGCGTCGAGCAGCGTGTGCGAGAACGCGGTGAGCCCCGCGAACACGTCGCGCTGCGACGGCAGCTCGTGCAGGCGGCCGTCGCCGCTGCCGAGCTCACGCCGCGCGTTGACGCTCGAGATCACCAGCATCGGAATCGAATCCGCGTAGGCCTGTGCCATCGCGGTCGCGATATTGGTCATCCCCGGCCCGGTGATGATGAAGCAGACGCCCGGCCGGCCGGTGACGCGGGCATAGCCGTCGGCCATGAATCCGGCCCCCTGTTCGTGGCGCGGCGTCACATGACGGATCGACGATGCGGCGAGGCCGCGATAGAGCTCGACGGTATGCACGCCGGGAATGCCGAACACGCATTCGACACCCTGGCGCTCGAGAAGATCGACGAGCGCTTCGCCGCAGGTGCGGGGGCGCGCATGGAACGGAGCGGCCGTGGCCGCGCAGGCCTCGGCAATGCAGGAGACAGGGGCGGGATGGTTCATGGATCGTGACGTGCCGATTGGGAGGGGGAGTGGCCCGTACCGCAAGCAACGGGCATGAAGCGGATTGTCGGGGTCGATCGGCGCTGCCAACAATCGATTAGTTTTCATGCAGCGCATGAGCGCCGTGCATGGCGGCGTCGAGGCTCGCCGGCGGCCCGACGCTTGCCGCGGCTAGCGGTCGGCATGCGCGGGAACCGTTCGGCCCGCGCACGATTCCCGCGTCCTGCTGCTTCGATCTCCATCGGGCACGCGCGTGCCCGGGTGTTCGTGGTGAGCGGGCCGGACCCGCCACCGGCATGCCCGGCCCGGCCTGCAAGCGAACCCGCGACGGTCAGTGCGGCGCGGTGAAGCGCGGATCGATATACGCGTCGACGTCCTGCGACTGTTTGTACACGGCGTTACGCACGTTGAACGCATTCGCGTTGCGCGTCGAGCCATAGATCGAATCGAGCCCGTCGCCCTTGCGGAACGCACGCTTCGCGGCAGCCTCGTCGAGCAGGTGCGTGCCCTTCAGCAGCGGAAGGTATTGTTCCGGCGCGAGCCCGACACGCGCGGACATGATCCTGACCGCGTCGGCCTGCGTCTTCGGGTCGTTGATGTACGCGACGCAGCGGTACCAGACCTTGACCACCTTCGCCCAGTCGGCCCGGCGCGCGGCGAGGCTCGCCGGCGCGACCGTGATCGCATCGTAGATCAGCCCCGGCGCATCCGCCGACGTGAAGATCGCCCGTGCGCCCGGTGCGCGCTTCAGCGCCTCGCCCGCGTTCGGCTGCCAGGCGGCCACCGCGGCGATGTCGGACGACGAGCCGAGCACCTGCGGCAGTTCGTTGGTTTTCGCATTCACGAGCGTGACGTCGCCGTCCTTGAGCCCGTGCTTCTGCAGCGCGGTTTCGAGCAGCAGGTGATCGACCAGGCCGAGCTCGACGCCGACCTTCTTGCCCTTCAGGCCTTCGACGGTGCGCAGCGGCGGCTTCGCGACGATCATGTCGTTGCCGGCCGAGTAGTCGGTCAGCAGGATCATCACGTTCTTCGCGCCGGCCGCGCCGGTGACGAGCGCATCGCCGTTGGTCGCCGCGACCGCGTCGAGCTTGCCCGCGGAAAACGCGTCGAGCGACGCCGAATAATCGAACCATTCGAAGTCGACGTCGACGCCGGCTTCCTTGAACCAGCCCTTGTCGAGCGCGACCTGGAACGCGACCCAGCCGGGCCAGTCGCTGTAGCCGATCTTCAGCGGCGCGGCCGCGTGCACGGCGGGCGCCGTCAACAGCGCGGCGGCCGTGACGGCGGCCCCCAATGCGTGACGGACGAAACGGAGGGACGGCAGGCGGCGGAACGCCGGGGCGGGACGGGTCATCGTTGTTCTCCAGGAGACCGGGATCGGGATCGTCGATTCGGACCGCGCCTGTGCGCGGTCCGGCCGCGTGGCCGGTTCCTGCGGATGCGGAACGAACGAAGCGGCCACGGAGAGGCGCGACGGCCGTTGCCATCGCCAATCTCCCGGGCTTTTGTCCCGCCGTGTAGCGCGGGTGCGTCCGGTCTCGCGATCGGACGCACCCGCGCCGGGCTGCTCTCGGACCAGACGTTCGATGAACCGGAACCCTAGCACCCCTAAGATGCGACGCTGCCGCACCTCTCGGCGTCATGCCGAGCGAGAAGCGTGCCAATGGCACGCGGTCACGCGATTCAACGGCGCCGCGCGGCGCGCTGAAGTTCGATGAAGCGGGCGGAGAACAGCGCGCTCAATGCGCGCCGGAGCAGGTCGAGCTTGTTCATGACGCGTGAGATATCGAGTGACGATGCATCCGTTCAGCAATGCCCATGCCATTGCCGAACGCGCGGCGCAGGTGCGCACGATCCGCACTGCGCCGGTGCGCGATCGCATGCGCATGGTGCGCCGCACGCCCGCTGCGAGGGCAAGCCGCCGCCGCCGCCGATTCGTGCATGCCGCGGGTCGTCGCGCCGTCGTGCCGCGTCGTGCGGTCGTTGCGCGGTCGTCGTGTGGTCGTTGCACGGCGGCTGGCACGCAACTCGCTAGATTGACGCTCGAGAGGTGCGAAGCAATTTGCATCATCTTCAGGATCGCTAGGGTTCCGGTCGTGCGGCGTTCGCGCCGCGCGATGACTGGTCCGAGAGCAATCCGGTCTTGCCTTCGCCTCGCTTCGAGGAAACGGCGAGGCTCCACGGAGGGATAAAAGCCCGGGAGGTCGCGATGTCGTTCGGTCGCCCTCTCACGCCTTTTGTCCAACCCTCCACGGAGCCGCCATGTCGCCGAGCCCCCAAGCCCTCCTTGCCCCGCCGCCGCACGTCGTGTGGGAAACGCTGATTCCCGCGGGAACCCACTGGTCCGGCATCCTGCGCCGCGGCCTCGCGCTGCGCGTCGTCGACGTCGACGGCGGCGCGAACCTGTCCGCCGTGTTTCATCGCCAGGAAGACCCGCTCGAACGCTACAACATGGCCGATACGCTGAAGGCGCAGCACACCGCGCATCTCACGCGCGGCCATGCGCTGTACACGGACATGGGGCGCGTGATCGCGTCGATCACGGCCGACACGCTCGGCTGGCACGACCCGCTCGGCGGCGTCGGCGATGCGCGCTTGTTCGCGCACAAGTACGGCACGACCTCGTACCAGGCCGATCGCAACGCGATGATCCGCAACGGCCGCGACAGCCTCGTGCTCGAGCTCGCGAAATACGGACTGTCGGCGCGCGATCTCGCCGCGAACGTCAACTTCTTCAGCCGGCTCGACACGCGCGACGACGGCACGCTCGATTTCGTCGCCGGACATTCGCCGGCCGGCAGCGCGCTCGACCTGCGCTTCGAGATGAACACGCTCGCGGCGTTCTCGACCGCGCCGCATCCGCTCGATCCGCGGCCGGACTATGCGCCGAAGCCCGTGAAGCTGATCGCGTACCGCGCGTATCCGGCGGACGGCGCCGCGCCCGAGGACGACCCGTGCCGGCGCGCGTGCGCCGAGAACATGCGCGGCTTCACCAACACCGACCGCCTGTTCGCGTAAGGAGCCGGACCATGCCGATCATCGAAAGCCGTCTCGACCCGCGCGACGCGATCCACGACACCACGCTGAACGCGGGCGAACCGTGGCTGCACGACCTGAAACGCGGCCAGGTCTTCCGCATCCTCGACCTGGAAGGCAACCAGGCGGTCGACACGCTGTTCTACCGCACCGACGACACCGAGGAGCGCTACAGCGCCCAGGACACGATTCGCGCGCAGCGCAACCTGTACCTGAGCGCGGGCAGCGTGCTGCTGTCCAGCCGGGGCAACCCGATGGTGACGATCGTCGCCGACACGTGCGGGCGCCACGACACGCTCGGCGGCGCGTGCGCGGCCGAGAGCAACACCGTGCGCTACGCGCTCGACAAGCGCTACATGCACAACTGCCGCGACAGCTTCCTCAACGCGATCGCGCACTGCACGTGCGGCGCGGGTGCGCGGCTCGGCAAGCGCGACCTCGTCGGCAACGTCAACTTCTTCATGAACGTGCCCGTCACGCCGCTCGGCGGGCTCACGTTCGAGGACGGCATTTCCGCGCCCGGCAAGTACGTCGAGATGCGCGCGGAGATGGACGTCACGGTGCTGATCTCGAACTGCCCACAGCTCAACAACCCGTGCAACGGCTACAACCCGACGCCCGTGCGCCTCACGATCTGGGAGGCCGAATGAACCACGCCCACGCTCGCCATCGTTCTCGGGAGGCCGCATGAGATTCGCCAAAGTCCTCGTCGCGAACCGCGGCGAAATCGCATGCCGCGTGATCCGCACGCTGAAGCGGCTCGGCATCGCGTCGGTCGCGATCTATTCGGACGCCGATCGCGACGCGCGTCACGTGGCGCTCGCCGACGAAGCCGTGCGGGTCGGGCCGGCGCCGGCCGCCGACAGCTACCTGAACGTCGCGGCGATCCTCGCCGCCGCGCGCGAGACCGGCGCGCAGGCCGTGCATCCCGGCTACGGCTTCCTGTCCGAGCATGCGGGCTTCGCCGATGCGTGCGAAGCGGCGGGCCTGCGCTTCATCGGCCCGCGCGGCGATCACATGCGCGCGTTCGGCCTCAAGCACACCGCGCGCGCGCTCGCCGCCGCACAGGGCGTCGCGCTGTTGCCGGGCACGGGCCTGCTCGACGACGTGGCGACGGCGCTCGCCGAAGCCGGCGCGATCGGCTATCCGGTGATGCTGAAAAGCACCGCCGGCGGCGGCGGGATCGGCATGTCGCTCTGCCGCGATGCCGCGCAGCTCGAGGCAGCGTTCGAATCCGTCGTGCGGCTCGGCAACGCGAACTTCGCGCATGCGGGCGTCTATCTCGAGAAGTTCGTCGAACACGCGCGGCACATCGAAGTGCAGATCTTCGGCGACGGCCGGGGCGGCGCGATCGCGCTCGGCGAACGCGATTGCTCGGTGCAGCGCCGCAACCAGAAGGTGATCGAGGAAACGCCCGCGCCGGACCTGACCGATGCCGAGCGCGACGCGCTGCACGCGAGCGCGGTGCGGCTCGCCCGCGCGGTCGGCTACGCATCGGCCGGCACCGTCGAATTCGTGTTCGACGCGAACGCGCGCCAGTTCTATTTCCTCGAGGTGAATACGCGCCTGCAGGTCGAGCATTGCGTGACCGAAGCGGTGACGGGCGTCGATCTCGTGGAATGGATGATCCTGCAGGCCGAAGGCGACCTGCCGCCGCTCGACACGCTCGCGGTCGCGCCGCGCGGCGCGAGCATCCAGGTGCGGCTGTATGCGGAGGATCCGCACAAGCAGTTCCTGCCGAGCGCCGGCCTGCTCACGCACGTCGCGTTTCCGGACGACGTGCGCGTCGACGGCTGGATCGAGGCGGGCACCGAGATCAGCGCGCATTACGATCCGCTGCTCGCGAAGCTGATCGTGCGCGGCGATACGCGGCGCGACGCGCTGGCCGCATTGCAGGCCGCGCTCGCGCGTACCGAGCTGTACGGGATCGAGACCAACCTCGACTACCTGCGCGCGATCGCCGGCTCGGACACGTTCGCGCGCGGCGCGCCGACGACGGCATTCCTGTCGCGCTTCGCGTTCGCGCCGCACACGATCGACGTGCTCGACGGCGGCGTGCAGACCACCGTGCAGCAGGCCCCCGGGCGGGTCGGCTACTGGAGCGTCGGCGTGCCGCCGTCCGGGCCGATGGACGATCGCGCGTTCGACCTCGCGAACGCGCTGCTCGGCAACGCGCGCGACGCGGCCGGGCTGGAATTCACGATGGTCGGCGCGACGCTGCGCTTCAACACGGCGACGCTGTTCGTGCTCGGCGGCGCGCCGCTCGCGGCCACCCTCGACGGCGAGCACGCGCCGTTCTGGCAAGTGCTGCGCGCGCGGCCCGGTGCGGTGCTCAAGCTCGGCGGCGTGACGGGCGCGGGCGTGCGCGCATGCCTGGCCGTGAAGGGCGGGCTGCAGGTGCCCGACTATCTCGGCAGCAAGGCGACCTTCACGCTCGGCCAGTTCGGCGGCCACGCGGGGCGCGCGCTGCGCAAGGGCGACGTGCTGCATCTGCACGCGGACGCGGGGCGCGGCGACGCGGGCGCGACGCTGGCCGCGGCCGAGGTTCCCGCGCTGACGCACGCATGGACGCTCGGCGTGCTCGACGGTCCGCACGGCGCGCCGGACTTCTTCACGCCCGACGACATCGCGATGCTCTACGGCACGCAGTGGACGGTCCATTACAACTCCAGCCGCACCGGCGTGCGGCTGATCGGCCCGAAGCCGCAATGGGCGCGGGTGGACGGCGGCGAGGCGGGCCTGCATCCGTCGAACATCCACGACAAC
Source organism: Burkholderia sp. BCC1996 (assembly GCF_905339955.1). NCBI lineage: Bacteria > Pseudomonadati > Pseudomonadota > Betaproteobacteria > Burkholderiales > Burkholderiaceae > Burkholderia > Burkholderia sp. BCC1996. Next base: position 25,962 of record NZ_CAJPHM010000024.1, read on the forward strand.
GCGTATGCGATCGGTGCGGTCGATTTCACCGGCGACATGCCGGTGATCCTGGGCCCCGACGGCCCGAGCCTGGGCGGCTTCGTGTGCCCGGTGACGGTCGTGCGCGACGAGTTGTGGAAGCTCGGGCAGTTGCGCCCGGGCGACACCGTGCAGTTCGTGCGCGCCCGCGTGTCGCCCGCGCCTGCCGCCGCCGCGGTCGTGCCTGCGGCTTGCGCCGACGCGCCGGACGATTGCGTGCTGCATCGCGATCCGGCGGCCGGCGGCGGCATCGGCGTGGTGTACCGGCGCTCCGGCGATCGCAACGTGCTGGTCGAATACGGGCCGCTCGTGCTCGACCTGAACCTGCGCTTTCGCGTGCATGCGCTGATGTGCTGGCTCGACGCGCACCGGCTGCCCGGCATGCTCGACCTGACGCCGGGGATTCGTTCGCTGCAGGTGCAGTTCGACGCGCGGACGCTGCCGCTTGCCACGCTGCTCGCGCATCTGCAGGCAGCCGAGCGCGAACTGCCCGACGTGGCCGACATGCGCGTGCCGAACCGCATCGTGCATTTGCCGCTGTCTTGGGACGACCCGTCGACGCGCATCGCGATCGAGCGCTACATGCAGTCGGTGCGGCCCGATGCGCCGTGGTGCCCGAGCAATATCGAGTTCATCCGGCGCATCAACGGGCTGGCGAGCATCGACGACGTCAAGCGCATCGTGTTCGACGCGCGCTATCTGGTGATGGGGCTCGGCGACGTCTATCTCGGCGCGCCGGTCGCGACGCCGATCGATCCGCGGCACCGGCTGGTGACCACGAAGTACAACCCCGCGCGCACCTGGACGCCGGAGAACGCGGTCGGCATCGGCGGCGCGTATCTGTGCGTGTACGGGATGGAAGGGCCCGGCGGCTACCAGTTTGTCGGCCGGACCGTGCAGATGTGGAACCGCCACCGCACCACGCGCGAATTCGAGGCCGGCAAGCCGTGGCTGCTGCGCTTCTTCGACGAGATCCGCTTCTACGAAGTCAGCGAAGCCGAGCTGACCGCACTGCGTGCGGATTTCATCGCGGGCCGTGCGGCGCTGAGGATCGAGGAATCCGTGTTCGATCTGGGCGCATACAACCGCTTCCTGCGCGACGAGGCCGAGTCGATCGCGACGTTCAAGGCCGCGCAGCAAACCGCGTTCGAAGCCGAGCGCGAGCGATGGCGCGCGGCCGGGCAGGCGGAATACGTCGGCGAAGCGGAGCCGGGCGACGGGCAGGCGGCGCGCGCGGCGGGCGCGCTCGACGACACGCAGCGGGCGATTGCCGCGGACGTGTCGGGCAGCGTGTGGAAGGTGCTGGTCGAAGCCGGCGAGCGCGTGACCGAAGGACAGGTCGTCGCGATCGTCGAGTCGATGAAGATGGAGGTGGCGGTGACGGCAACGGAAGACGGCACGATCGAGACGATCGATTGCGCGCCGGGCGCGGCGGTGGTGGCCGGCCAGCGGCTGATGGTGATGAAGGCGGGTGCTGCCGAGGAGGTCGCATGAACACGACGGAACGCTCCCTCCTGACCGGGCTGCGCTCGATTGCCGCGCTGCGCGCGCGCTATGAAGCGGGCGACCTGACGCCGCATGCGCTCGTCGACGCGATCGCCGCGCATTTGGACGAGGGTGACCCGCATCACGCGTGGATCCGGCCGCTGTCGCGCGCGGAGATGACGCGGTATGCCGACGCGCTCGCCGGGCGCGACATCGCGACGCTGCCGCTGTACGGCGTGCCGTTCGCGATCAAGGACAACATCGACCTCGCGGGCATCCCGACGACGGCGGCCTGTCCGGCTTATGCGTACACGCCCGCACGCAGCGCGCCCGTCGTCGAGCGGCTGATCGCGGCCGGCGCGATTCCCGTCGGCAAGACCAATCTCGACCAGTTCGCGACCGGGCTCTCGGGGCAGCGCTCGCCTTACGGCGCGTGCCGCAATGCGCTCGATCCGCGCTATGCGTCGGGCGGGTCGAGTTCCGGGTCGGCGGTGGCGGTCGCACTCGGCGTCGCGACGTTCTCGCTCGGCACCGACACGGCCGGCTCCGGGCGCGTGCCGGCCGCGTTCCACGGCCTCGTCGGGCTCAAGCCGACCCGCGGCGTGGTGAGCACGCTCGGTGTCGTGCCGGCCTGCCGCTCGCTCGATTGCGTGTCGGTGTTCGCGCACTCGCCGGCCGATGCGCGGGCCGTGTTCGACGTCGCGCATGGCGTGACCGAAGGCGATCCGTACGGGCGCGCGTGGCAGCCGCTGCCGGGCGCTAGCGGACTGCGCGCGCATCCGGGGCGGCCGCTCGCGCAGTTGCGCTTCGGCGTGCCGCGTGCCGATCAGCTCGAGTTCTTCGGCGACGAATCGTATCGCGCGGCGTGGGGCGTGGCGCTCGAACGCCTGCGCGCGACAGGCGCGCGGGTCGTCGAGATCGACTTCGGCCCGTTCCTGGCCGCCGCGCGGCTGCTGTACGAAGGCCCGTGGGTGGCCGAGCGGCTCGCCGCGATCGGCGCATTCGCCGCGCGGGAACCCGATGCGCTGCATCCGGTGATCCGCGAGATCGTCGGCGGTGCGTCGCGTTTCAGCGCGGCCGATGCGTTCGCGGCATTCGACCGGCTCGCGACGCTGCGCGTCGAGGCCGATCGCGCGTGGGGGGGGCTCGATGCGATCGTGATGCCGACCTCGGCGACGACCGCGACCGTCGACGCGCTCGAAGCCGACCCGATCGGCGTCAACTCGCGCTTCGGCTACTACACGAATTTCGTCAACCTGCTCGACCTGTCGGCGATCGCGGTGCCGGCCGGCACGTGCGAAAGCGGACGGCATGCGGGCTTGCCGTTCGGGATCACGTTCGTCGGCCGCGCGCACGACGATGCGCGGCTGCTGGATCTCGCGCAGGCGTGGGTCGACGGCGCCGTCGCGGGCGGCGATGCGGGCGTCGGCGATGCCGGGGCGCCAGCGCCGGCGGCGCCTGCGTCCGGTGTGTCGTCCGATGTGTCGTTTGGCGCATCGTCTGGCGCGTCGTCCGGTGTGTCGTCCGATGTGTCGTCCGGCGTGTCGTCCGGTGTGTCGTCCAACGAGTCGTCCAACGAGTCGTCCAACGCGTCGTTCAACGTGTCGTTCAACGCGTCGTCCGGTGTCGTGCGCGTGGCCGTCGTCGGCGCGCATCTGCGTGGCGAGCCGCTGAACGGGCAGCTCACGGATCGGGGCGCGCGTTTCGTCGCCGCGACGACGACGGCCGCCGCCTATCGCCTCTACGCGCTGTCCGCGGCGGCCAGCGGCGGCGTCGCCAAGCCGGGCCTCGTGCGCGTGCCGGACGGCGGCGCGCCGATCGCGGTCGAGATCTGGGAGATGCCGGTCGACGCGTACGGCGGCTTCGTCGCCGGGATTGCGGCGCCGCTCGGCATCGGCACGCTGACGCTCGCGGACGGCTCGCGGATGCAGGGTTTCCTGTGCGAAAGCGCGGCGCTCGACGATGCGCAGGACATCACGCGCTTCGGCGGCTGGCGGGCCTACCGCGCCCAGGCCGCCGACGGCGCATTGCAATGAACGCCCGGTCGCGCGTGGCCCTTGGGCGGCGCGCGACCGGCACCCGCAACGATACGGAGATTCCCATGTCAATGACCCGCAACACGACCGGCTGGCTGGCCGTGCGCCGCGAACTGACGACGCGCGGCAAATGGACGCTCGGCCTCGCGTCGTTCCTGCTGCCGTGCGCCGTCTGGTGCCTGATCAGCTATGTGCCGTTCGTCTGGCATCCGCAGATGCGCATCACGAATCCCGGGAGCGTCGACTATTTCCAGGCAGGCATGCAGATCGATCGCGATGTGTTCGACGACGAGCTCGCGCATGCGCGTGCGACGCACGCGGCCATGCCCGAAGGCGTGCGCGCGAACCCGGTCTACCTGCCCGCGCCGCATCAGGTGCTGCGCGCGTTCTACACGGCATTCACGACGCCGCCCGCATCGCGCGACGGCGTGTGGCTGCACGAGAGCCTGTGGCACAGCATCCGGATCATCTTCTGGGGCTTCGTGATCTCGTCCGCGATCGGCGTGCCGCTCGGCATCGTCTGCGGCACCTTCAGTGCGCTCGCGCGGCTGCAGGAGCCGTTCCTCGAGTTCTTCCGCTACCTGCCGGCGCCGGCGTTCGGCGCGCTGATGGTCGCGATTCTCGGCATCTACGACGCGCCGAAGATCGCGATCATCGTGATCGGCACGCTGTTCCAGCAGGTGCTGATCGTCGCGAACACGACGCGCAAGCTCGAATACGGGTTGTTCGAGGCGGCGATGACGCTCGGCACGAAGAAGCTGAAGCTGCTCACGCACGTCGTGATTCCGGGCGTGCTGCCGGACCTGTATCGCGACCAGCGGATCCTGCTCGGCTGGGCGTGGACCTACCTGATCGTCGCCGAACTCGTCGGCACGAGTTCGGGCATCACGTGGTACATCAGCCAGCAGGCCCGCTACCAGCATTTCGACAACGTATACGCGGCGATCCTGATGATCGGGATCATCGGCCTCGGCACCGACATCGTGCTCGGGCTGCTCGGCCGCAAGCTGTTTCCGTGGGATCGCACGCTGAAGGCGTGACACCCGTCGACGCGCATCCATCGACCGATTTTCGCAGAGGGCATCATGCAGAATCCGCAGACCGTTCCCGATTACCTGATTCAATCCGACGCGGTGCGCGAGCGCTTCGCGCGGCTGAAAACCCGCGACGTGATTCTCGACGTGCGCCATGTCGGCAAGCGTTTCGCGACGCCGCAGGGCGAGTGCGTCGCGCTCGACGACATCAGCTTCCGCACGCACCGGCGCGAGTTCGTGTGCGTGATCGGCCCGTCCGGCTGCGGCAAGTCGACGTTGATCCGCATCCTGGCCGGGCTCGACGCGCAGACGAGCGGCGAGGTGCTGCTGGACGGCAAGCCCGTGCAGGGGCCGGGCGCCGACCGCGGGATGGTGTTCCAGGGCTATACGCTGTTTCCGTGGCTCACCGTGAAGAAGAACGTGATGTTCGGCCTGCGCATGAACGGCAGCAGCAGCGGCGAGGCCGAGCGCGAGGCGCTGCAGTGGCTCGATCTCGTCGGGCTGACGCGTTTCGCCGACGTGTATCCGCACCAGTTGTCGGGCGGGATGAAGCAGCGCGTGGCGATTGCCCGCGCGCTCGCGAACCGCCCGCGGATCCTGCTGATGGACGAGCCGTTCGGCGCGCTCGACGCGCAGACGCGTGCGCGGATGCAGACCCACCTGCTCGACATCTGGCGCAATATCGACGTGACGATCCTGTTCATCACGCACGACCTCGACGAGGCGATCTTCCTGGCGGACCGGATTCTGGTGCTGAAGGCGAACCCGGGCGGCGTGCAGGAGCTGATCGAGGTGCCGGTGCCACGGCCGCGCGATTATGCGCAGGTCAATACGCCCGAGTTCATTGCAACGAAGGCGCGGCTCGAAGCGCTGATCCATCCGAAGGAAGCGGTGGCCGCGGACGACGAAGGCGTCAAGCCGCACATGATCCGGATGACGGACGTCGCGGACAATGTCGAGTAGCGCGGGGGCCGGGTGCGCGCCCGATTTCGCCGTGCTCGACCGCGGCGGGGTGATCGACGGCACGTCCCGTGTCGATCGGCCTGGCGCCGCCTTCTTCCCGGAACATGCTCGACCGTGCGTCCGGCAATCGCTCGAAAAGCGGGTTGCACGGCTACGGCCGGAACGAATTCGTGCGGTGGCAGGCCGGCGTGCTCACCCGAGCGCGCCGCGCCCGTCGCGGGCCGGATTCCCCGCATTTGCCGCCCGCTGATCCAATCCGGAATTTGTCTAGTCATCCTTGCGATTGGATCGTACGAGATGCACCAAACGCGTGCCTGAATTCCCCACGACGACGCACGTCAGAGCCCCGAAATTAGGGGATTTCCCGCGTTTAGCCGGTTTTTTTTGATCGCTGCTTGTCGCGCTGTTTTTCTTCTTGCATGCTTGTATAGACAAATTCCTGAGGCGGCTTGCTGCAGCACCGAAGGGATGACGAACCTCAACGCAAGGAGAAATCTCGTGAACGGCAAGCGGATCAAGTGGGCAATCAGGACGATCGGTGTCATCGCGGCCGCCGCGGCAACGCTCGCGGCGCCGGCGCAGGCGAAGGAATGGAAGACGGTGACGGTCGCGCTCGAAGGCGGCTACGCACCGTGGAACCTCACGCTGCCGGGCGGCAAGCTGGGCGGTTTCGAACCGGAGCTGCTCGCCAACGTGTGCGAGCGGATCAAGGTGCAGTGCAACATGGTCGCGCAGGACTGGGACGGGATGATTCCCGGCCTGCAGGCCGGCAAGTTCGATATCCTGATGGATGCGATTTCCATCACGCCGGAGCGCGAAAAGATCCTGCTGTTCTCGCGTCCGTATGCGGCGACGCCCGCGACGTTCGCCGTCACCGACACCAAGATCCTGCCGAAGGCCGCGCCCGGCGCGCCGATGGTCAAGCTGACGGGTGACGCGAACGCGGACAAGCCCACCGTCGACGCGCTGCGCAAGCAGCTGAAGGGCAAGACGATCGGCATCCAGTCGGGCACCGTCTATACGAAATTCATCAACGACAGCTTCAAGGACATCGCGTCGATTCGCGTGTACAAGACTTCGCCCGAACGCGACCTCGACCTCGTCGCCGGGCGCATCGATGCGTCGTTCGACGACGTCACGTACTACGCGGCGAACAACACGAAGAAGGACACCGCGTCGATCGTGCTCGCGGGGCCGAAGCTCGGCGGGCCGATCTGGGGGCCGGGCGAAGGGCTCGCGTTCCGCAAGCAGGATGCCGACCTGAAGACGAAGTTCGATACGGCGATCGGCGCGGCACTCGCGGACGGCACGGTGAAGAAGCTGGCCGACAAGTGGTTCAAGACCGACGTCACGCCGTAAGCACGCCGCCGCCGCGCGAGCGACTCGAACGACTCGAACGACGCGCGGCGGCAGGCATCCTGCCGATTCACTCAACGCTTGCCGGGAGGCACGCATGGCGATTCTCGAAATGCTCGGCTTCGGAACCGAAGGCTGGGGCGGTGTGCTGCTGCTCGCCGCACTGATGACGGTCGCGCTGACGCTCGCCGCGCTCGCGGTCGGCGCGGTGATCGGCGCGGCGATCGCGGCGGCGAAGCTGTCGCGCTACCGCAGCGCCCGCCTGCTCGGCGACCTGTACACGACGGTATTTCGCGGCGTGCCCGAACTGCTCGTCATCTATCTGTTCTACTTCGGCGGTTCGACGCTCGTCACGGCCGTCGGCCAGTGGTTCGGCGCGGAAGGCTTCATCGGCGTGCCGCCGTTCGTGATCGGTGCGCTCGCGGTCGGCATGATCTCGGGCGCCTACCAGGCGGAGGTGTATCGCGCGGCGGTGCTCGCGGTGTCGAAGGGCGAGCTCGAAGCGGCGCGCGCGATCGGCATGCCGCGCAGCATGGTGCTGCGGCGCATCCTGGTTCCGCAGGTGCTGCGCTTCGCGCTGCCCGGGATCGGCAACGTGTGGCAGCTGAGCCTCAAGGACTCGGCACTGATCTCGGTCACCGGGCTCGCCGAGCTGTTGCGCACGAGCCAGATCGCCGCCAATTCGACCCACCAGTACTTCGTGTTCTTCGTCGCGGGCGGGGCGTTGTATCTGCTGATGACGGGCGTGTCGAACCGCGTGTTCAACCGGGCGGAAGCGATCGTCGGCCGGTCGTTCCGACGCAATTTCGCGCGCAACTGACGGAGAACGTGCATGTCCCTCGATTTCGCTTTTCTCTTCGATACGCTGCGCCAGCTGCTCGCGGCCGTACCGACCACGCTCGGCCTGTTCTTCGCATCGCTCGTGCTCGGCGGCCTGCTGTCGCTCGTGATCGTCACGATGCGCGTGTCGCCGCGCTGGCTGCCGAACCGCTTCGCGCGTGCCTACATCCTCGTGTTTCGCGGCTCGCCGCTGCTGATCCAGATGTTCCTCGTGTATTACGGGCTCGGCCAGTTCGGCGTGATCCGCGAAAGCTTCATGTGGCCGCTGCTGCGCGAGCCATACGTCTGCGCGGTGCTGTCGCTCGCGCTGTGCACGGCGGGCTACACGGCCGAGATCCTGCGCGGCGGGCTGATGGCCGTGCCGGTCGGGCAGATCGAGGCCGGTTATTCGATCGGCCTGTCGGGCTTCGCGCTGCTGCGGCGCGTGATCGGCCCGATCGCGTTACGCCAGTGCCTGCCCGCGTATTCGACCGAAGCGGTGCTGCTCGTCAAGTCGACCGCGCTGGCCAGCCTCGTCACGGTATGGGAAGTGACGGGCGTCGCGCAGCAGATCATCCAGCAAACCTATCGGACGACCGAGGTGTTCGTCTGCGCCGCCGTGATCTATCTGGGCCTGAACTTCATCGTCGTGCGCCTGCTCGGCGCGCTCGAATGGCGGCTCTCGGGGCACCTGCGTGCGCCGAAGCCATCCGGTGCGCCCGCCGCGGCGAACCGCAATGCCCAGCGCGTCGCATCCTGAGCGCGCCATTCCTTCCAGGAGAATCCGATGAACACCGCTGCTCCCGTTGCGCTGTCGGTCAAGAACATCCACAAGTCGTTCGGCGACCATCATGTGCTGAAGGGCATTTCGCTCGACGCGCATGAGGGCGACGTCATCTCGATCCTCGGCGCGAGCGGCTCGGGCAAGAGCACGTTCCTGCGCTGCCTGAACCTGCTCGAGACACCCGACGACGGCTCCGTCGCGCTCGCCGGGGAAACGCTCGCGATGAAGCGCGCGCGCGACGGCAAGCTGCATCCGAGCGACCGGCGCCAGGTCGACCGGATCCGCTCCCAGCTCGGCATGGTCTTTCAGAACTTCAACCTGTGGTCCCACATGACGGTGCTCGACAACCTCGTCGAGGGGCCGCTGCGCGTGCAAAAGCGCAGCCGCGCCGAAGCGGTCGAGGAGGCCGAGGCGCTGCTGGCGCGCGTCGGTCTCGCCGACAAGCGCGGCTACTATCCGGCGCACCTGTCGGGCGGCCAGCAGCAGCGCGTCGCGATCGCCCGCGCGCTCGCGATGCATCCGAAAGTGATGCTGTTCGACGAACCGACGTCCGCGCTCGATCCGGAGCTGGTCGGCGAAGTGCTGCGCGTGATGCGCTCGCTGGCGGAAGAGGGGCGCACGATGCTGGTCGTCACGCATGAAATGGGCTTCGCGCGGCACGTGTCGAATCGTGTGCTGTTCCTGCATCAGGGCGAAGTCGACTCGGACGGCACGCCCGACGACCTGTTCGGCGGCCAGTGCTCCGAGCGCTTCCGGCAATTCGTGTCGAGCCACCACGACCGCACCACCAACTGAGGCTGCCATGACCGTATTCCGTGCGGCCCGGCCGCTCGACTGGCGACAGGTTGCGGCGGTGGCGGCCGGCGAGCCGCTGGCGCTGGCCGACGAGGCACGCGCGCGTGTCGTTGCCGCGCGCGAACTCGTCGACGAGATCGTCGCGCGCGGGATTCGCGCTTACGGCGTCAATACCGGCGTGGGCGCGCTGTGCGACGTGATCGTGTCGCCGGCACAGCAGAGCACGCTGTCGCGCAACATCCTGATGAGTCACGCGGTCGGCGTCGGCATGCCGCTCGGCGCGGCCGAAACGCGCGCGATCATCGCGGCCGCGATCAACAATTTCGCGCACGGGCATTCGGGCGTCCATGCCGACGTCGTCGACCAGCTCGTCGCGCTGCTCGAGCACGATTGCCTGCCGGAGGTGCCGGCGCACGGCTCGGTCGGCTATCTGACCCACATGGCGCACGTCGCGCTCGTCTGCATCGGGCACGGCCATGCGCGCCACCGCGGCGAACGCATCGGCGGCGCCGAGGCGCTGCGCCGCATCGGCCGCGAACCGCTCGTGCTCGGTGCGAAGGAAGGGTTGAGCCTGGTCAACGGCACGCCGTGCGTCACGGGGCTCGCCGCGCTCGCGCTGGCCCGCGCGGAACGGCTGCTCGATTGGGCCGACTGGATCGCGGCGGCGAGCTTCGAGAATCTCGGCGGGCAACTCGCCGCGTTCGACCCGGCCTCGCTCGCGTTGCGGATCTCGCCCGGCATCGGGCACGTCGGCGCGCGCTTGCGGACGATGCTGGCCGACAGCCCGATGCTCGCCGCGGCGAGCGGGCGGCATACGCAGGATCCGCTGAGCCTGCGCACGATTCCGCACGTGCACGGCGCGGCGCGCGACGTGTTCGCGGTCACGGCGGACGTCGTCGATCGCGAACTCGCGTCCGTCACCGACAATCCGATCGTCGCCGGTACGCGCGATGCGCCGGCCGTTCATTCGCAGGCGCATGCGGTCGGCGCGGGCATCGCGCTGGCGATGGACAGCCTCGCGGCCGCGATGGCGCAGGTGGCGGCCATCGCCGAGCGGCGGCTGGACCGTCTCGTCAATCCGCTCGTGAGCGGCCTGCCGGCGTTTCTCGCGGCGCCGGGCGGCACGTGTTCGGGCTTCATGATCGCGCAATACACGGCGGTCGCGCTGGTCGCGCAGAATCAGCGGCTCGCGGCGCCGGCGAGCCTCGACGGCGGCATTACGTCGGGGCTGCAGGAAGATCACCTGTGTCATGCGACGCCGGCCGCGCTGAAGGCGCTCGACATCATCGAGAACGCGACGCGCGTGCTCGCGATCGAGCTGCTCGCCGCCGCGCAGGCATACGACTTGCAAGCGAACGAAACCGGGCGGGCCGCGTCGACCGACGCGCTGTGGCGGCACGTGCGCGAACGCGTTCCGGCGTATCGCGACGACCGGCCGCTCGCGGACGACATCGCGATCGCGGCCGGCATCGTCGCGGGGGCGCCGCCGCCGTTGCAGTGACGACCGGCGACGACCGGCGACGACGGGCGGATCATCCATTATTCATTCGGTCGAGGGTGCATGAACGAGACGGAGCGACAACTTTCCGCACGGCCGGCGAGGGCATCGGGCGAGGCCGTGCCGGCGCGCACACTGCCGGCCTATCAACAGATCAAGCGCTACGTCGTCGAGCGGATCGCGAAGGGCGACTGGAAACCCGGCGGCGCGATCCCGACCGAGGCCGAGCTGGTCAAGGAATTCGGCGTGGCCCGGATGACGGTGTCGCGCGCGCTGCGCGAACTGACGAACGAACGCGTGCTGACCCGCATCCAGGGCGCCGGCACGTTCGTCGAGCGCCGGCATTACGAATCGACGGTCCTGGAGATCCGCAACATCGCGGACGAGATTGCGGAACGCGGTCATCGGCACAGCGCGCGCGTCGTGCTGATCGAGCGCAGCGTCGACCCGGACGCGATCGATGCGCTCGGGCTGCGCTCGGGGCCGGTGTTTCATTCGCGCATCGTGCATTTCGAGGAAGACGAGCCGATCCAGTTCGAGGATCGCTACGTCAATCCGGCGTTGTTTCCCGACTACCTGGAGCAGGATTTCACGATCGAGACGCCGAACCACTACATGGTGCGGCTCGCGCCGATCCAGCGCGCCGAGTTCCGGATCTATGCGGAGAAACCCAATGCGCAGGTGCGCCGGCATCTCGTGATGGAAATCGGCGAGCCGTGCCTGGTGTTGAAGCGCCGCACCTGGGTCGGCGAGCACGTCGCGACGTCGGTCAGGCTGTGGCATCCGGCGTCGCGGTTTCACCTGGCGGGGAAGATGTAGGGACGCGGCGAGCGGCGCGGATCGAGCCGAGGCAATCGGCATGGATGTCCTGCGCGTCGGCGAATGATGCGGCCGCTGACTCGACCCGGCGCGTGACAATCGCGAAGAGCGCCCATCGAACCGTTCGTTCCTTCGCCCGTCGGCATGCGTACGCACATTCACCGACCTGAATACCGGCAGCGAGTGGCGCATAATGTTTCGAGGTCGACCCTTGGCTGGAAGAGGGTTTTATGCGCTGCACAATTTGCGGATCGGAGAATCCTCCCGGTGCGGGGTTCTGCCAGGAATGTGGCGCCGTGCTGTCCCGCACCTGCCCGCAGTGCGGGCATGACGCAGCGCCGGCCGCCCGCTTCTGCAGCCATTGCGGAGCGCCGCTGGCGACACCTGCCGCCGCGGCGCCATCGTCCCGACCGCCGGCTCAAGCGCCGTCGCCCACCCCGATTCATTACACGCCCGATCATCTGGCCGAGCGCATCCGTGCCGAACACGCGGCGATGGAAGCGCGCGGCGAGCCCGCCGGCGAGCGCAAGACCGTTACCGCGCTGTTTGCCGACATGGCCGGGTCGACCGCGCTGATCCACGACCTCGATCCCGAAGTGGCGCATCGCCTGATCGTGCCGGTGGTCGAGCTGATGATGGAGGCGGTCCACTACTACGAAGGGTACGTCGCCAAATCGCTCGGCGACGGTATCCTCGCGCTGTTCGGCGCGCCGATCGCCCACGAGGACCACGCGCAGCGCGCGCTCTTCGCCGCATTGCGCATGCAGCAGGCGATGCGCCAGCACGGCGACCGGATTCGGCTTCAGGAAGGCATTCCTCTGCAGATTCGCGTCGGCGTGCATACGGGCGAGGTCGTCGTCCGTTCGATCCGCACCGACGACTTGCACACCGAATACGACCCGCTCGGGCATACGATCCACATCGCATCGCGGATCGAGGGCATCGCCGCGCCCACGTCGATTCTCGTCAGCGAATCCACCCACAAGCTGGCCGAAGGCTATTTCGAGTTCAAGGCGCTCGGGGCCACGCAACTCAAGGGCATTCCCGCGCCGCTATGCGTCTACGAAGTGCTGGGGCTGGGTGCGTTGCGCACGCGCCTGCAGCTGGCGGCGCACCGTGGTCTCGCGCGGTTCGTCGGGCGCGAAACGGAACTGGAACACCTGAACCGGGCCCTGGAGACCATGCGGGCCGGGCACGGGCGCGTGGTCGGCGTGGTGGGCGAGGCCGGCGTCGGCAAGTCTCGTCTGTTCCACGAGTTCAAGGAGCGTTCACGGCGCGGCGCGCTGGTGCTGGAGACGTTTTCGGTATCGCACGGCAAGGCGTTTTCCAATTTGCCGCTGATCGAGCTCCTGAAGAACTATTTCCAGATCACGCCGCAGGACGACGAGCGGCGCTGCCGGGAAAAGGTCATCGGCAAGGCGCTCGCGCTGGAGCGCGGTTTCGAGGACCTCGTGCCGTACGTCCTCTATCTGCTCGGCATCGGCGAGGGCGGCTCGGTGCTGGTCGAGATGGACCCGCAGATCCGGCGCGAGCGCACCTTCGACGCGATCAGGCAGCTGCTCGTGCGCGAGAGCCAGAATCAGCCGGTTCATTTGCTGTTCGAGGATCTGCAATGGCTGGACCGTGAAACGGAAGCATTCCTAAGTTATCTGATCGACCATGTGCCGGACGCACGCATCCTGCTGTTGGTGAACTACCGGCCCGAGTATCGGCCGGCGTGGGCCGGCGCGGTTCATTGCAGCAGGATCCGGCTCGAGCCGCTCGGCCCGTCCGATGCGCAGGGGCTGCTCACGGCGCTGCTCGGCGAGGATCGCACGCTCGTGCCGCTGAAGCAGCTCATTCTGGAGAAGACGGAGGGCAATCCGTTCTTCATGGAGGAAGTGGTGCAGACGCTCGTCGAAGAGAAGTCGCTGCTCGGCGAGGCCGGGCGCTATCGCATCGTGGAGACGCCGGCGACGCTGCATATTCCGACCACCGTGCAGGGCGTGCTGGCGGCCCGGATCGATCGGCTTCCCGTCGAGGAAAAGGAACTGCTGCAGGCGCTTGCCGTGATCGGCCACGAGTTTCCGTTCAGCCTGATCCGGCGCATCTGCGGCGAGGTGGCGGCGCGGGACGACGAACTGCGTCGCCTGCTCGCGCATCTGGAAGCCGCGGAGTTCATCTACGAGCGGCCCGCCTTTCCCGAGGTCAATTATTCGTTCAAGCACGCGCTGACCCAGGAAGTGGCCGGGCGCTCGTTGCTCACGGAGCGGCGCACCGCGCTGCACGAGCGTACCGCGCAGGCGATCGAGGTGCTGTTCCCGACGCGCATCGCCGATTACTGCAGCGAACTAGCGCATCACTACGGTCAGAGCGGCAACATTCCGAAGGCGGTCGAATACCTGCATCGTGCGGCCCAGCAGGCGCTGCGCCATGCGGCTCATCACGATGCGATGAATCACCTCGGCGCGGCGCTTGCGTTGCTGAAGGGCTTGCCGGACACACCGATGCGCGCGCATTGGGAGCTGACGCTGCTGCTGTCCCTCGGGCCGGTCCTGATGGATGTGCGCGGGTATGGCGCGACGGAGGTGGGCGCCACCTATACGCGCGCGCTCGAGTTGTGCGAGCGCACGGGCGAGGTATCGCAACGCTTCGCGACGCAGCTGGGATTGCGGATGCACCACGTGGTGCGCGGCGAGTATGCGCTCGCGACCGACCTGGGCCGGCAGATGCTCGGTACGGCCCGCGATGCGAACGACCCCGGCTTTCTCATCGAGGCCCATAGCGCGCTGGGTTCGTGCTTCTTCCTGCAGGGCGATTTCACGGCCGCCCGCACCCACCTGGAACAGGCGATCGCGATCTACGATCCGGAGCAGCATCAGGCCCACGTGTTCGCGCACGGGGTCGATCCGGGCATCCGGGCGCTCAGTTTCCTGGTGTTGACCCTGTGGATCCAGGGGTATCCCGACCAGGCGCTCAGGCGCAGCGTCGAAGCGCTGGCGCTCGCCCGGCACCTTTCCTATGGGCCGTCCCTGGCGTTCAGCCTGACCTACACGGCACACCTGCATCAGCTGCGGCGCGAGCCGACGCTTGCCGCCGAGCGCGCGGAAGCGGTCATTGCCGTATCGACCGAGCACGGCTTGCCGTACTGGCTCGCATGGGGGACGCTCCTGCGGGGCTGGGCGATGAGCGCGCAAGGCAACATCCGGGACGGCATCGCGCAGATGCGGCTGGGCCTCGATGCGCAGCGGGCCGCCGGCGGCGAAGACCAGCGGCCCTATTCCCTCGCGCTGCTCGCCGACAGTTACTGGCGCGCGGGCGACCGGCGGGCAGCGCTGGACCTGCTGAAAGAGGCGACGACGCTCGTCGAGCAAACCGGTGAGCACTGCTTCGAGGCCGAGCTGTACCGGCTCACGGGCGTCTATCTGGCCGGCGGGGCGAGCGAGCAGGAGGCCGTTGCGGCGAGCGACGAAGGGGCTGTCGCGGCGCGCGACGACAGGGCCGCAGGCTGCTTTCACCGGGCGATCGAGCGCGCGCGCCGCCAGGGTGCCCGTGCGCTGGAATTGCGGGCGGCGTCGGACCTTGCGCGGCTGTTGCAGCGGCAGGGGAAAACCGTGGAGGCGAGGCGAGCGCTGTCCGAGGTGCTCGCCTGCTTCACGGAAGGTTTCGATACAAGCGACCTGCGCGACGCGAAAGCGCTGCTTGATGCATTGGACGCGCGCGCAGGATGAATGGAACGACGGCGCACGGCGACGGATCGCGTGACGACGTGCGCTCGATGACCTGCCGCTGCTCCGCCTGCGCGGAGCGCCGAGGAGACGGGCATGGCAACCACGCACGCAAGACGCGGCAACGATGGCCCGCGCAAACCGATTGCGCTCGCGCTGCAGGGCGGCGGAATGCACGGCGCCTTCACCTGGGGCGTGCTCGACCGCATGCTCGAAGACGGCCGGCTCGACATCGAAGGCGTCAGTGCAACCAGCGCCGGCGCGATGAACGCCGCGGTACTCGCCTACGGGCTGCACAAGGGCGGCGCAGACGGCGCGCGTCAGGCACTGCACGACTTCTGGCACGCGGTCGCGCAATCGGCGGAGCGCTACAACCCGCTGCGCTGGATGCCCTGGCTGAAGGGCACGCACAGCTTCGGGCTCGATCATTCGCCGCTGTATGCGTTCGCCGACATGATGCTGCGGGTCTTTTCACCCTATCAGTTCAATCCGAACAACCTGAATCCGCTGCGCGAGGTGCTCGAAAGCCAGGTCGATTTCGACGCGCTGCGCAAGCACTGTCCGATCCGGCTGTACGTGTGCGCGACCAACGTCGAGACGGGGAAGATCCGCCTGTTCACCGGAGCGGACCTCAGTGCCGACGCGGTGCTGGCATCGGCATGCGTGCCGACCCTGTTCCAGGCGGTCTCGATCGACGGCGAGTACTACTGGGATGGCGGGTACATGGGCAATCCGGCCATCTATCCGCTCATCTACAACTGCGCGACGCGCGACGTCGTGATCGTGCACATCAATCCGCTCGTGCGTCGCGGCGTGCCGATCACCGCCGCGGAAATCCTCAACCGAATCAGCGAGATCAGTTTCAATTCGTCGCTGATGCGCGAGATGCGGGCGATCGCGTTCGTCACCGACTTGATCCAGCAAGGCACGATACAACGCGGCGAGATGAAGGAAATGCTGATTCATTCCATTCGCGCCGACGATGCGCTGTCCGCGCTGAGCGTATCGAGCAAGTACAACGCGGATTGGACATTTCTGAGCGAACTGCATGACCACGGGCGACGCGAGGCGGATGCGTGGCTCGCGCATCACTACGGAAACATCGGGCAGCGCTCGAGCATCGACATCCGCAGGGAATTTCTCTGAGCGCATTGCAGTCATGTCGGCATGGGGCGATTCCGCGCGGACGCCCCGGTCCAAGGAGCGAACGTGAACCGGATGCAGGCGCGGTTCGTCGCGTTGTGGTCGTGCAGCGGCGGGACCCATGCCGAGGAGGTCTATCGCAGGCTCGCGCAATGCTATGCGGAGCCGGTGCGCCATTACCATACGCTCGTGCATGTACGGCGATGTTTGCGTCATCTCGACCTGGCGCGCGACGCGATTCCCGCGCCGGACGCCGTCGAACTCGCGCTCTGGTTCCATGACGTGATCTTCGTGCCCGGCGCGAAGGACAACGAGCAGCGTAGCGCGGACTGGTTCCGGCACCAGGCCGGGGGGCGAATCCGCGCGTGCGACCCCGTCTGCGCGATGATCCTCGCGACGACCCACGCGGGCATTGCCGCGCAACCGGATACCCGCTTCGCGTGCGACATCGACCTGGCCGCGCTCGGCGCTTCCCGCAGCCGGTTTCGCGAAGACGGCCGGCGTTTGCGGGCAGAGCGTCCCGATCTCGACGACCGGGCCTACGATTTTCATGAGCGGACCATTCTGCGCGGGCTGCTCGTGCGTCCGCGCATCTATCTGACGGAATTCTTCTACGTGCGCTGCGAGAGGCAAGCGCGCAGGAACCTGAGCTGGCGGCTGGGGTTGCCGGTTCCGGAACCGGAGTGACGACCCGCCGCGCCGACGCGATGATCGATCGAAGCGGTGCCCGGGCGCCAGGGCAACCTGACCCGACAGGCCCGCCACGCGTGCGTCGCGCGCCTAGGGAACCGGTGCGCGCCCGCCGGTCGGGACCGCGTTGCGGCGAACGGCGGCCCTCGGGCACTCTAGAATTGGCATGTAACGTATTGCAGTGGCCTGGCCCGGACAATGTTCCAGGTGTCGTTTCGATATCGCTTTGCCAGGCGATCTGCTCATTCCAACGGATACCAACATGCGCATCCCGCCGCTCAAGGCAATCATCGCGTTCGAAAGTGTCGCCCGGACCCAAAGCGTCAATCGTGCCGCGGAAGAACTGGGCCTGACCGCGTCCGCCGTGAGTCACCAGCTCAGCAATCTCGAATCGCAGATCGGCCAGCCGCTGTTCCAGCGATCGGGGCGCGGGCTCGTCCTCACGCCGACCGGCGAGCGCTATCTGGCGGACGTCACCGGCTCGCTGGCCGACCTGAGCCGCGCCACCGAGCGCGCGTCGAGCCGCGCCGAGGTCGATATCCTGCGCGTGCATTCGAGCCCGAGCTTCGGGCTGATGTGGCTGTTGCCGCGGCTGTCGTCGTTTCAGGAAGCGAACGGCGATATCCAGCTGAACCTGGCGTGCTCTTACGAAAACGTGTCGTTCTCGAACGGCTTCTACGATATCGACGTCCGCCACGGCTACGGCAACTGGGACAACCTCGAGGTGAAGACGATGCGCGGCGAGTTCATCGCGCCGCTCGCGTCGCCGCAGTACCTCGAACGGCATCCGGTGAACGCGCCGGAAGACCTCCTCGCGCATCGGCTGATCTATTCCGAAACGCCGCTCGTGCAGTGGAAGCAGTGGTTCGGCCGGGCCGGCGTATCGCTCGCGGCCCGCAAGACCTTCGACTTTTCGTTCGACCGGTCGTACATGTCGCTCGAAACCGCCGCGCTCGGCCTCGGCATCGCGCTCGAAAGCCTGATGCTCGCGTCGGTGAAGATTCGCGAAGGCGCGCTGGTGCCCGTGTTCGACGAGACACATGCGGTGGAAGTCGGTGCGCATCATCTCGTTTACCCGCGGCAGAACGCGGAACTGCCTCGCGTGAAACGCTTCCTTGCGTGGATCGAGCGGGAGGTCGCGGCGCAGCGCCGCGCGAACTGAGCGTCGCGCGTCCGGGCCGCGTGCAATATTGCGTTGCAGCACGCCGGAACGGCCCGCGCGGCGTCATCTGAAATTTTCTCAACCATGCCTGAGCGTTTCCGCGTTGATGCGGGTGTCCGGCGAGCCGACACTCTGCACACACATCAACACAGGAGACGAACGATGTTGCTCGACCAGAAGACCATCATCGTGACCGGTGCCGCATCGCCGCGCGGTATCGGCAAGGCCACGGCCCGCGCACTGGCCGCCCAGGGCGCGCGCGTGGCGATCCTCGATCTGCGTCGCGAAGACGCGGAGGCCGCCGCCGCCGACCTTGGCCCCGGCCACCTCGGCCTGGCCTGCGACGTGACCGATCGCGACGCGTGCGTGGCCGCGGCTCGCGCGACGCTGGCGCGTTATGGCCGTATCGACGGCCTCGTGAACAACGCCGGCATCACGCAGCCGGTGCGCACGCTGGACATTTCCGGGCGCGACTTCGATGCGATCGTCGACGTGAACCTGCGCGGCACGCTGTACATGTCGCAGGCGGTGCTGCCGGCGATGAAGGAGCAGCGCGGCGGCAGCATCGTGTGCATGTCGTCGGTGTCCGCGCAGCGCGGCGGCGGCATCTTCGGCGGCCCGCACTACAGCGCCGCGAAGGCCGGCGTGCTCGGCCTCGCGAAGGCGATGGCGCGCGAATTCGGGGCCGACCGTATCCGCATCAATTCGATCACGCCGGGCCTGATCCAGACCGACATCACCGGCGACAAGCTGACGCCCGACGTGCGCGAGGAGATCGTCAAGGGCATTCCGCTCGGCCGCCTCGGCGATGCCGCCGATGTCGCCAATGCGTGCCTGTTCCTGCTGAGCGACCTGTCGAGCTACCTGACGGGCATCACGCTGGACGTCAACGGCGGAATGCTGATTCACTGAGAACGGCGCCGCGACACGCGCGGCGCCGACCATCATGCACCCGGGACAACCCGGGGCCATGGCAGGAGACAAAGATGAGAGCAAAGTACCCCGCCTCGCCGGTTCAGGGCGAGCTGCTGCAACGGGACGATGCGCAGACGTTCGAAGCGGCGACCTATGCGAAGGTCGCGCGCCGGCTGATCCCGTTCCTGATGTTGTGCTATCTCGGTGCGTATCTCGACCGCGTCAACGTCGGCTTCGCGAAACTGCAGATGCTCAACGACCTGCGTTTCAGCGAGACCGTGTACGGGATGGGCGCAGGCATTTTCTTTCTCGGCTACTTTCTGTTCGAAGTACCGAGCAACCTGATCCTGCATCGCGTCGGCGCGCGCCGCTGGCTCGCGCGCATCATGCTGACGTGGGCCGTTATTTCTGCGAGCTTCGTGTTCGTGAAGTCGCCCGCCGCGTTCTACGTGCTGCGGTTCCTGCTCGGCGTCGCCGAAGCGGGCTTCGCGCCGGGCGTGATCCTGTACCTCACCTACTGGTTCCCGTCGGCACGTCGTGCCAAGGCACTGTCGTTGTTCTTCATGGCGATTCCGCTGGCAGGGATCATTGGCGGCCCGCTGTCGGGCGCGATCATGCATGCGCTGCACGGCGCGATGTCGATGGCGGGCTGGAAGTGGCTGTTCCTGCTCGAAGCGTTGCCTTCGTTCGTGCTGGGCTTTGCGATCCTGCTGTATCTCGATGACGGCATTGCCGGCGCGAAATGGCTGACCGATGCCGAAAAAGCCTTGCTGGCGCGCAACGTGTCGGCCGACGCCGAGCACACGACCGCCCACCTGTCGATTCGTGCGTTCGTCGCCGACCGCCGCCTGTGGCTGATGGCCGCGATCTACTTCTGCGTCGTGCTCGGCCAGTACGGCCTCACGTTCTGGCTGCCCACGATCATTCGCAAGGCCGGCGTCGCCGATCCGCTGTGGGTCGGCCTGTTCACCGCGATTCCGTATGCGTGCGCGATCGTCGCGCTGCCGCTGATCGGCATGAGCGCGGATCGCCGCCGCGAGCGCCGCTTCCATCTCGCGGTGCCGATGCTGATCGCGGCGGCGGGCTTCGCGACGTTGCCGATGCTCGGCAGCGTCGGCGCGTCGATCGTGTGCCTGAGCATTGCGTCCGCCGGCATCCTCGCGTCGTCGTCGCAGTTCTGGTCGCTGCCCACGGCGCTGCTCGGCGGGATGTCGGCGGCGGCGGGCATCGCCGCGGTCAACTGCTTTGCCAATCTCGCGGGCTTCTTCTCGCCTGCGATCGTCGGCTGGCTGAACGACCTGACCGGCAAGTCCACCGCCGGACTCCTCTTCATCTCCGTCGCGATTACGCTCGGCGCGCTGCTGGTGTTCCTCGTGCCGCGCTCCGTCAATCGCTGATCACCGCCGATTCGACCTGCATGCCTTCCGATCCAATACTGGAGCCAACGATGGATACCGAAACCATTCATGAAGCGGTCACGCTCGCCGAGCGCGCGTACCGCATCCGCAGAAACGCCGTGCTGATGGGCGAAGTCCAGGGGCAGGGTTATGTCGGCCAGGCGCTCGACATTGCCGACGTGCTCGCCGTCGCGTACTTCGGCGCGATGCGCTATCGCCCCGACGATCCCGAGTGGGAAGGGCGCGACCGCTTCCTGCTGTCGAACGGCCACTATGCGATCGCGCTGTACGCGGCGCTGTTCGAAGCCGGCATCCTGCCGGCCGAGGAGCTCGAAACCTACGGCAGCGACGACAGCCGTTTGCCGATGTCCGGGATGGCGAGCTACACGCCCGGCATGGAGATGTCCGGCGGTTCGCTCGGCCAGGGCCTCACGATCGCGGTCGGCCGTTGTCTCGGGCTCAAGCGCAACGGCTCGGACGCATTCGTCTATACGCTCTTTTCGGATGGCGAGCTTGACGAAGGCGCGATCTGGGAAGGGCTGATGTCGGCCGCGCACTGGAAGCTCGACAACCTGATCGCGATCGTCGACGTGAACAACCAGCAGGCCGATGGCCCGTCGACGCAAGTCATGGCGTTCGAGCCTCTGGTCGACAAGCTCGAAGCATTCGGCTGGTATACGCAGCGAGTCGACGGCAACGATATCGACGCGGTAAAGCTTGCGTTCGACAACGCGCGCCGACATGACAGGCCGCAGCCGCGGATCATCGTCTGCGACACGAAGATGGGGTGCGGCGTGCCGTTCCTCGAAGCACGCGAGAAGAGCCATTTCATCCGCGTCGATGCGCACGAGTGGAAGCTCGCGCTCGACGCACTCGAAGCAGGGAGACACGCATGAGCACCGTCGAAAACAAGCCGCGCCTGAAGACTTCTGCGATGATCGCGTCCATCGCGGCCGACGGGCAGGCGACCCGCGCCGCGCCGTTCGGCCATGCGCTCGCGAAGCTCGCGCGCACGAACGGCAACGTGATCGGCATGACGGCCGATCTCGGCAAGTACACCGACCTGCACATTTTCGCGAAGGAATTTCCCGAGCGTTACTACCAGATGGGCATGGCCGAGCAGCTGCTGATGGGCGCCGCCGCCGGCTTCGCGCACGAAGGCGCGCAGCCGTTCGTCACGACCTATGCGGTATTCGCGACGCGCCGCGCGTACGACTTCATCCATCAGGCGATCGCCGAGGACAATCTCGACGTGAAGCTGGTGTGTGCATTGCCGGGCCTCACGACCGGTTACGGGCCGAGCCATCAGGCGGCCGAGGATCTGGCGCTGATGCGCGCGATGCCGAACATGACCGTGATCGATCCGTGCGACGCGCTGGACATCGAGCAGATGGTGCCGGCGATTGCCGCGCACAAGGGGCCGGTGTACGCGCGCCTGCTGCGCGGCAACGTGCCGGCCGTGCTCGACGAATACGATTACCGTTTCGAACTCGGCAAGGCGAAACTGCTGCGCGACGGCAACGACGTGCTGCTGATCTCGTCCGGGATCATGACGATGCGTTCGCTCGAGGTCGCGAAGGCGCTTGAAGCCGACCGCATCGATGCAGCCGTGCTGCACGTCCCGACGATCAAGCCGCTCGATGTGGCGACCATCGTTCGGGAGGCGTCGCGCAAGGGGCGCATGGTGATCGTCGCCGAGAACCATACGGTGATCGGTGGGCTCGGCGAAGCGGTGGCGACTGCCCTGCTTGCGGCCGGCGTTGCCGTACCGTTCCGGCAGATCGCGCTGCCCGATGCGTACCTCGCCGCGGGCGCGTTGCCGACGCTGCACGACCGTTACGGGATCTCGGCCGGCGCGATGCGGACCAATATCAGGACGTGGCTCGGTTGATCGTTTCAAAGCACCGCGGCCCGCTCGGCGGGGGAGGCATTCCCTCCGCAAGCCGGGCGGGCCGGCTTCAGGGTAGCGTACCTGGCGCCCGGCCATGCGCGGCCGGCGGCCGACCCGTCGGCAACGCCGCCGGCACGGCGCCCGGATCGCGCATGCGCGTCACTCGAACGTGACGAACTGGGCAGACGACCACACCTTGCTGTCGTTGCGCTGCCGCCCGAAGAAATAGACGGGGTGGAATCCGAACGACGCATTTTCCGCCGCGACTTCGATGCTGCCCGCGAGATCGGCGGGCAGCACTTGGTCCGTCAACCGTTCGACCGCGACGAACAACTCGGTGCCGCCCAGCGCATGCGTGGCCGTTCCTTGCGCGAGCAGGTCCGCGCCGCTGATCTCGAAGCGGAACGTCGGCGCGTGCACGAACGGATTGCGCTGCAGCGGATCGCCGACCTTCGCGAAGCTGTCGATCGTGCCTTCGACCACGATCGTCGCGTCGGCGAGATTGCCGATGTCGAGCTCGATGCTGTCCGCATCACCATAGGTGTCGCTGCGGAACTCGACATCGGTCGCGCCGGTACGCCATGCCGACTCCTCGACATGCTCGAAGCCGTTCGAGCCGAAGCGGTGGATCGTGCCGTTGACGACGCGGATCCGGCCGCGCCACGCGGCCCAGCGATAGCGGTCCCGGATGCGGGCGCCGCCCCAGCGCACGCGGATCAGGCGATCCGCGTAGCCGAGTTCCGCATGCAGGTTGCGTTCCCACACCCGTCCTTCGTGGTCGTACGCGGCCACGTATTCCCATCCGGACTGGCCGAGCAGCCGGTAGTCGAGCCGCGCCGGCCCGCGATGCGCGAACGCATCGCCTTGCCAGTGATCGCCGCAACGCACGAGCAGCGCACTGTGCTCGCCGGTGGTCGCCCATGTGCGGCGCGCGCGCAGCGCCTCGCCGACGTGCTTGCGATCGAGCACGTCGGCGAGCACACCCGTCAGCCCGCCGTGCACACCGAACACCTGCACGCCGGGCGCGCCGCCACCCGGCCGGCCGCGATGTTCATCGCCGCTGGCCGCGACGCCGAGCCGGTAGCCGCGTGCGATCACGTCCTGGTACAGCCAGCCGAAGTGCCCCCACGACGACGCGATCTCGACCAGCCGTTCGAGCTCGGGATGATGCCAGTCGGGAATGTAGCGGCGGCCGCCCACGTGCGGCATCACCAGATGCTGCGCGGCAGCGTCGGCATACGCATCCCACAGTTCCTCGACGGGCCAGCGGCCGAGCTCGACCGCATGACCTTTCATGTCCTCGTTCCAGACCAGCGTACGGTTGTGTTCGCCGCGCGCGTTGTACGGAAAATCCGGCCGCGCGTCGCCGAGGAACACCACGTTATGGTCGCCGCCCGCGGTCGAGCTGCCGCACCATTCCTGCACCGGATACACGACGAAGCGGCCCGACTCGTTGAAGCGCTCGACCGCGTCGACGCCGAGCTGCCAGTTCTCGTCGGTGATCTGGAAATCGTTCGCGGTATAGCCGAGCACGTCGATGCCGCCGATGTCGCGCGCGTAGCGTGCGTTGTACTCGGGGCTGTTGGTGCCGACCGTGTCGTGTGCATGCACATGGAGATCCGCATATAGCGCGCGCGATACCGGCAACGACGCGTCGAGCGTCAGCCACGCTTCGGCCGCACGCACGTCCGGCCGCGCGGGCACGTCGGCCACGATGCGCAGCGTGCCGGCGTCGACCGGCAGGTCGTCGACCGCGCAACTCGCGAATCCCGCCTCGGGCAGCGCATGTTCGCGCCGGTAGACGGCTTCGCCTTGCGCGTCATATGCAACGACGCGCGCGGTGCCGCCGACGTCGCGACACGCATTGCCCCAGCGATCCTGCAGCGACAGCCGGAATGGCGCGCGGGTGCCCGGCCGTACGAAGCGCGGGCCGTTCAGCAGCACGTCGGACGGCGCGCCGGCGCGGATGTCGATCGAGACGTCGCCGGGCACCGCGACGAAACGCGACGTGCCCAACGGATCGACGTAGAGCCGGAACCGGAAGTTGTCCTCGGCGAAGGTCTGCACGCGCGTGCCGGGGCCGCGACGGCGATCGCCGAGACGGATCACGATCCGGTCGCCGGCGTTCACGTAGCCGTCGACGACGTCGACGATCACCGCCTTCTGGAACGGCCGCTCGTGCCCTTTCTGGTCGAAGCGCACGTTCAGCGCCTGCACGGTGGCCGGGCTCTGTCCCGGCACGAGCGGCGCCGCATGGTATTCGGCGCTGATGTAGTTCGCCGCGCCCGGGTCGCTCGTCTGGAACAGCGCCCAGTCGGAATAGAACTTGAAGGTGGCCTTCAGCCAGCCGCCGTCGGCGATGCCGGACGAGCCGACCTCGTAGTCGAGCACGATCTCGCTCCACTCGCCGGCTTCGAGGCGCGTGACGTTGCAATGCACGCGCCCGGCGAACGGCAGGCGCTTGTGGCGTTCGTACAGGCCCGCGGGTGCGACGTGCGGGCCCAGGCGGTCGCGCAGCGCGGCGGCGCGGGCTGCGACGGAATCGGGGACGTCCGTAGATTCGTTCATGAGGAATACAAAATGATGTCGTTGGAAAGCGATGCGCTTCAATGCGCGAACGGCCAGGGCGCGCTCGCGTCCCAGACGGGGATGCCCATGTATGCGTACCACGGCGCGATCACGCAGAGGCCATAGACGATCGCGATCAGCACCGATACCGCGCCGACCTTCGCGTAGTCGGCCGTCGAGAACGCGCCGCTGCTGTACGCGATGACGCCGGCGGTGATCTGCGTGGGCAGCAGATACGCGAAGCTGTCGGTATCGCTGACGAGCATCGTGAACGCGACCGGATGCAGCCCGAGGCGCGGCGCCAGCGCGAGCGCGATCGGCGCGATCATCGTGACGGCCGCGACGTTGGACAGCATGCCGATGCGGATCACGTGCGTGCCGAGCATCACGATCGCGATCGCGAGCCACCAGCCGTGCCCGCGCGCGGCGACGTAGATGTGATCGGCGGCCCAGTTCGCGAGCCCGGACGCACTGATCGCCGACGACAGCGACAGCGCACCGGCCAGCAGGAACAGCGTGCCCCAGATCGTCCGCTGCTCGACCTCGGCCCAGCCGAAGCGCAGCACGCCGGGTGCGAACAACAGCGCCAGCGCGATCAGCGCGACGATTTCCGACGGCAGGTGATGGAGCGGCTCGGTCGCCCACAGCACGGCGACGGCCGCGAACAGCGCGAGCACGGCCCAGTCGTTGCGGGCGGCGGGCGGTTGCGTACGGCGCATCGCCGCGATCGCGCCGGGGCCGCCGGGAAGCGCGACGGCGCGCGAGCGGAAATGGAACTGCACCCAGCCCTGCGTGATCGCGAACATCCCGAGATACGGCCACTGCAGCTTCAGCCACGTCAGGTAAGAGATCCGGATGCCGAGCTGCTTCTCGAGCAGGCCGGACACGACCATGTTCGGCAGATGCGCGGTGAGGATGCACATGCCGCTGATCATCGCGCCGTACACGAGCGTCTGGATCACGATCGCCTTGCGCGCGGCGCGCTCGCGCGGCGATTCGCCGAACAGCCGGACGATGCCGTTGGTGACCGGCAGCAGCGTGGCGGCACGCGCGTTCGCGGCCGGCACGACGAGCGCCATCACGCAGTTCCCGGCGAACATTGCCCAGATCACGCCGTTGGCCGTGCGCACCTTCAGGCGATCGAGCAGCAGCAGGGCGATGCGCCGGTCGAGCCCGCTCGCCTGCATGATCGCGGAGAACAGGAACGCGGCGAGGCACAGGAACACGACGGGCGCGGCGAAGCCGCTGGCCGCCTTCGGAAACGACGGGCTCGCATGCGACAGCACGAGCAGCATCGGCAGCAGGATGCCGCTCACGCCGACGGGAATCGCCTCGGTGATCCAGACGATCGCGACCCACGCGACGACCGCGAGCGTCGCCCGGCCTTCGGCGGAAAGATGCGCGGGCGCGGGCAACCACCAGGCGATCGCGAAGAACGCCAGCCACGCGGCGGCAAAGCCGATCGCGGCACGCCGCTGCGCGCCGCGCGATCGTCCCGCCGCGTGCGGATCGGTGCGTGGCGCCGTGGCTGGTTCGGCCCGTGTCGGCCGGCTGCCCTGCACGCCATCGAGCGGCGGCGTGCCGATTGCGTTTTCAGTCACTGGTATGCTCCCCGGGGCATCGGGACCCCGAATCGCGGCCCCGACCGTCTGTCGAGATGTGATAATACGTATTAATACAAGTTGAGCATTCCAATTGCTTTTCATATCGATATCGGGAAACGCGCATAGCGCGAACCCAGCACGACGAGGAAGGATCGATGACGCTGGTGCGTGACGACACGACATCGCTTTACGAGCAGCTTGCGACGACGCTGCGCGACGAGATCGAGCGCGGTGTGTACGAGCCGACCGGCAAGCTGCCGTCCGAGGCGCAGTTGAGCGAGCGTTTTCAGGTGAGCCGCGTGACCGTCAGGCTCGCGCTCGATCGGCTGAGCGACGCGCGCATCGTCGAGCGCAAGCAGGGCAAAGGGACGTTCGCCGCGAAGCAGCGGCTGCGGCATCGACTCGATGTGCTGCGCGGGCTGCACGACTCGATCGCCGCGCAGGGCGCGCGGGCGCGGATGGAATTGCTGCGCATGGAAGCGTGCGACGTGCCGCCGGGCTTGCGGCACGCATTTGCCGCCGACGTCACGCGCTGCATCTATCTCGAACGCCTGCACTGGGTCGACGACGAACCCGTCGCGCTCGCGCAGACCTGCCTGCTGCCCGACGCCGGCGCCGTCACGTTCGAGCAGGCCGAGCGCATGTCGACCTACGAGGTGCTGGAGAGCCTGCTCGGCTGGCGAATCACGGATGCCGACATGTCGGTCACGGCCATGGCCGCGCCGGACGATATCGCGGCCCGGCTCAACGCCGACAAGCACGCGCCGCTGCTCGTGCTGCGGCGCACGTCGCGCCTCGCGGACGGCCGCACGTGCGAATCCACGGTGTTTCATATCCGTCCGGAACGGTTCGACCTCGTCGTGCGCAGTGGCGTGGAGGCGAAATTCGTCGGCTGAGCCCGCAATGGCGACGGCAGCGCACACGATCTGAAATTCCTGGCACAGCGTCGATCGGTATATCGCGCAATCAGATATCCATCGAAAAAATAACCATTTGGTACACGCTTGCGCGCGCTTTACAGTCTGGCCTCCTGCCGGCTGCAACGCCGGTCGTTTCGACGTTATTTCAGAAATGCGCCACATGAATCGTTTGATGCGTTCCAGGGTCCGCCGTGCCGCGGCCGCGCTGTTCGTACTCGGCCTCGTGCCGGCTTCCCATGCAGCCCAGCCGACGTTGCGCGTCGGCATCGACGCCGAGTCGTATCCGCCGTTCTTCTCGAAGGACGCGGCCGGCAAGTGGAAGGGCTGGGAAATCGACCTGCTCGATGCCGCGTGCGGCAAACTGAACGTGCGCTGCGAGCTCACCGACATTGCGTGGGACGGCCTGATTCCGGCGTTGCAGAACCGCAAGATCGACGTGATCTGGTCGTCGATGACGATTACCGGCGAACGGCAGAAGGCGATCGATTTCAGCCGTGCCTATTACGAGTCGCCGACGGTGTTCGTCGGCGCGAAAAGCGACCGGCGCCGCGTCGATTGCGCGGTGCCCGCGAGCTTCAAGGGCCGCGTGATCGGCGTCGAGGCCGGCACGAACTTCTCGGCGTTCCTCGACTCCCGCTTCAAGCCGGACGCGCAGATCAAGGCCTTCGACAAGTTCGACAACGCGCTCGCGGATCTGGTGTCCGGCCGGGTCGACTACGTGCAGGAAGGCAAGGGGCTGTTTACGGCATTCCTCGCGTCGCGCGACGGAAAGGACTTCGAGGTCAAGGCGACCTGCGCGGACAATCCGGTGCTGGGCCTCGGCATCGGCGCGGGCGTGCGCCAGGGCGATGCGCTGCGCGGCAAGCTGTCGACCGCGATCGCGCAACTGCAGCAGGACGGCACGTGGGATGCGATCACCGCCCGCTATCCGAACCTGAAGGGCACGATCGAGAAGGGCCGCTGACGCGATGGCCAAGGACGATTCGCTGCTCGCGTTGCTCGCATTCGGCGACGGCGGCTATGGCCGCGTGTTCGCGGGCGCGTTCGCGCTGACGTTCGGCGTCGCGGCAGCGTCGTTCGGCACCGGCGTGCTGCTCGGCATCGCCGGCGCGCTCGGCAAGCTGTCGCGCCACGCGCCGCTCGCGTGGCTCGCGCGGCTCTACACGACGCTGGTGCGCGCGCTGCCCGAGCTGTTGTGCCTGCTGCTCGCGTTCTATGCGCTCGCGCCCGCCGTCGAGGCCGCGCTGCACCGCGGCGGCCTCGCGCCCGACGGCTTCGCGTTCCCGCCGTTCCTCGTCGCGGCGCTGTCGCTCGGGTTCATCCAGGGTGCGTATCTGACCGACATCTTCCGCGCGGCGCTCGTCAACGTGCCGGCCGGGCAGATCGAAGCCGCGCATGCGTACGGGATGACGCCGTGGCAGACGTTCGCGCGCATCCGGCTTCCGGCCGCCGCGCGGCTCGCGTTGCCGGGCACGGGTAACGTGTGGCTGAACGCGACCAAGGATGCGTCTTTCATCAGCGTGCTCGGCTCGTTCACGGATCTGCTGAAGGCGAGCCAGCTCGCGGCCGGCGCGACGCGGCACTACGTATTCTTCTATCTCGTCACGGCCGCGCTGTTCCTGTTGCTGAGCATCGCGTCGACGGGACTCTTCGCGGCGCTCGAGCGCCACGCGAACCGTGGCACGAGGCGCGCAACCGCATGATCTTCTCGCTGCCATTCCTGCTCGACACGGTGATGCCGAAGCTGCTCGCCGCGGTGCCGACGACGCTCGCGCTGACGCTCGTGTCGGGCGCGGCCAGCGTGCTGCTGGGCGTGCCGCTCGCGCTCGCCGCCGGCGCGCGCCATGCGCCGCTGCGCTGGTCCGCACGCGGCTGGCTCATGCTGATTCGCGGCACGCCGCTGCTCGTCCAGCTCTATTTGCTTTACTACGGATTCGGGCAGATCGTGCCGCGCGAATGGATGCGCGACAGCTGGGCGTCGCCGCTGCTGCGCGACGCGTTCTGGTACGCGATCGTCGCGTTGAGCGTGAACGAGAGCGCGTATGTCGCGACGATCCTGCGCGGCGCGATCGCCGGCGTGCCGGCCGGCGAGATCGAAGCCGGGCACGCGTACGGCATGACGCGTGTGCAGGTGCTGCGCCGCATCGTCGGCCCGCGCGCGTGGCGGCTCGCGCTGCCCGCGCTCACCGGCGAGGCGATCCTGCTGCTGAAATCGACCGTCCTCGCGTCGACCGTGACGGTGTTCGACGTGATGGGAACGGCCAATACGCTGCGCTTCGAGACGTTGCGCGTGTACGAGCCGCTGGTCGGCGCGGCGGTCGTCTATGTCGTGCTGGTCGCGCTGCTCACCATTCCGGCCGCTCGTCTCGAGCGGCATGTCAATCGCCACCTGACGCGCACCCCCGACGCTCGCGTCCCCGTACGCCGCCGCCGCGCGTCGCCGGACGCGTGGGCGGCCCCCAACTGATTCCTGGTAACGAACCTGACGATGTCCGATCCTCGCCCCTTGCTGTTTTCCCTGTATGAACAAGCCAGCGTCGGCTGCGGCGGCGCGCCGAGCCTGTGGACCCATCCCGCCGACGAACGGCTGCGCGCGAATACGCTCCCGTTCTGGTCGAACCTCGCGCGCACGGCCGAGCAGGCCGATCTCGACATGCTGTTCTTCGCGGACGTGCTCGGCCTGTACGACGTCTATGGCGGATCGGCCGACTCAGCGGTCCAGTGGGCGGTCGAGGCGCCCGCGAACGATCCGATGATGCTGATTCCGGCGCTCGTCGCGCAGACCGAGCGGCTCGCGTTCGGCGTGACGGCGAGCACGACCTACGAGCACCCGTTCGCGCTCGCGCGCCGCTTCAGCACGCTCGATCACCTGAGCAACGGCCGGATCGGCTGGAACATCGTGACGTCCTACCTGACGAGCGCGGCGCGCAACTTCGGGCTCGACCGGATGATCGGCCACGACGAACGCTACGCGCGCGCGGAGGAGTTCCTCGACGTCGTGTACAAGCTGTGGGAAGGGAGCTGGGCGGACGATGCGGTGGTCGCGGACAAGCAAGCGCCGCGCTATGCGCGCGGCGACCGCGTGCGGCCGATCGCGCACGAAGGCACGCACTACCGCGTGCAGGGGCCGCACGTCTGCGCGCCGTCGCCGCAGCGCTCGCCCGTGCTGATCCAGGCCGGCTGGTCCGGGCGCGGGCGCGAGTTCGCGGCGAAGCACGCGGAGGTGGTGTTCGTCGCGAAGTCGAATCCGCACGAGATTCGTGCGGGCCTCGACGAGATTCGCCGGCTCGCGACGGAGCGCGGCCGCGCGGCGGACGACGTGAAGTCGCTGACCGTGCTGCGGATCGTGACCGCGCGCTCGTCGAGCGACGCGAAGGAGAAATACCACACGCTGCAGCAGCACTATCACCAGCACGCGCAGCTCGTCAGCTATGCGGGCGACACCGGCATCGACATCGACCGCTATGCGGACGACGAACCGCTGACGACGCACACGGAAGGGCTCACGTCCTACGTGGTGCGGCCCGACGGCAGCGGCAAGCCGCTCACCGCCGGCGACGTGCGGCGCAAGTTCGCGAGCGTCACGCGCGGCACCGACCTGATCCTCGTCGGCTCGCCCGACGAGGTCGCCGATCAGCTCGCCGAGCATGCGCGCCAGTCGACGACGAGCGGCTACATGCTCAATCCGCTGATCAGCCCGGGCACGCTCGACGATTTCGCCGAGCTGATCGTGCCGGAACTGAAAAAGCGCGGCCTGTACCGCACGACGGCGCCGGCCGGCACCTTCCGCTCGCGGCTGAGCGGCCGCGACCGCCTGCCGGACACCGCGCACGGCGCGTCGTTCCGGCAATCCGCCATCCGCATCTGACGGACGGTGACGCGCCGGTCGATACGGACGACTATCAGGGGAGGGGCGTGACGTGAACCACGACGTGCTGTTCCGGCTGCAACCGCGCCGTGCCCGACAGGGGGGGCCGGCATGACTACGACGGCGAACGAGGTTGCCGGCGCGATGCACGCAGGTCGATCGGCGTCGTCGCCCGTCCTGAGCGCCGCCGGCATCGCGAAGCGTTTCGACGCGACCGTCGCGCTGTCGGCGTTGAACCTGACGATCGACGCGGGCGAAGTGGTCGCGCTGATGGGCGCGAACGGCGCGGGCAAGTCGACCTTCGTCAAGATCCTGAGCGGCGTGCTGCGGCCGGACGGCGGCACGCTGACACTGCGCGGCCAACCGTATCGGCCGGCGTCGCCGCACGCGGCCAAGCGGCTCGGTGTCGCGACCGTGCACCAGTCGGTCGCCGACGCGGTCGTGCCGACGCTGTCGATCGCCGACAACCTGCTGCTCGACCGGCTGTGCGATCGGGCGTCGCCGTGGCGCGCGACGCCGGCCGCGCGGCGTGTCGCGGCGCGACCGCTCGCCGCGCGGGTCGGGCTCGACGCCGACCTGGCCGCGCCGCTCGCGTCGCTGTCGCTGGCGGACCAGCAACGCGTGACGCTGGCGCGCGCGCTCGGCGCTCAGCCGTCGCTGCTGATACTCGACGAGCCGACCGCCAGCCTGTCCGCCCCGGAGGCCGAGCGGCTCTACGCGCTGCTGGACGCGCTGCGCCGCGATGGCGTGGCAATCCTGCTGGTGTCGCATCGGCTCGGCGATTTGCGGCGCATGGCCGATCGCGTGGCGATCGTCCGCGACGGCCGCATCGTCGCGGATCTGCCCGCACCCGTCGATCTGGATGCGGCGGTGCAGACGATGATCGGGCGGCCGTTGCCGAACACGCGTGAGCCGGTGCCGGCCCGCGCCGCGCCGCGCGAACCGGACGCGGCGTTCAGCATGCGGCGCATCCGGCTGACGCCGGCCAGTACGCCGTTCGACCTCGACGTGCGGCGCGGCGAGATCGTCGCGATCGCGGGGCCGGTCGGCGGCGGCAAGTCGCGGCTCGCCAATACGATCTTCGGCGCCGCGCGCGCGGTGGCCGGCGACATGACGCTCGACGGGCGGCCGTGGCGGCCGCGTTCGCCGGCGGATGCGATTCGCGCCGGCGTCTTCCTGGCCGGCGAGGACCGCTGGCGCACGTCGCTGTTTCCCGACAGCGTGCCGTTCGCATCGATCGCGGGCACGATCGGTTTTCCGTTTCTGGCGCGCTGGTTCGCGCGCGGCCCGGTGGGCAGGGCGCGCGAACGCGCGGCCGCCGCGGCGGCGATCGCGCGGTTCGGCATCCGCTGCACCGGCCCGGACGATCGAGTGGCTCACCTGTCCGGCGGCAATCAGCAGAAAGTCGTGCTCGCACGCTGGCATGCCGAACCCGCGCGGCTGTTGCTGCTCGACGAACCGTTTCAGGGCATCGATGCCGGCGCGCGGGCCGATATCGTCGATACGCTGCGGCGTCATGCGCAGGCGCGCGCGACGATCGTGTTCGTCAGCGATCTCGAGGAAGCTGCCGAGATCGCGGATCGTATCGTGCGGTTCGATCGCGCGACGCTCGACGACCCGCCTCCGACGTCCTCCACCTTGCGTGACTGCTCATGAAAACCGTGACTTCTTCCGCCCGGCACGATGCCGCGCCCGCCGAACGGCCGCGCGCCGCGTCGGCCCGCGTCCGCGACGCGCTCGAGCGCACGGGCATCCTGCTCGTGCTGATCCTGCTGGTGATCGGGTTTGCGCTCAGGGAGCCCGCGTTCCTGAACGTCGACAATCTGTTCAGCATCCTGCAGTCGGTGTCGATCGTCGCGTTGCTCGGCATCGGCGTGACGATCACGCTCGCCGCCGGCGGTTTCGACCTGTCGGTCGGCAGCGTGGCCGCGACCGCGCAGATGGCCGCCAGCTATGTGCTGGTCGTGTGGCACGGCGGTACGCTGGCGGCGGTGATCGCCTGCGTGACGCTCGGCGTGGCCGCCGGGTGGTTCAACGGCGTGCTGATTACGCGCCTGCGCGTGCCCGACCAGCTCGCGACGCTCGGCACCTTGTTCCTGATGGCCGGCCTGCAATTGATTCCGACCGGCGGCCGTTCGCTCGCGACCGGCTCGGTGCTGCCCGACGGCACGGACGCGACCGGCGTGTTCCCCGACGCCTTTCTCGCGCTCGGCCGGCTGCGCGTGTTCGACGTGGTGCCGCTGCCGGTGCTGCTGCTCGCAGCGGTCACGGCACTGGCCTGTGTCGCGATGGAGGCCACCCGATGGGGCCGCGTGATCTACGCGATCGGCGGCAACGAAACGGCCGCGCGGCTCGCCGGCGCGCCCGCCGCGCGCTACCGGGTCGCCGCGTACGTCGTCTCGGGGGCGATCGCGTCGCTGGGCGGCGTATTGATCGCCGCGCGGGTCGGTCGCGGCGACGTGAGCGCCGGCCACTCGCTGCTGCTCGATGCGGTGGCCGCCGCACTGATCGGTCACGCGGTATGGGGCGCGAAGCGGCCCAACGTGTTCGGTACGGTCGTCGGCGCGGTATTCGTCGGCGTGCTGCTCAACGGGCTGACGATGCTGAACGCGCCGTACTACATGCAGGACTTCATCAAGGGCGCGCTGCTCGTGCTCGCGCTGGCGTTTACGTTCGGCATCGGGCGCCGCACGGATGCGCGAGCGTGATGCGCGTGCCGCGATGCGCCGCAGCGGCTCGCCTTGATCGGCCGGCTCACCGAACCGGAACGGTTTGTCATCCTAAGTCATATCTATTTCCGAATCGCTCGGTTTGAGTTCGCGTGCGGCGCTGATAGATTGGGCCGATATCGTCCTATCTGGAGACAGGCCCGCCATGCGCTCGTTGCTTCGCCGGAAATCGCGCGTCGATCTGAAGATCGGTGCATGCATGCTGTGGTTCGCGACTGCGCTGGGCGTGCCCGCCGCGCAAGCCGGTCCGCTCAAGGGCGCGCCCGCGCCGTTCGACAGGGGCGGCGTGAAGATCGCGCTGGTCAACTATCTGTCGACCGGCGACTTCTTCCAGGCCTACGAGGCCGGTGCGCAGAAGCAGGCACGTGCGCTCGGCGTCGATCTGCGCATTTACGAGGGCCGGCAGGATGCGGCCGAGCAGCGCGAGCAGATCCAGCAGGCGATCAGCGTCGGCGTGTCCGCGATCATCGTCAATCACGGCCTGCCGGAATCGCTGAAGGACGTCGTGCAGCGTGCGCTGGACAAAGGCATCAAGGTCGTCGCGTTCGACGTCGACCTCGGCAACCCGAAGGTGCCGCAGATCGAGCAGAACGATCGCGACCTCGCGAACCTGCTGCTCGGGCAGGCCGTCAAGGACAACGGCGACGCGTTCTCGGCCGGGTACGTCTACGTCGCCGGTTTTGCGCCGCTCGACCGGCGCGATGCCGCGTGGCGCGACTTCAAGCGCGCGCACCCGAAGGTGCGGGAGAAGGCGCGCTGGGGCACCGTCGACAATCCGATCGCGCAGTCCGTCGCGAATCAGGCGGCCGCCGCGTATCGCGCGAATCCGGATATCCGTGTCGTCTTTGCGCCTTACGACGAGTTCGCGCGCGGCGCGAAGCTCGCCGCGGACGAAGCGAAGCTGGCGTCGAAGATCCGCATCTACAGTGCCGACATCTCGACGGCCGACATCGAGGCGATCCGCTCGCCGAACAGCGCGTGGGTCGCGACCGCTGCGACCAATCCCGCGGTCGTCGGCGCCGTGTCGGTGCGCGCGGCGGCACTGCTGGTGGCCGGCCAGGACCCGGGCGCACGCATCGCGGTCAAGCCGACGCTGATCACGCGCGACGATCTCGTGAAAAACGACATTCGCACCGTGGCCGAACTCGGCGCGAAGTTTCCTGCGTTCCGCGCAAGCGACGCGGCGACCGCTGCATGGATTCCGGCGGCCGACTGATGGCCTCGGCACGCGGCGAATCGATCCGTCGCCCGCGTGCTGCCTACCCCTGACTCGACCATGACGACACTCAACGACTATCTCGCACAAAAACGCGATGCGTGGCACGCGAAGCAGCAGGCGGCCCGCAACGATCCCGATTTCAAGGCGACGCCGCTGAAGGCGACCGCGCGCGCGCTCGGTCGCAGCGGCGTGCGCGAGATCCGGATTCGCGACTTCCAGGTGATCAGCGACAGTCCGCCCGACTTCGCGGGCTACAACCTCGGGCCCGCGTCGCCGGAGCTGCAGCTTGGCGTGCTCGGCAGTTGCCTCACGCATATCACGTTGATCCAGGCGGCCGAGCGCGGCCTGAAGATCGATTCGATCGCGGTCGAGGTGACCGGCGACCAGCATCCGCTCGCACAGCAGCCGGGGTTCGAGCATGTCCCGGTATTCCCGCACAACATCCGCTATACGCTCGACATCGTGTCGCCCGAGCCGTCCGAGGCCATCCGCGCGCTGCATCAGGCGGTCGAGGCGGTCTGCCCGATCTTCAACCTGCTGAGGCTGCCGCAGGAGATCGACGGCGAATTGCGGCATACGCAGGGGTGACGCGCGGGAGCGGCGATGCGTCTGCGGGCCATTCCTGCCGTTTGATTCGCCTTCAGCATGAAGCAAGAAATCTGGCCCGATTTTTAACGTCCATTGGGTGTTCGGCCAGGACAACGCAGATCCAGGTTTAGAGGACGGGGCAGCAAGCCTTGCGGGCATTGGCTCACGGGACGGGCACGATCCAGAGTTAAACGATTTGTGACCCCTTTCCGCCGCAAAATTTTGCACAATGGCGGCAGCGCGGCATTGCGCCGCGATTCGCCCCGGGCAGGCCGGCTTGCCGGACCTGGCCGGCCAGACCCGCCGTTCGAGACCGAAGACCGCCGCCGCCGTGCCGCCGCCGACCGCCATGGACCACCCCAAACGCATCCTGATCGTCGAAGACGACGCCGACATCGCCGACGTGCTGAGCCTGCACCTGCGCGACGAGCGCTACGAAGTCGTGCACAGCGCGGACGGCACGGAAGGGCTGCGCCTGCTCGAACAGGGCAACTGGGACGCGCTGATCCTCGACCTGATGCTGCCGGGCGTCGACGGCCTGGAAATCTGCCGGCGCGCGCGCGCGATGACGCGCTACACGCCGATCATCATCACCAGCGCGCGTTCGAGCGAGGTGCACCGGATCCTCGGCCTCGAACTCGGCGCCGACGATTACCTGGCGAAGCCGTTCTCGGTGCTCGAACTCGTCGCGCGGGTCAAGGCGCTGCTGCGGCGCGTCGACGCGCTCGCGCGCGATTCGCGGATCGACGCCGGCACGCTCGACGTCGCCGGGCTGTCGATCGACCCGATCGCGCGGGAAGCCGCCGTCGACGGCACGCGCATCGACCTCACGCCGCGCGAGTTCGACCTGCTGTATTTCTTCGCGCGGCATCCGGGCAAGGTGTTCTCGCGGATGGACCTGCTCAATGCCGTGTGGGGCTATCAGCACGAAGGCTACGAACACACGGTGAACACCCACATCAACCGGCTGCGCGCGAAGATCGAGGCCGATCCGGCCGAGCCCCTGCGGATCCTCACCGTGTGGGGGCGCGGCTACAAGCTCGCCGCGCCGGACCAGCGGGACACGTGATGAAGCTGACCCTCACCCAGCGGCTGTCGCTCGTGTTCTCGATCCTGCTGCTCGCGTGCTCGGGTGCGTCGGCGTGGCTGCAGATCCGCGCGAACGACATGCGCGAGAAGGAAGTCGTGCAGGGCCTGTCGCGCGATCTCGCCGCGCACATCGCCGGCAGCACGCCGCTGATGGACGCGAACGGGCTGCGCCCGGACGCCGTGCGCACGCTGTTCGGCCAGTTGATGGGCGTGAACCCGAGCGTCGAGGTGTACCTGCTCGACAACGCGGGGCGCATCAAGGGCGACGACGCGCCGCCCGGCCACGTGAAGCGCGAGCGCGTCGATCTCGCGCCGGTGCAGCGCTTCATCGCGGGCGAGCCGCTGCCGATCCTCGGCGACGATCCGCGCAGCCCCGACGCGCGCAAGGTGTTCAGCGCCGCGCCGCTGCAGCGCGCAGGGCAGCCGCCGTCCGGCTATATCTACGTGGTGCTGCTCGGCGAAGCGCACGACCGGCTGGCCGCGCGCGTCGACGCCGGCAACGTGCTGCGCACGACGCTGTGGTCGATGGCGGTCGTCGCGCTGCTCGGCCTGCTCGCGGGCCTGATCGCGTTCAGCTTCATCACGCGCCCGCTGCGCCGGCTGACCGACGCGATGCGCCGCTTCGACGCGAACGCCGCGCCCGATGCGCAGCCGCCGGTGCCGCGCTCGCCGCCGGGGCGACGCGGCGACGAGATCGCGGTGCTCGAATCCGCGTTCGCGCAGATGGCCGACCGGATCGGCGACCAGTGGCGCGCGCTGACGCGCCAGGACCAGCAGCGGCGCGAACTGATCACGAACATCTCGCACGACCTGCGCACGCCGCTGACGTCGCTGCACGGCTATCTGGAGACGCTGTCGCTGAAGTCCGACACGCTCGCCGAACCCGAGCGCCGCCGCTACCTGTCGATCGCGCTCGCGCAGAGTTCGAAGGTCGGCCGGCTCGCGCAGGCGCTGTTCGAGCTCGCGCGGCTCGAGTCGGGCGGCGTGCAGGCCGAGCGCGAGCCGTTCTCGCTCGTCGATCTCGTGCAGGACGTATTCCAGAAGTTCGAACTCGCCGCGCAGTCGCGCGGCATCGCGCTGCATGCGCGGATCCCGCCGCGCGTGCCGGTCGTGTCGGCCGATCTCGGGATGATCGAGCGCGTGCTGACCAACCTGCTCGACAACGCATTGCGGCACACGCCGCAGCACGGCGAGGTCGAGGTCGCGCTGACGCCGCTCGACGATCGCGTGGTGGTGACCGTGTCGGATACCGGCGAAGGGATTCCGCCGGCGCGGCGCGAAGGGCTGTTCCGGCGGCCGCAGCGGCCGATCAGCGGCGGCGCGGCGACGAGCGGCGGGCTCGGGCTGCTGATCGTGCACCGGATGCTGGCGCTCAACGGCAGCGGCATCCGGCTCGTCGATCGGGACGGGCGCGGCGCGGTGTTCGAGTTTGCGCTGGCGGTGGCGAATCCGGCGGCGGGTGACGCGCGGTGAAGCCGACTGAAGCCGACTGAAGCCGACCCGCGCCGTTGGC
The DNA here is from genome assembly GCF_905339955.1 of Burkholderia sp. BCC1996. Classification (NCBI taxonomy): domain Bacteria; kingdom Pseudomonadati; phylum Pseudomonadota; class Betaproteobacteria; order Burkholderiales; family Burkholderiaceae; genus Burkholderia; species Burkholderia sp. BCC1996. The sequence goes on from NZ_CAJPHM010000024.1 coordinate 64,572, forward strand.
GCGATTTCCGCCCGAATGCATGCTCGGAAATCGCGGCGGGCCGGGCCCCGCTCGTCGGTCGTCCGTGGTTTCGAACGATGTCGCGATTTCAGCATCAGGATGTCACGCTGAAAGCGCTCGGTGCCGAGCGCTGCCGTGCGAGTCGCCAGCGTCAAGGCATCCTGAGCAATCGCTCGAATTCCGCCGATATGGCCTCGAACTTGTTCACGCCGTCTGGCGGCCACGAATCGGGGCTGCAATCGCCGAGATCCACTTGGGATGGCGTCGCGGCGGGCCGGTAGCCGCGCAGGGTCAACGGCAAGTCGGTGCCGTCGCAGCGCAGGCGTGCAAGCAAGACACCGGTACGCTTGTTCACCACCGCAGCCTCCCAGCATTCATCGGCACAGCCGCGCGACTGGTAGACGAGCTTCTCGCCTGGATGGGTCCACTTCAGTTCGAACGGCCCGGAAGTCTGCGCATGCGCGGATGCGCAGACGAGCAGCCAGACAACAGACTTGACGCCACCGAGAAGTGCCAGGCAACGGCTATGCAACGGTTTCATGATTCTCCCTGTTCAACGCGCAAGATCGGCGCGACGGCTGGCGAAAGCGCGCCTTCTTTCGGCTGAAAAAAGAACACGGTCGGTTTGCGCTGCTCCGGTGACGACTTCGCTGATCCTGGTCCACGCCACCCGCGGTGCCCGCCGTCACCCGCCACGCTTGCGCCGCACCTCGCTCGGCGTCGTGCCGGTCCAGCGCTTGAACGCGTGGCGGAACCCCACCGCGTCGCTGAAGCCGAGCGTCAGCGCGATGTCCTCGGTGCTGAGCGTGGTGGTGCTCAGGTAATCGATCGCGAGCGCCTTGCGCACGCTCGTCAGCAGTTCGCTGTACGACGAGCCTTCGGCGTCGAGCTTGCGGCGCAGCGTGCGCGATGTCATGCACAGCGTATCGGCGATCGCGTCGATGTCCGGAAACTGCCCGGGCGTGCGCGTGAGTTCCTGGTAGACGCGCCGCGTGACGCCGGCCTGGCTGCGCAACTCGTCGAGCAGGCGCGCGCAGTGCGACGACACCTGCGCGGCGGTGATCGGGTTCGCGAGCTGCGGCGCGCGAGCGAGCCACGCGGCCGGGTAGCTCAACACATGGTGCGGCTGGTCGAACGCGATCGGGCATTCGAGCGCATCGGCGAGCTGCGCCGCGTGCGCCGGCTCCGGCTGCGCGAACTGCGCGCGGGCCGGCACGCACCACGCGCCCATCACGTCCTTGATGATCGTCACGTGCAGCGCGAACTGCATGTCGATCAGGAAGCGGTACAGCGGCAGGTCCGGCCCGGCCAGCGCGGCTTCGTGCGGATCCGGAAACAGCCACGACGCGGTGTCGCCCTGTTCGACCCAGCGGATCGCGAGCATCCCGTTGGCCAGCTGGTGATATTTGACGGCGGAATCGAATGCATGCGCGAGCGATTCCGAGCACAGCATCGCGTAGCCGTACATCCCGTAGCTCGACGCATGCAGCCGGCGGCCGACCTGCACGCCGAGATCGGTGCCGTCGTAGCGGCCGATCGCGTTGCGCGCGGCGGTCAGGAACTGCAGCGACGACGTGAGCGTGAACGGGTCGGCGACGGCGTCCGGCGCCAGGCCGGTGCCGTCGAGCACCGCGGCCGGGTCGAGGCCGAGTTCCTGCGCGACGCCGACGAGCACGGCCAGCTTGGCCGGCGAGAAGCGTTTCTCGCGCGACGCGGGGGCAAGCGGCGCGTCCGGCGGCGGGGCGGCGCCGGCGGCCGTCGGGGTCAAGAGCGCACTGCGCGGCATGGCTGGTTCTGCGTCCGATTCGATACCGTTCCGGGTTCGCGATTCTGCGCCGGAACGCGCGGGCGCGCCATAGGGTTCACCCTGATGCGCACGGGCTTGCACGGTCCGGCAAGGGTGAACCGTCGCGCGAGCGCACGCCGCGGCGGGTCGCTCGCCGCGCGTCCGCGTGTCCGTTTCGATCATCTTTTCGACCGCCCGGATCATTTTCAAAGCGCGGTTGGCGCGCGATAGTTCCCGGTCAGGCGACGGCCCATGCGCATCCGGTGCGCGGGCCGCCGTGCGAACGGCGCTGCCCGGTGCCGTCCCCCGAGGAGCAGGACAATGACGAAGAGACACTGGATCGGCTCGTACGGCTCGATCCCCGCCGAGATCGACCCCGATCGCTTTCCTTCCGTAACCGCGCTGCTGGACGACGCGATGCGCCGCTTCGCCGATCGTCCCGCGTTCCGCGCGCTCGGCCGCACGCTGACCTACGCCGACGTCGACCGCCTGTCGGCCGCGCTCGCCGCGTACCTGCAGCAGGTCGTCGGCGTGCGCAAGGGCGACCGCGTGGCCGTGATGCTGCCGAACGTGCTCGCGTTTCCGGTGGCGACCGTCGCGCTCGCGCGGCTCGGCGCGATCCAGGTCAACGTGAACCCGTTCTATACCGCGCACGAACTCGAGCACCAGCTCAACGACGCGGGCGTCGAAGTGGCCGTGGTGTGCGGCGGCTCGATGGGGACGTTCGCCGACGTGGTCGGCAAGACGCGCATCCGGACCGTGCTGGGCGTGGGCCGCGGCGATCTCGGTGTCGTCGATGCGCCGCCCGGCGCGTGCGACGCGTTGCCGCCGGGCTCGATCCCGCTCGCGGATGCACTCGCCGCCGGCGAAACGCTCGCATTCGAGCCGGTCGCGCTCGGCGGCGCCGATCTGCTGCTGCTGCAATACACGGGCGGCACGACCGGGCTGTCGAAGGGCGCCGCGCTGTCGCACCGCAACCTGGTCGCGAACATCGAGCAGTTCGCGGCGATCGTGTCGGGCGCACGGCAGCCGGGCGAGGAGGCCGTCGTCACGGCGATCCCGCTGTATCACATCTTCGCGCTGACGGTGAACTTCCTGTCCTACTTCGCGATCGGCGCGGAGAACTGGCTCGTCGCGAATCCGCGTGACATGGACGGCTTCATCGACGTGCTGAAGGCCGCACGGCCGACGGTGTTCGTCGGCGTCAACACGCTGTATGCGGGGCTCGCGGGCCATCCGCGGCTGAAGGAAGTCGACTGGTCGCGGCTGAAGCTGTCGGCCGGCGGCGGCGCGGCGGTGATCGACGTGATCTCCGCGCGCTGGAAGGCCGTGACGGGCAACTTCATCCGCGAAGGGTACGGGCTGTCGGAAACGTCGCCGGTGGTCACCTTCAACCCGCAGTCGATCGACGCGTTCACCGGCACGACCGGCCTGCCGCTGCCGTCGACCGACGTGAAGCTGCTCGACGACCAGGATCGCGAGGTCGCGATCGGCGAAGCGGGCGAGATCTGCGTGCTGGGGCCGCAGGTGATGGGCGGTTACTGGCAGAAGCCGGAAGCGAATGCGGCGGCGTTCACCGCGGACGGCTACTTCCGCACCGGCGACATCGGCGTGTTCGACGCGGCCGGCTTCCTGAAGATCGTCGACCGCAAGAAGGACATGATCATCGTGTCGGGCTTCAACGTGTACCCGAACGAGGTGGAAGCGGTTGCCACCGCGTTGCCGGGCGTGGCCGAATGCGCGTGCATCGGCGTGCCGGACGCGCGCACCGGCGAGGCCGTGAAGCTGTTCGTGGTGCTCGCGCCGGACGCGGCCGTGACCGAAGCGGAGCTCGTCGCGCATTGTCGCGCGAACCTCGCGGCGTACAAGGTGCCGAAGCTGATCCGCCTGGTCGAGCGGCTGCCGAAGTCGACGGTCGGCAAGATCCTGCGCCGGGAACTCAGCCGCGCCGACTGATGGCGCCGACGCGTCGCGCGCCCGGCGGCGCGCGGGCCGGCGCGCCGAAAGCCGAGAGAGCCGAGAAAGTCGAGAAAGTCGAGAAAGTCGAGAGAGCCGAGAGAGCCCCAAAAGCCCCAAAAGCCCCAAAAGCCCCAAAAGCCCCAAAAGCCCCAAAAGCCCGGCCCGGGCCGCTCAAGTACAATGCGAGCGGTTCGACCGACGGGGACGCGATGACCGGTTCAGACTCACCTTCCGCCCGGCCCGGGCAGGCGCTGCCGTCGCCGAGCGCGACGGTGCCGATTTCGCTCGTCAACGGCTTTCTGGCGAGCGCGGGCGCGCAGCGCGACGTGGTCGAGCGTTACCTGCGCGGGGCCGGCATCCCGCTCGAGCTGCTCGGCGAGCCGCACGCGCGCGTGACGGAAGAGCAGTTCTCGACGCTGTACCGCACGCTCGCGATCGACCTCGACGACGAGATGCCCGGCATCTTCTCGCGCCCGCTGCGCGGCGGCACGCTGAAGTACCTGTGCCTGAGCCTGCTCGATGCGCGCAACCTCGAAACGGCGCTGCACCGTTTCGGCCAGTTCTTCCATATCCTGCTCGACGACTTCTTCGTCGAATCGAAGCGCGACGGCCTCGTCGCGCAGGTGCTGCTGCGGCCGAACCCGGCCGTCGGCCCGATCGGCGCGCTCGGCCAGGAGCTGATGCTCAAGCTCGTGCACGGCGTGTGTTCCTGGCTGATCGGGCAGAAGATCCCGCTGCTGCGGATCGAGTTCGCGTGCCCGCGGCCGCGCCATGCGGTCGAGCACCTGTACTTCTTCACCGGCTCCGTGCAGTTCGACTGCGAACGCACGCTGATGCGCTTCAGCGCCGACTACCTCGACGCGCCAATCCGGCAGAGCAAGCGCAACCTGCGCAAGTTCCTCGCGCGCGCGCCCGGCGACTGGATCTTCGAATCGTTCAGCGAACAGCTCGTGTGCCATCGCGTGCGGCAATACCTGTCGGCGGCGCTGCCCGACCTGCCGGTGATCGAACAGGCGGCCGAGCATCTGCATTGTTCGGTGCGCACGCTGAGCCGCCATCTGGCCTCGGAAGGCACGACGTTCCAGGCGCTCAAGGACGAACTGCGGCGCGACATCGCGATCCAGCGGCTCACCGACACGCTCGACACGATCGCGGCGATCGGCGCCGATATCGGCTTCGACGATCCGAGCGCGTTCCATCGCGCGTTCCGCCACTGGACGGGGAGTACGCCGGGGACTTACCGGCGGCGCGCGTAGCGCGGGTTGTTCAAACCCGGTTTCGATCCCGCTCCCATAACCGGCATCCTTCGCGCGCTCCCATGGACGGCTCCCCGTCGTCAGGCGTCGGCGTGCGTGCGGCGTGTCGTTTTGCTTTTCGTATCGGCAATAGCGCGTCGCGAAGATCGTCCACCTCGCGTCGTTCGCGGTCACGAGCGGGCGGCGTCACATCGCGCGCGACCCATTCGACGGACAGGGCGAGCGAATCGGCCGCGCGCTTCACACGCAAGCACGGCGGCCCGGTCAGCTGCTCGAACTCGCCGATACGCCGGATTGCGTGCCGACCGACGTCGTGCGGATGATTGCCGGCAGCCAGGCAAACGCGATCGTGACCAGCGTCACGCCGACGACGAGCATCGGCACCACCATCGGCCACGCGCCCAGTTGATAGCGCGGATCGGTGAAGACCGCTGCCGTCTGCCCCACGCTGAAAGCGAAGAACATCATGATGAAGCCGGACCACGATACCGCGCGGCCCGCCAGATGAGGCAGGCTGCTGACCGCGCCTGCCTGCCCGCAGGGCTGATGGATGCCGTGCCCGAGGCAATACACGCCATGCCCGAGGAGCAGCGGCCAGATGCTTCCGGGAAGCAGCGCACACCCCAATGCCTGAATCACCGCGCCGGTGAGGCTCAACGTTGCGCCTTGTCGCACCGTTCGCAGCATGCTCTGACGTCGCAGCAACAGGCGGCAGCCATACGTACTCAGGACATAGACGAAGGTACCGCTCGCCGGTATCCAGCCATATCGCTGGGGCGACAGGCCGAGATGCCGGATGTAGATTGCGGGCGAGAGCAAGAGAAAGCAGAACATGCCGGTGTACGTCGAGGCGGCCAGCAGCGCCCATACCCTGAACGTGGCATTGCCGAATATCTCGCGCACGTCGCGGATCGAGCCGCGGATCGAGCCCCGGCCCGAAGCGACTCGGGTGAAGCTTTCCTCGAAGCCGTACCAGCACATGACGAGCAGCCCGAACGCATACAGGCTCATCCCCGCGAGCACCCATCGCCATCCGGCCTGCTGCGTGACATACGCACCGAGAATCGGCGCGAGGAACGCCATCATCCCCATTCCCATGAAACCGCGCGCCATCACGTACGGGCCTTCGGCTGCCGAATACCGGTCGCGCACCGTCGCGCGCGCGCATACCAGGATCGCGGCCATCGCAAAGCCCTGCATCGCGCGAGCGGCGACCAGCATCGCCGCGCTCGACGCGAGCGCAGCCGCGAGCGCTGCCAGCGTATAGAGCGCAAGGCCGCTCAGCAGCACGGGGCGGCGGCCGTACCGGTCGGCAAGACTGCCCATCGGCAATTGCCCGATACCGAATATCAATGCGAAAACCGTCAGGCTGACGCTGGCGGACCCCAGCGTTGCGGCGATTTCAGGCAGCGCCGGCAGGTAACTGTCGGTCGCCACCGGCTGGGCCGCCAGCAGAAGCGGCAACATGAGCGCGAAGTTCAGGCGGGCAGGGCGCGTGGTGTCCGGCATGACGGTTTTCGGCACGGTATCAGGCATCGGGTGAAGACAGCGGCAACGCAAGTGCGCTCTGCCGGCGAGGGTGCAGCAGCAAGCCGGAACTGCCCGGCGGACGAGGCGTCGGACACGACGCCCCGTCGAGCGCCGGCTAGCTGCCCAGCGATCCCGGCACGTGTTCGTGCGCGACGCGATGGTGCGCCATCGCAGCGACGCGCAGCCGGTCGTACTCTGCCTTGTCGACCGGTCGAGCGTTCGCTTGCCCCAGGTCGTTCATATGGACACGATGGGTCTCGCGTGCGCTCGCGGCCGCGAGCGACGCAATCACGGTGATGCCGAACGCGATCCCGCCGACGATCAGCCACACGTGGTGTGCGCCGGGCGGCGCGACTGCGGTGAACAGCGCGGGCAGCATCGCCGTGGCCGCGGTGCCGAGGTTCTGCGCGATCGCCATCGCGGAGACGCGCGTGCGGGTCGGGAAGAGTTCCGGGTAAAAGCACGGAAATACCGCGTTGTAGCCCTGGTACACGACCCCCCACATGAGCATCGACATCGCGAACGCGAGCGGCACGTTGCGGATGCTGATCGCATACAGGTAGGCGAACGCGAGCAGGCCGGCCGCCAGCGCGCCGACGATGATCGGCGGCCGGCGTCCGACCTTGTCGGACAGGTTGCCGACGAACGGAATCACGATCATCGCAACGATATTGCCCATCACCGTGATCCAGAGATAGACGTCTTTCTGGAAGCCGATGCCATACGCCGGCTGCACCGCATAGGCTGCGCCGAAGATCGTGGCGACGACCGGAATCACGTTCATCATCGACATGCAGGCCACGCGCACCATGTCTGGAAAGTGATGCCGGAAAGCGTCGGCGACGGGCGAGCCGGCTTGCGCCTGGTTGCGTACCGCTTCATCGAAGGCCGGCGACTCGTCGACCTGGCGCCGAATGATCAAACCCGCGACGATGACCAGCGCACTCAGCAGGAACGGAATGCGCCAGCCCCAGCTGTCGAATTGCGCGGACGGCATGTAGTAGGCGAGCGGCAGGAACACGGCGGCGGCCAGCACCTGGCCCGCCTGCACGCCTTGCAGCGTGAAGCTGACGAAGTATCCGCGCCGACCGAACGGCGCGTGTTCCAGGATCATCGAGCTCGCGCCGGTGATCTCGCCGGCCACGGCGAAACCTTGCAGCAGGCGAAGCGTCACCAGCAAGGCCGGCGCGATCAGCCCGGCTTGCTGATAGGTCGGCAGCAGGCCGACGCCGACGGTCGAGATGCCCATCAGGAACATGCAGAACAGCAGGACGGTTTTGCGTCCGCGCGTGTCGCCGAGATGGCCGAGCACGAACGCGCCGATCGGGCGCGACACGTAGCCGACACCGTAAGTGGCCAGCGACGCGATGATGGCGGTCGTGGGGCTGCCGTGCGGAAAGAATATCTGCGGGAAGATCAGTGCCGATGCCGTGGCGTAGATGAAGAAATCGTAGTATTCGAGCACCGAGCCGATCCAGCCGCTGATGGCGGCTTTTCTCGATTGGTGCCTGCCGCGAGGCTCGTCTCGCAAGGTCGTGGTCATCGTCGTCTCCAGATATTGATATGTGTGCCGGGCAACGCGGGTGATGCGGGGAGTCGTCACTGCCCGATGTGGCGACTCCGTTGTGTGACCTGACCGGGGCCCGTCGATCCGACGCACGGCGAACCAGCGCGGTGCGCCACGCCGTGCACCCGGGAACGGTTGCGCATGGGCGCCGGTCCCGCATCGGCGGCCGATGCGGGAATCGGCCTATGCGTCGCCGAGCGCCGAGACCGCGGCCCTCAGCGCCAGCAGATAGCTCTGGACTCCGAAACCGCAAATCTGCCCGCTGACGATCTCGGCCAGCACGGAGTGATGCCGGAACGGCTCGCGCGCATGAATGTTGGACATGTGCAGTTCGACGATCGGGCACGTGAGGATGGCGAGGGCATCGCGAATCCCGTAGCTGTAATGCGTCCATGCCCCGGCGTTGATCAGCACCGCATCCTGGCGTTCCTCGAAAGCGCGATGAATGCGCTCGCACATCGCGCCTTCGCTGTTCGTCTGGAACGAGTCCACCTGTACACCCAGTTCCTCCGCCAGCCCTTGCAGCCGCGCATCGATCTGCGCGAGCGTGATCGTCCCGTACTGTGCCGGGTCGCGCTTGCCGAACATGTTGTGATTGATGCCATGCAGCATCAGGATCTTCTTCATGCGAATCTCCATCGCGTGTTCAATCAAAGGGCACGGCCAGCCGATCGATCACCGAGCTGGTCTCGGGGCGTACGCCGCGCCACCACGCGAACGCTTCGGCTGCCTGCTCGACCAGCATGCCGACGCCGTCCGCAATGCCGTGCACGCCGGCGTTTTTCGCGAGCCGGAGAAACGGCGTCAGACGCTTGCCGTAGGCAAGTTCGTAGGCCGTGCCGGCCGGACTGAACACGCTCGGCGGGACCGGCGGCAGGTCGCCGGTCAGGCTCGCCGACGTCGCGTTGACGACCAGGTCGAAACGCCCCATGCGTGCGAGGTCCGCGTAGCCGCCGGCAACGAGCGGACCGCGTCCGGCGACCTGCGCGACCAACGCACGCGCCTTGTCGACGTCGCGATTCGCGATGACCAGTTCAGCCGGTCCGGCTTCGAGGAACGGCAACAGCGCGCCGCGTGCCGCGCCGCCCGCACCGAGCACCAGGACACGCTTGCCGGCCATCGGCAGCCTGAGGTTCGCCTCGATATCGCGAACCAGGCCGATGCCGTCGAAGTTGTCGGCCAGGATGCGGCCGCCGTCGAACTTGAGCGCGTTGGCCGCGCCCGCGAGCTGCGCCCGCTCGCTGCGTTCGTCCGACATCGCGAACGCGTCGAGCTTGAACGGTGCAGTGACGTTGATGCCCTTGCCGCCGCCGTCGAAAAACGCGCGAACCGTGGCAGCGAAAGCGCCTGCCGGCTCGACGGGCCCCTCGATCGCCGTGTAGCTGAGGTCCTGGCGCGTCTGCTGCGCGAAGAGGCCGTGAATCAACGGGGATTTCGTGTGCCCGATCGGATTGCCGATCACCGCGTACTGGTCGGTCATCATTGGCTCGCTTTTGAATAGAGGACGCCGTCGGCCTGCATCGCGTCGATTTCGGCCGGATCGAACCCGAGGGCGCGCGCGACTTCCGCGTTGTGCTGCCCGAGATCGGGCGCGACGTCGCGTATCGTCGTATCGCAATCGGAAAACCGGAACGGCAGGTTGGGCAGGCGCAGCGTCCCGTAGCGCGGATGCTGTTGCTCGACGACCATGCCTCGCGCCTGGATCTGCGGATCGTTCAATACCTCGTCGATGCGCTGCACCTTCGCGCACGGAACGTCGATGCCGTCGAGCAGTTCCAGTACCGACGCGACGGAACGCGCGGCCACCCACGGCTCGACCACCGACAGGATCTCCGCGCGGTGCGCGTTGCGCCCGGTGCTGTCGTGAAACCGCGTGTCGGCGCCGAACTCCGCCGGGCCGCCGTGCGTCGCGATCAGCTCGGCGAAGCGTTTCCACGCGTCGTCGACTTGCGCGGCGATCACGAGATCGCCGTCCGCGGCGCGGAATACGCCGTAGAGCGTCGAGGTCGGCATGTCGTGGCCGGTCTGCTCGGGCAGCACGCCCTGCAGCGTGTAGCACTGCACCGCGTATTCGTGCATCGATACCAGCGTGTCGTACAGCGCCATGTCGATGTGTTGCCCGCGGCCGCTCTTCACGCGCCCCAGCAGCGCGGCGTTGATGGCCGCGACCGCATGAATGCCGGTATACATGTCGCCGAGCGAGATGCGCAGCAGCGGCGGCCGCTCGCCGGGCGTGCCGACCATCTGCATGATGCCGCTCTTGGCTTCCGCGATCAGCCCGAAGCCTGCGCGATGCGCGTCCGGACCGGTATGCCCGTACGCCGAAATCGAACAGTAGACGAGGCCCGGATTGCGCGCGGACAGTTCGGCATAGCCGAGCCCGAGCTTGTCCAGCGCGCCCGGCCGATAGTTCTCGATGAACACGTCGGCCGAGTCGCACAGCCGCTGCATGAACGCCTTGCCGCGCGCGTCCTTCATGTTGACGCTCACGCCGCGCTTGCCCATGTTGAGCTGCAGGAAGTAGCCGCTTTGCTGGTCGTCGAGCACGGTCGCGTGCTGGCGTCCCGCATCGCCCGAGCCGGGGCGCTCGACCTTGATGACTTCGGCGCCGAGCGCCGCGAGACAGCGCCCGACATACGGCCCGGCAAGGAAGTGGCTGTAGTCGACGACGCGAATGCCTTCGAGTGGGCGAGCCTGCATCACAGTGCCTCCGGGCGGCGCGGCACCATCAGGCGATGCTCGCCGCGTTGAACGACCTGACCGTCCTGATTGATCAGCTCCGACGGCAGCACGACGATGCCCCAGTCCGGGCGACTCTTGCTCGCCCGCATCGAGCCGACGCGGAACGTCACGTGCAGCACGTCGCCGACCTTGATCGGCAGCAGGAAATCCCAGCTCCAGCCGAGCGACATGCCCGGCAGAAAGCGATAGTCGCTCTGCGTCTTCAGGCCGTCGGCGATGGACAGGCCGAACAGCCCGTGCGCGACGAGGCAGCCGAAATGGCTCGCGTTCGCGTATTCCTCGTCCACGTGGACGGGCGTATGGTCGCCGGTGAGGTCGGCGTACGCGAGAATGCGCTCCTTGGTCACGGTGTAGCTCGGGCTCGTGCACGTGTCGCCCTCGCGGGCGTCGTCCCAGTATTTTTCGACGATCGTCATGGTCATGCCTCCGCGCGCGGGTTGATCGCCAGCGCCTGCGCGACGCAGGAAGCCGGCCTGGCCTGGATCAGCTCGACGGCGAGCCCGTCGGGCAGGCGAAGCCAGTTGCGCCCTTGAGGCATCTCCGTCACGCCGAAGCGTTGCGCCGCGGCCAGCGCGGCCTCCAGGTCTTCGCACATCACGCCGAGATGCGCGAGCCGGCCTTCCGGACCATCGTGTTCCGGCGCGTGGATGAACTGCAGGCCGCCGAGCGTCCAGTACTGCCGCGGCGCGTCGAGCGTGCCGTCCACTTCGCGCAGGGTCATGCCGAGCACGTCCTCGAAGAAGCGGATGTGCCAGCGGATGTCCTTGACCCAGATCGCGACGTGTTCGAGATAGGCTTTCGTGGCATTCATGCGGCGGCCTCCTGCCGTTGGCGGTCGGCCATCGCGCGTTCCAGCCCCTTGATGCAGGCGACGAGCGTTGCGTTGACCGGGGTCGGCACGCCGTAGCGTTGCCCCCAGCGCACGACCGAACCGTTGATGAAGTCGATTTCGGTGATCGAGCCCTTCTCCAGGCTTTGCAGCATCGACGTCTTGAAGGACGCGGGCAGCCCCTCGGCGGCGAGCGTCCAGGCCTGCTCGGGATCGGTCATCGACAGCTTGACGCCGGCCGCCTGCGCCGCCGCGATCGCCTCGGCGACGGCCGCGAGCGACGTCGCCTTCAGCAGCGGTTCGTCGTAAAGCTGCCCGTAGGTGAGGCCGGTCAGGCCGGTCAGCGCACCCGTCGCGACGTTCACCAGCAGCTTGTCCCACATCGTGCCGACGATGTTGTCGCTGATCGTCGTGGCGAGGCCGGCGGCATCGAACGCGGCGGCGATCGCCTGCACGCGCGGCGTGATGCGGCCGTCGAGTTCGCCGATATAGGTGTATTTGCCGATCACGCCGGATTCGATATGGCCCGCGCCGCGCAGCACGCCACCGACGTAGGTCTTGCCCGCGAGGACGCGCTCGCGGCCGACGGCGTCGATCAGGATGTCCTCATGTCCGAGGCCGTTCTGCAGCGACAGCACGGTGGTATCCGGCCCCACCAGCGATTGGGCGCCGCGGATGGCCGCGTCGGTGTGGAACGACTTGACCAGCACCACCACCAGGTCGGCCACGCCGACATCGGCAGCCTGGGTCGTCGCGTGGACGCGTACGTGGCGGGTGCCGCCCGCGTCGTCGACGCGCAGGCCGTCACGGCGCATCGCATCGACGTGTGCCGGCGAGCGGTCGATCAGCCAGGTCTCGTGGCCGCCTTGGGTGAGGGTGGCGCCGATCGCGCAGCCGAGTGCGCCGGCGCCCAGAATTGCTATTTTCAATGGCTTCTCCTTTGTCGACCAGAGTTGGCGCTTTGGCGCCTTACTCTGGTCCCATGCAAAGCTGACGTATGGCATCACGATAGGAGTCGCCGCTCATGCCGACAATGCAATGGATACAATGTCGTCATTGCCCTGGACAATAACGCCACGATGCCCGCCGACCTGCCCGACCTGAAGCTGCTTCAGCTTTTCGATCTCCTGTACGACGTGCGCAGCGTCACGCGCGTCGCCGAGCAACTGGGCCAGAGCCAGCCGACGGTCAGCATCTGGCTCGGGCACTTGAGGGAACACCTGCACGATCCGCTCTTCATCCGGACGCCCGGCGGCATGGCGCCCACGCCGCAAGCCGACGCGCTGATCGGGCCATGCCGGGAAATTCTCGAATCCCTGCGGCGCTTCACCGCATGGGAGATCGCGTTCGATCCGGCGACGGCCCAGCGACGCTTTCGCATCTGCATGACCGACGCGAGCCACATCACGCTGCTGCCAAGGCTGCTGGCCCATGTCCGGGCGCAGGCGCCCGGCGTCCGGCTGGAAGCCGCGCGGATCGACGGCAATACGGAACGCGCGCTCGAATCCGGCGAAGCCGATCTCGCGATCGGCTATGTGCCGTGGCTGGGTGGCGGCATTTATCAGCAGAAGCTGTACGACCAGGACTGGGTATGTCTGGCCAACCGGCATCATCCGAGGATTCGCGGTCGCCTCGGGGCAAAGCAGTATCGTTCCGAAGGACATGTCGCCATTACCGCGGGAACCGGGGCGCAACTCCTCGAACAGGCGCTGCGGCAGGCGCGCATCGAGCGGGACGTCGTGCTGGAGTTGCCGGGTTTCCTGGGCTTGGGGGCGATCGTCCAGACGACCGACCTGATCACGACGCTACCGCGTCATATCGGCCAGACACTGGCCCAGGCGAGCGATCTGGCGGTTCATGCGTGTCCGATCCCGGTCGACGGGTTTGCGGTACGGCAGCATTGGCATGCGCGATATCACCATGAGGCCGGCAACCGCTGGCTGCGCGGCGTCGTGATTCAGCTGTTCGGTGCATCGCATTGACTTGCGGGTTCGGCGGTCGTGATGGACGCCGGACCGGCCGGCGGTTGGTTGGATGCGAAACGTCCGGAAAGCAGGTGCCGCGCAAGTTGATACCACCCGTATGAGTGGGAGTGATTCGCCGCAATCGATCACTTCGACCGGTTGTCCACGACGAGCGTCGATATCGCGTTGCACGTGAGCGGTGTTCCACGCCATCAAGATGTTCGGGAGCAGGGTCAATGCTGATGACACTCCGGCGAGCGATTCTTGGCGCCGCGCAAGCTCCATCGGAATGCGGTCGATATGGATTAACGATCCCTCATATGATGTCGCGCTGGCGAGTAACTTGTCGTTGCCTCTCGACATCCGCAGCGGCGCCCAGCGACCGATTCTGATCGGATCGGTGCAATAGAATGCCGGTATTCTCGTTTTCCCACCCGATCTATTGCAACGATTCGCACGATGAAACGACTTCCACCGCTCAATTGGCTACGTGCATTCGAATCGTCAGCCCGGCACCTGAGTTTCACGCACGCGGCGACCGAGTTGAATCTGACCCAGGCCGCAATCAGCCAGCAGGTGAAAGGACTTGAATCCCAACTCGGGACGGCGTTATTCAAGCGCCTGCCGCGGGGCATCGAGTTGACCGAGGCCGGACTCGCCTACCTGCCAGTCGTGCATGAAGCGATAGAGCGGCTTGCTGCCGCCACCGACGAGATTTTCGGGCAAGGGCATCTGAAGGTGCTGACGGTGCGAGTGAGCCTGGTGTTTTTCACGCATTGGCTCGCGTGGCGCATACCGGACTTCCGCAAGCGGTATCCGAACGTCAATCTACGCATTACGAGCAATATCTGGGGAGGCGATAGCAGCGTCACCGATGTCGAAGCCGATCTGGAGATCCGCTACGGGCACGGGAAATGGACGGGGCTGCGTGCTGAGCGACTGACCTGGGACACGCTGCTGCCGGTCTGTGCTCCCGGGTTGCTGTCTCCCAAAGCGCCGCTTTCGGTGCCGAAGGACCTCGCGCATTTCGAACTGCTCCATGTGCTCGGCTACGAGGAAGGTTGGGGATACTGGCTCAAAAAAGCGGGTGCATCGAAGGTCGATTCGTCGAAGGGGATGCAATTCGACACGCTGATTTCGGCCCTGAAGGCGGCTGAACTCGGTCAGGGCGTTGCGCTTGCACGGTCGTCCCTCGTCGAGCACATGCTGATCTCCGGCCAGTTGGTCGCGCCACTGAAACCACGCCTTCCAACCAGTGAGGCGTTCTACCTCGTCTATTCCCCGCACAACATCGTCAATCCTCATGCGGCTGCGTTCGTCGAATGGCTCGGTGCTCAGGTTCAGGGGGCACACGCGAGATTCTGATCTCGCACGTGGCTTGCGTATGCGAGCCGGGTCGCTGGGACACGATCTCCGACCTACCCATCATCTGCTCGAGTCATAAAAAAAACGTACCCATCATCGTTTTTTTTATTGCTTTACCCACCACGGCTTCTCACCGAAAGTTGCTTCCATCCCGTTTGACAGTCATCCAACCGCGACTCGACGCGGACGGCCGGCGGTGACGGGGATTGTCCACAACATGATGATCGACGGTCGCGCGATGCGGCCAGTCTGGAGGCGACTCGGCGGATTATGGGAAAGAGCAATCAATTGCCGTTCAGCGGTGTGAAAGTCATCGATTTCGGCCAGTACATTGCGGGGCCAGCCGTCGCGATGATCCTCGCGGATCTTGGTGCGACCGTCATTCACGTCGATCCTCCAGCCGGGCCGCTTTGGGATAGCCCGGCCAATGCGGTGCTCAACCGCGGCAAGCATTGCCTGCAGATCGATCTGAAGACCGACAAAGGCCTGGAAGAAGCCAAAGATCTGATCCGCCGCGCGGACGTTGTCATCGAGAACTTCCGGCCGGGCGTGATGGCGCGGCTGGGTCTTGATTTCGCGAAGTTGCGTGAAGCACGCCCGGAGCTAATCACGCTCTCGATGCCCGGCTTTGCCAGCAACGACCAGTTACGTCGCGAATGGCGCGCGTTCGAGCCGATCATCGCGGCGGCTTCGGGCGTTTTTACGGACATGGGGCAGAACCGCGTGCTGATGGGCATCAACCCGAGTTTCTCGCCGTTGCCGCTCGCGTCTGCCTACGGCACCATGCTGGCCGTCTCGGCTATTGCGCTTGCGTTGCAGGCACGGCAGCGCACCGGCATGGGAGATGAAATCGAGGTCCCGCTGGCGTCGGCTGTGATGGAGGGGCTCTCCTACAACTCGATCCATATCGAGAACTACCCCGAGCGATACAAGACCCTGCGCGAAAAGGAAATCGAGCGGCGGCGCTCCAACGATCTACCGATGGATCTGTCGTACGAAGCGCTGCAGGAATATCTGGATCCGTTCTACCGGACCTACGAGTGTGCCGACGGCCGCAAGTTTTATACGGTATGCCCGTCACATCGCTCGCACGCACGCCGCTGTCTGCAGGCGATGGGACTGTACGAGGAAATGCTAGAGGCCGGTTTGCCACGGGTCGATGATCCGTACCTGCCGATTTCCGAATGGGAAGGGAACGCGTCGCTAGGGGTTTATCCGTTACCTGAAGAGTGGGCGAAGCGCATTTCCGCACGAATGAAGGAAGTTTTTCGTACGAAAACAGCGTCCGAGTGGGAAAAGATTTTCGGCGAAGGCGGTTTCCCTGGAGCGGCACACCGGACCACGCGGGAGTGGCTGCATGACGACCACGCGAATACTGCCGGCCTGGTCGTGAATGTCGACGATCTCGAATATGGTGTGATGAAACAGCCCGGGCCGGTCGCGTGGCTTGAAGACTGTGCCGAATCCATGCTCTCGCCGGCGTCCCGCCATCCGGTGACCTTCCGGGATGCGTTAGCCATTCTGGATGAGCAGGAGCGTACTGAACTGCCTGCTCCGTCGGGGGCGCCAACACAGGGGTGGCTCGACGGGGTACGTGTGCTCGACCTGACGAACGTGATCGCCGGACCCCATTCGGCGTCGTTTCTCGGTCGGTTTGGCGCCGATGTCATCAAGCTCGACCCCGTCGTGCCGAATTATGATCCGTGGAATACCGTGGTCTTCGGGATGTCGTCGGCGCGTGGGAAGCGGAGCGTGCTCGTCGATCTGAACCATCCGGATGGACGCGAGGTGTTCGCTCGACTTGCGCGGTCTGTCGATGTGATCGTCATGAATGCCCCGGATCGTCAGCTTGAGCCGCTGGGGCTGGACGAGGCGAGCCTCCGTTCCATCAATCCCGGCGTGATCTTCTGCCAGCTCGACTGCTTCGGCGGTCCTCGACGCGGGCCGCGGACCGACTACCTTGGCTACGACGATCTGATCCAGGCGTGCACCGGAATCATGGTGCGATTCGGCGGCGGCATGGAGACGCCGGAGGAGCATGCGCATGTCGGAACGATCGATGTCATGTGCGGATTCGCGGCTGCGCTAGGTGTGGCTGCCGCGCTTTACCGCAAGGCGAAAACAGGCGAGGTCGGGCGCACGAGAACCTCCTTGTCGGCACTCGGCAATCTGGTGCAGATTCCGTTTGCGTATGACTATGCGAATCGCCCACCATTCGACGAGCCGTCTGGTCGCGAGGTGAGCGGCTACGGCGCGATGTCTCGATTCTTCCGGACCGCGGACGACTGGATCTATGTGGACACCAGCGAAAGTGAGTTAAACGAATTGGATCGAGTAGAAGGTCTGGCCGGAATTGCGGCAGCCAAGGATCCGGCTGCATTCCTCGCGTCCGCGCTTGGTACCGCGTCCGCCGCGTCTTGGCAGATCAGGTTGCAGGCCGCCAATATCGCGGCGGCGGTGCCGGACAACATCGTCAATCTGCGCCGGAACAACAGCCGGCCTTGCGACGATCGTCCCGGTATCGACAACGGCAGCTACTCGTTCAGCGTCTACGCGAATCATCCTAGCGGTCGATGCGTCACGCAGCTCGATCCTTTCGCGATTCGTCCGCGCCATGCCCGGATTCGCGCATTGGCACCGGCTGAAAAATTCGGCGCATCGACGTATTCCGTCCTGCGCGAGTTCGGATACAGCGATGCCGAGATCGAGATACTGATTGCCCGACATGCGATCGGAGATAGCTGGTCCGAAGAGTATTTGCCCAGCTAGTTGCGTGTCTTGTCGAGTCGCGCGACGAGTCGAGCATTCCCGCATGAAGCGCGGTGCAAAGCAAACGTCGCGGCGACGAGACAGTCGTGCCGGTGGTTCGCCGGATGAATCAACGCGACACACAGCCGACGTGCGCAAGGCTACGGCGGGATGTGAATATTCTTACATTGGAGACAGCCATGCACGATCCGACCCAGGCTCTTGTGAGCTTTCGTCACGTTAAAAAAACCTACGACGGCGAAACATTAGTCGTCAAGGATCTCAATCTTGAGATCCAAAAGGGCGAATTCCTGACTTTGCTCGGCCCATCCGGCTCAGGAAAGACGACCTGTCTGATGATGCTCGCAGGATTCGAGTATCCGACCGATGGCGAGATCTGGCTCGATGGTCAATTGCTGAATCGGATCCCGCCGCATAAACGCAATATCGGGATGGTGTTCCAGAACTATGCGCTCTTTCCGCATCTTACGGTCGCGCAAAATCTGGAATACCCGCTCAAGGTTCGGAAAATGCCGCCCGCTGAACGAGACGCAAGGGTCAAGCGAGCGCTCGACATGGTCGGCATGGACAAGCTGAGCAAACGGATGCCCAGCCAGCTGTCCGGCGGTCAGCAGCAGCGCGTTGCGCTGGCGCGTGCACTCGTATTCAACCCTCGGCTCGTGCTGATGGACGAACCACTCGGCGCGCTCGACAAACAATTGCGCGAACACATGCAGCTCGAGCTGAAGGCGCTTCACGAGGAGCTCGGGCTGACGTTCGTCTACGTCACGCATGACCAGAGTGAAGCACTCACGATGTCCGATCGTGTTGCCGTGTTCGACCAGGGTGTGATTCAGCAGCTCGATACCGTGGATCGCTTGTACGAATCACCGACGAATCTCTTCGTCGCGAATTTCATCGGCGACAACAATCGGATGAGCGGCACGGTCGTTGCAAGGAACGGCGACCGTTGCCAGCTTCGGCTCGCAGACGGGACGATGGTGCGCGCACTGAATGTGGCGTCCGTTGACGTCGGCAACCAGGCGACGGCGGTTATCCGACCGGAACGGCTCTCTGTCGAATCGACGTTCGCGGTCAACGAGGGCAATGTCATCGACACCGAAACGCTCGACGCAATTTATTTCGGCGACCACGTTCGCCTGCGTTGCCGTGGCCCGGGGCAAGCCGAGTGCTTTGTCAAGGTTCCCCTCGAACACGATTGGCGGTCGCACGTTCGTCAGGGAAACCGGATTGCGCTGTCGTTCCGTGAGGACCACCTGAAGATCTTGAGCTGACTGTTTAGTTTTTATCACTCAGTAGGAGGAGACAATGAAATCGAATTCGAAAATGATTTGCGCCGCGCTGCTCGCGTCCCTGTCGGTAGCGGCTTTCGCCGATGGTCTCACGACCGTCAACTATGGTGGCGCGGCCGGTAATGCCCAAAAGGCGGCGTGGGTGGACCCGTTCGCGAAGGAGAGCGGCATCGCGACGAATGCCATCCAGTACACGGGTGACATGGCCAAGGTCAAAGCGATGGTCGAAGCCAGAAATGTCACCTGGGATGTCCTGGAGGTGGAAGCGGCGGACGTCGGTCGCGGATGCCAGGATGGTCTCTTCGAAAAACTCGACTGGTCCAAGATCGCCAACAAGAGTGACCTGATGGCCGGAGCTGCCACGCCTTGCGCGGCCGGCACGTTCGTGTGGTCGACCGTGCTCGCATACAACCCCACGCTGACCAAGGGCGCGCCGCAAGGCTGGAAGGATTTCTGGGACGTCAAGAAATTCCCGGGAAAGCGGGGATTGAAGAAGGAGGCTCGTTATAACCTCGAGTTCGCACTGATGGCTGACGGGGTGGCGCCGAAAGACGTCTACACGGTGCTCGGCACGTCCGCGGGTGTCGAACGCGCGTTCAAGAAGATGGACGAACTCAAGCCCTACATCCAGTGGTGGGAAGCTGGCGCGCAGCCGCCACAATTCCTGATTGCAGGTGACGTCGCGATGTCGACCGCATATAACGGTCGCATCGACGCGGCAGTGCGTGAAGGAAACAAGAATCTCGGTATTGCGTGGGATCAGAGTATTTACGAACTCGATTTCTTCGTCATTCCGAAGGGCTCGAAGAACAAAGAAGCGGCCGAAAAATACATCTCGTATGTGCTCAAGCCCCAGGCACAAGTCGCGTTCGCGCAGAAGATTCCGTATGGTCCGACCAACAAGGCATCGCTGAAAATGCTCGATGCGGCGACACAGGCAGCGCTTCCCAATTCAGCGAAGAATGGCAAAACCGCCATTCCCAACAGTGTCGAGTTCTGGACGGACCACGGCGACGCACTGGAGCAGCGCTTCACGGCTTGGGCCGCGAAGTAACGACCGGGGGAAGAAGCATGAGCACCATAACTTCTCGGCAACAGGGCTGGAATACACGCCAACTCAAGCGGTCGCTGCGAGCCGTTCAGTTTCGAAAGGAGGTAGTGGCGTTAGGACTGGCGGCGCCCCTCGTTCTGTTCATCCTGCTTGTGTTCGTGATGCCGGTCGCATCGATGATTTCTCGATCGGTCCAAAGTCCCGAGGTGGTCGATGCATTGCCCAAGACGACCTCGGCATTGCGCCACTGGGATGGCAAGTCACCCGTTCCTGCCGAGGCTTACCGTGCACTGGTGCTCGACGTGGAGAGCAACGTTGGAGACAACGATACCGGTACCGCGGCCGGTCGGCTGAACGGCCTGAAGGATGGGTTCCGGTCGTTGTTTTACAAGACAACCAGTGCGCTTCCTTTCACCGATGACGATGCGGCGATATCTGCGCAGGATATGCAAAAGCGCCTGATCGAAGTCGACCCACGCTGGGCCGATACGAGCTACTGGCAGGCGATCGCCAGCGTATCGTCCCGTTACACGAGCCAGTATCTCCTTGCCACGATCGACTATCGTGAGGACTCGGACGGCCGCATCGTGCCGGTCGAGAACGGCGCGTCCGCATACCGCGCGGTGTTCATGCGGACCTTCGTGATCAGCGGGCTTGTGACGCTTGCGGCGCTGTTGCTGGGTTATCCGCTCGCTTACTGGATCTCGATTCTGCCAGCTCGAAAGGCGAATCTCATCATGATCCTGGTGCTTCTGCCGTTCTGGACATCGATTCTCGTGCGGATCTCGGCGTGGATCGTCATTCTCCAGGGGGCGGGCCTCGTCAACAAGGCGTTAATGGCGCTGCAGGTGATTTCGACGCCCCTGTCGCTCCTGTTCAACCGGACGGGGGTGTTGATCGCGATGACGCACATCTTGCTGCCATTCATGATCCTGCCGCTCTACAGCGTGATGAAGTCGATTCCTTCGACTTACACGAAAGCGGCCATTTCTCTCGGCAGTCATCCTTTCGGGGCATTCTGGAAAGTCTACGTGCCGCAGACGCTTCCCGGTGTCGGCGCGGGCGGGTTGCTGGTATTCATTACCTCGCTGGGCTACTACATCACCCCGGCGCTGCTCGGTGGCGCCGGTGACCAGATGGTCAGTTACTACATCGCGTATTTCACCAACGTGGCCCTGAATTGGGGGATGGCCTGCGCGCTCGGTGCGATCCTTCTCCTGGTGACGCTTGTGCTCTTCGCACTCTATCGAAGGATCGTCGGTTCGGAAATCAAGGTGGCTTAGCATCATGAAAACTCACGTGCCGCGTTTCGCGCCCTACATGTCGACGCCGGAAATCGTATGGCATTACGCATTGCGATCGGCAAATGTCGTGGTGCTACTGTTTTTGATTTTGCCGATCCTGGCGATCATTCCGCTTTCGTTCAACGAGAATTCATTTCTCGTCTATCCGATACACGGATTCTCGTTCAGGTGGTATCACAATCTGTTCGCGTCCACGGACTGGGCGCGCGCCGGCGCAAACAGCTTCATCGTGACGCCGATCGCGACGATCGTTGCGACCGTCCTCGGAACGCTGGCGGCATTGGGATTGAACAAGGCGTCGTTCAGGGGCAAGGGCTTGCTGGTCGCCATCCTGATCTCGCCGATGATCGTCCCGGTCATCGTCACCGGCGTCGGGATGTACCTGCTGTTTGCACGATGGGGACTGGCCGGAACGTATACCGGACTGATATTCGGGCATACGGTGATCGCCGCGCCGTTCGTCGTGGTCACGGTCAATGCGACGCTTGCCGGCTTCAACCAGAACTATGTGCGAGCCAGCCTGAGCCTGGGGGCATCGCCGGTACGAACATTTTTTGCCGTTACGTTGCCGATCATTGCGCCAGGGGTGATTTCCGGCGCGCTGTTTGCGTTCGCTACGTCGCTGGACGACGTCGTGATCACGATGTTCATCGCCGGTCCGACTCAGGGAACGCTTCCGCTTCAGATGTTCATCGGGATTCGCGAAAACATTACGCCCACGGTCGCTGCGCTCGCGTCCATTTTCATCGTCTTCTCAAGTCTGCTGCTAATCACCATGGAATGGTTGCGTTCCCGATCCGTCGCGAGGCAGGTGTTGACCTGACGTTGCCTGCGCCGGCGATGATCGGATCTGCCCTGGTGGAGGCAAGTGTCCGGAACGACGCGCAGATGTTATGCAAATAATCCAGGAGGCAAGATGTCGGCAGGAAAGATCAACGAAGCCCGCGCGACGCAATCGGTTGGCGAGTTCGACTATATCGTGGTCGGAGCGGGTACGGCTGGCTGCGCGGTCGCGAATCGCTTGAGCGAGGACAATGACGTATCCGTGCTGCTGATCGAGGCGGGCGGGAAGGATAACTACCACTGGATTCACATTCCGGTGGGGTATCTCTATTGCATCGGAAACGCACGGACCGACTGGCGTTACAAGACCCGTGACGAGGCTGGATTGAACGGCAGGGCGCTGGCCTATCCGAGAGGCCGGGTTCTGGGTGGATGTTCGTCGATCAACGGCATGATCTACATGCGCGGTCAGCGAGAGGATTACGACGGATGGGCGCGAATGACGGGCGACTCGTCCTGGCGATGGGACTCGGTGCTCGAAACGTTCAAGAAGAGCGAGGACTATCACGGCGGCGCAAGCGATGCTCATGGCGCCGGCGGCCCGTGGCGCGTAGAAAAGCAGCGGCTGAAATGGGACATTCTCGAAACGTTCGCGCAAGCCGCCGAGCAGACCGGCATACCCGCAACGGACGATTTCAATCGCGGCGACAACACCGGCGTCGGATATTTCGACGTCAATCAGAAGCACGGCATTCGCTGGAATGCATCGAAAGGTTATCTTCGACCCGTGGCGAAGCGGGGGAACCTGACGATTCTGACGAACGCGCAGACCCGACGACTCCTGTTCGAGAACAAGCGCTGCACCGGAATCGAGTTTCGTCACGGCGGCGAATCGCGCATTGCCAAGGGAAAGCGTGAAGTGATCCTGTGTGCCGGCGCGGTCAATTCTCCGCAATTGCTGGAATTGTCGGGAATCGGAAATGCCGATCGTCTGGCGAAGCTTGGAATCGAGGTGGTGGAGGATCTGCGCGGCGTCGGCGAGAATCTGCAGGATCATCTGCAATTGCGCATGGCATTCAAGGTTGAAGGTGTGCGGACCTTGAACACGCTCAGTGCTCACTGGTGGGGCAAGCTGATGATCGGTCTCGAGTACGGACTGTTCAGAAGCGGGCCGATGGCGATGGCGCCGTCGCAGCTCGGCGTGTTTGCGAAGTCGGACCCGAACGATAAAACGCTGTCGCGCCCCGACGTCCAGTACCACGTGCAGCCGCTGTCGCTCGAACGGTTCGGCGAACCGCTGCATCCGTTCGACGCATTTACGGCGTCCGTTTGTCAATTGCGGCCATCGTCGCGGGGTAGCGTGCACATCACGTCGAATGATCCGCTGATGGCACCGAGTATTGCGCCCAACTATCTGTCGACGGAGGAAGACCGCCACGTCGCGGCCAACGCGCTGCGACTGACCCGGCGCATTGTTGCGGCACCCGCGCTCGAGCGGTTTCGCCCGCAGGAAATACTGCCCGGCATTCAATTCCAGACTGAGGAGGAGTTGCAGTATGCAGCCGGCAACGTCGGAACAACCATCTTTCATCCGGTTGGAACCTGCCGGATGGGAAGGGCGGACGATCCAGGCTCGGTCGTCGATTCCCGGCTTCGCGTGCGCGGCGTGAGCGGCTTGCGGGTCGTCGATGCGTCGGTCATGCCGACGATCACGTCCGGCAATACTAATTCGCCGACGCTGATGATCGCGGAGCGCGCTAGCGAGATGATTCGTGCAGATCGAAAGCGGGAAGGCAGGTCGGCGGAGACAATTCGTGGCGGAGTATTGTCGACATGACGCATAGACACTGGCGTAGAGAAGATTAATTTCGTCACTGCGGAATCCCGGTCGTTCATGGCATTGGCATTTGAGTTGACGCCTCTTGGCGGGCCCGGCATCAAGTGAAGAAATAACATCCGCGACTGGCCAGGCAGCCGCTTTCTTCGATTCCGATGTCCGTGAGAGGAAATACTTTGATACCCTCTGTCGACCACCTCCAACCCGAAGGCGGGACCCATGTTTGCCGTCTCCAGTCCGCTTGCTGCCTGGTCGGTCGTTGTAGCGTCCGGCTTGTTGGAAGTCGTCTTCTCCGTGACGATGAAGCTCTCCGAGAGCTACACAAAAGTACTGCCCGGCGGGATATCGATCGTGGCGGCCGTACTGAGCGTATGGCTAATGAGTCTCACATTGACCGTCCTCCCGCTAGGAGACGCTTACGCCGTATGGGCAGGAATCGGGGCAGCGGGAACGGCGTTGGTCGGCATCGCCTGGTTCCATGAGCCCGCCTTCGTTGGACGACTGATCTGCATTGCTCTCGTCGTCGTGGGCATCGTGGGTCTGCAACTGCAGGAAGGCATGTAGCTCGGCGTATCGATATAAATCAATGGAATAAGACATCAATTCATCGCCGATGCGCGTGTTCGTTCGATCGCCTACCGTCAGGTCCCGGTCATCGGATACCTGAGCGTGGCAGCCGACGTGAGCCGATATCGGCGACCGAAGCGGGCCCGTCTCCTTCATGATTGCAGGCTTTCTCCGCGATCCGATGCCCAAGCAATCACCATCCTCGGTGGGGTGGCTTCGTGGTATGAGCCACCCGTGGCCGATAGCAGATTTGCCTCGCGCCATCGGGCGCCCGCGGAGCGTGTTGGCCCGCATCCGGATGTTGTCATCTTCCCGCCAGCACCCGTCACCGGACCTGCCGAGACCCTGGTTGGATGCCAGACGTCCAGTTTCCCTCGTTATTCGACGCTTTACGTCGAAAAGAATGGCTGTTGAGATTTTTTCAGTCGCATCGAGACGATATGATTTCTCCAGCCCCAACACCGTCGGCCGATCCATGAAGCGCGCCAGCATCGCTGCGACGCGGCCCAGCAAGCACAAGAGAGTCGTATGCCGGACACGCCAATCGTCATCGTCGAACACGCCCGCAGGCGAACCGCTCAAGTCCGGGCCGGCGACGTCCCCGCCGCCTTGCAGGGCGGTCCCAAGTGGGTGTGCAGGATCGTGCCGGACCAGATCGTCCCGGATCAAGCACCGAGGTCCTGCGAAGGGCACCGATCCGCCGCAGGCACGGCTGAAACGCTCGGCCGACTGAAGCCTGCGAACGTCGCGTTGACGGACCCTGTCCCGAGCGCCGGCGGCTGGCTGGCGCGCTCGTCGACCGACGGAACCGGCCGGTGTCGCGCCTACGCGCATCTCGGTGCGAACCGGATCCTCGAGATGGTCGGCATGCCGGGCGTCGGCCCGTGGCTCGACGAGCACGACACCTGGTGGCCCGGCGCGTACGAGTTGCCGCTGCTCGAACAGTTGTCCGCGAGCGAGTCGCCTCTGCGCGACCTGCTTGGCGCGACTGCACCCGCCTATCTGCTGATGAGCCTGACCGAAGTCGACGGCACCGCGCTCGTGACCGAATCGGACGATGGCATCGAGCGTCCGTTCCGAATTCCTGCGGGTGTGGATACGATCCATTTCGCGCCCGTATGTATCTGCGGGCCGGCAGCGCAGTGGCGCGAAACGCTCGTCACCGCGTTCGACCGTGTCCGGCATCTGGTCGGGCTCAGGTCGGCCCGCCCTTTCTATCTTTGACGCAAGCCCCCGTTCTCCGGCAGACCACGCGATGACCGACGCACTCGACTCCTTCGACCGCAAGATCCTGAATATCGTCCAGCGCGATTGCAGCGCGACCGCGGACGCCATTGCCGAACGGATCGGCCTGTCCACGTCGGCCGTGCAAAAGCGGCTGAAGCGCATGCGCACCGAAAAGATCATTTCGGCGGAAATCGCGGTGGTCGATCGCGCGGCGGTCGGCAGGCCGATGACGTTCATCGCCGCAATCGAGATCGAACGCGAAAACTACGAGACGGTCGCCAGGTTCCGCGAGTGGTCGAAGGCGCACGACGAGATCCAGCAGATCTACTACGTGACCGGCTCCGCCGACCTGATCGCGATCATCACCGCGCGCGACGTCGAGGCATACGACCGGCTGTCCGCGCGGATCATGCAGAGCAATCCGATGATCCGCCGGATCAACACGAATGTCGTGCTGAGCGCGGTCAAGGTCGGGCTGTTCGTGCCGGTCGACAAGGACGGCGACGACGAACCGCCGGCCGCCTGACGGACTTGTTTCGCGCGGGACGGGCGATCCGTCCGTCCCGCATGACGAATCGCAACGGGTGATGGCGTGAATCGGGCGAAACGCATAATTTGAAAATCGATTCGCATAACTAACCTGTGTCGTGTAGTCAATGAACAGGAGATGATCGAGATGGAACTCAAACTGGCACTGGTCGGTTTCGGCGGAGTCAATCAGGGACTGGTCGAACTGCTCAAGAAGAAGCGCGCGATGCTGGGCGCGGCGGGACTCGACGTATCGGTGACGATGGTCGCCGACCTGCGGCTCGGAATCGCGACGAATCCTCGCGGTATCGCGCTGGACGTGCTCGACGAAACCGCCCGGCGGGGCGTCGATGCCGAAGCGCTGCGTCGCGATCCCGGCACGCTGGTGTCGCCGGACGTCGGCCTCGGTGCGGTGCTGAAGGCCATCGCGTCGGAACACGTGGATGTCGTCATCGAGGCGACCTTCACCGATCCGACCACCGGCGAGCCCGCGCTGTCGCATTGCCGTACCGCGCTCGAATGCGGCAAGCACGTGATCACGACCAACAAGGGGCCGATCGCGCTCGCGCAGCCGGCACTGGCGCGGATCGCCGCGCAATCGGGTGCGTGTGTGATGTACGAGGGCACGGTGATGAGCGGCACGCCGGTGCTGCGGCAGCTCGCGACCTCGCTGCGCGGCTGCGACATCCGGGGCTTCGCCGGCATCCTGAACGGCACGTCGAACTACGTGCTCGGCGAGGTCGAGGCCGGCGCGAGCTTCGATGCGGCGATCCGCGATGCGCAGCAGCGCGGCTATGCGGAGGCGAACCCGGCGGCCGACGTCAACGGTTCGGACGTACAGCTGAAGGTCGTCATTCTGGCGAACGCACTGTGGAATGCCGGCCTCGAGCGCGCCGACGTGACGTGCCGCGGCATCGTGGAATTGACCGAGCAAGACGTGCGCGCGGCGGCGGCGGAGCGCATGTCCTGGCGGTTGATCGGATCCGCCGCCCGCCATCCGGACGGCACCGTCACCGCGAGCGTCGAACCGCGCAAGCTGCCGGCCGGCCATCCGCTGCTGGCCGCCAGCGGCGTGACGAACGCGATCACGTTCGACACCGACGTGCTCGGTGGCGTGACGATCAGCGGGCCGGGTGCCGGGCGCGAGGAAACGGCGTTCGCGATCCTCTCCGACCTGATCGAACTGGCGGACCGGATTGGCGCGGCCTCGCACGAGGTGGCCGCATGAGCGCGCGCGATGCGGTGATGAGCGACTGCACGGGAGCCGGCGTGGCCGATGTGCGATCGCCGTATGACGGCTCGATCGTCGGCCAGGTTCGTCTGTCGCGAGCCGATGCGGCGCCGCTCCTCGTCGAGCGCGCGCTCGACGGCGCGCGCGCGGCCGCAACCATGTCGCGCAGCCAGCGGGCCGACCTCCTGTTTCGCGCAGCCTCGAGCGTGGAGGCACAAGCGGAGACATTCGCACGCACGATCACGCTGGAGGCGGGCAAGCCGCTGCGGCAAGCCCGCAAGGAAGTCGCGCGCTGCGTGAACACGCTGCGCCTGTCGGGTGAGGAAGCGAAACGACTCAACGGCGAGACGATCCCGTTCGACGGGTATCCCGGCTCGGAGGATCGCAGCGGCTACTACACGCTGGAGCCGCTGGGCGTGATTCTCGCGATCACGCCCTTCAACGACCCGCTGAACCTCGTCGCACACAAGCTCGGGCCGGCGCTCGCGACCGGCAATGCGGTCATCCTGAAGCCCTCGTTGCTCGCGCCGCTGTCCGCACAGGCGCTCGTCGAGGTCCTGTGGGAAGCCGGTGCGCCGCGCGCCGCGCTGCAGATCGTGCACGGCGGCGCGGATCTCGCGTCCGCGCTGGTGCGCGACCGGCGGATCCGGATGGTGACCTTTACCGGTGGCCCGCAGACCGGCGAGGCCATCACGCGCGATGCGGGACTCAAGAAGATCGCGATGGACCTGGGCGGCAATGCGCCGGTGATCGTCATGGCCGACTGCGACCTGAAGGATGCCGCCGAATCGTGCGTGTCGGGCGCGTTCTGGGCGGCGGGACAGAACTGCATCGGCACGCAGCGGATCTTCGTCGCCGAGGCCGCGTACGAGCCGTTCGTGCGGTATTTCGTCGAACTGACCGGCAGGATGGTCGTCGGCGATCCGCTGGACGATGCGACCGACATGGGGCCGATGATCGGCGAGGAGCAGGCGATCCGCATCGAGCGCTGGGTCGACGAAGCCGTGTCGGGCGGTGCGACGGTGCTGACTGGCCATCGGCGACGCGGGGCGCTGTATGAACCGACGGTGCTCGCGGATGTGCCGCACGACGCGCGTGTCTGGACCGACGAGGTATTCGCGCCGGTCGTGACGATCGAGAAATTCACCGACCTGCAGCAGGCGCTCGACGCGGCCAACGCGTCGGAGAGCTGCCTGCATGCAGGCGTGTTCACCAACCGCCTGGAGGTGGCGCTCGGTGCGGCCGAGCGTCTGCAGGCGGGCGGCGTGATGATCAACGACTCGTCCGATTACCGCTTCGACGGCATGCCGTTCGGCGGATTCAAGCATGGGTCGCTGGGCCGCGAAGGCGTTCGGTTCGCGATGACGGACATGACGCAGCCGAAGGTGGTCTGCTTCAGGCGCAACCGGCGGCTGTCGGGCTGATGCGCGAGCGCGGGCCCCTCGCGGGCCGGCGCGGCGCGAACCGGAGCGGTGTGAGCAACGTATCGAAGAAGGAGTCGAGGATGCCAGCAGCAATTCCTGCATGCAAACCGGCGGCGGACGCGCTGGTGGTCGAGGATATTCACAAGTCGTTCGGCGGTGTCGAGGTGCTCAAGGGCATCTCGTTGACCGCGAAGAATCACGAGGTCGTGTCGATCCTCGGCAGCAGCGGGTCGGGCAAGAGTACGTTCCTCAGGTGCATCAACCTGCTGGAAATGCCCGACCGCGGCCGGATCTGCGTGAATGGCGAAACGCTCGCGCTGAAACAGGCGGGCCGCGACGGCGCGCTCGTCGCGGCCGATGCGCGGCAGGTGATGCGCGTGCGCCGCAGGCTCGCAATGGTGTTCCAGCAGTTCAATCTGTGGGCGCACATGACCGTGCTGCAGAACGTGATGTTCGTGCCGGTGCGCGTGCTCGGCGTGCCGAAGCGCGACGCCCGCGACAAGGCGATCGCGATGCTCGAACGGGTCGGGCTCGCCGGCAAGTGCGAACACTATCCGAACCAGCTGTCGGGCGGCCAGCAGCAGCGCGTCGCGATTGCGCGTGCGCTCGCGACCGACCCCGACGTGATGCTGTTCGACGAGCCGACGTCGGCGCTCGATCCGGAACTCGTCGGCGAAGTGTTGAAAGTGATGCGCTCGCTGGCCGACGAGGGACGCACGATGCTCGTCGTCACGCACGAGATGGGGTTCGCGCGCGAAGTCGCGAACCGCGTCGTGTTCGTCCACCAGGGACGAATCGAGGAAGACGGCAGTCCTGACGAAGTGTTCGCGAGCCAGAAATCGCCGCGGTTCCAGAAGTTTCTGTCCAGCATCATTTGATGCGGATTCAATGCCAACCGGAGAGGAAACCATGAAAAAGCTGCTTCAGTCGCTGTGCGTGGGCGCGGCATTGCTCGGATCGGTCGCGCAGGCCGAGCAGGTCGTGCGGGTCGGCACGCTCGCCGATTACGCGCCGTTCGAATACAAGGATGCCGCCGGCAAGCTGCAGGGCATGGAGATCGACATCGGCAAGAAGATGTGCGACACGATGAAGGTCAAGTGCCAGTGGGTGACGATGGATTTCGACGCGCTGATTCCGGCACTCAAGGCGAAGCAGATCGACGCGGTGCTCGCGCAAATGTCGAAGACGCCGGAGCGCGAGCAGTCGGTGGACTTCACGCGCATCGTCACGACGGCGCCCGTGCAGCTCGTCGCGAAGCAGGGCTCCGGCATCACGGACAACGCCGCCACGCTGCGCGGCAAGACGATCGGCGTTCAGACGGCGTCGACGCACGAATCCTATCTGCGCCGCCGCCTGCCGGCGAGCAAGTCGGGGATCGACGTGAAGGTCTATCAGACGCTCGACGAGGCCTGGCTCGATCTCGAGGCCGGGCGCGTCGATGCGGTATTCGCCGACAACACGGTCGCGTACGACTGGCTGACGAAGGCCGGCAGGAAGGCAGGCTTCGGCTTCGTCGGCAAGCCGATCGCCGATGCGGAGATCTTCGGCGACGGTACGGCGATCGCGGTGCGCAAGGGCGACGCGCCGCTGAAGGCGCTGTTCGACAAGGGCATCGCGCAGGTGCAGGCGGACGGCACGTTCGCCGCTGCCAACAAGCGCTATTTCCCGTTCAGCATCGCGCCGCAATAACCGCGCAGCGGGACCGCGCGGGCGCCGGACGGCGGCCCGCGCGATTCCGGTCTTACACGGAGCGACATCACGATGGATATCCTGGTGAACTACGGCGCGCAGATCGCGGCTGGTGCACTCGTCACGCTGGAGCTGGCGGTCGCCGCGCTGTGCGTCGGCATGCTGCTCGGCATCGCCGGTGCGTCGGCAAAACTGTCGAGCCTCGGGTGGCTCAGGCATGCGACCTATGCGCTGACCAATTTCCTACGCGGCATTCCCGAGTTCCTGATCCTGTTGATCTGCTACTTCGGGCTGTCGCATTTTCTCAACGCGCAATTCGATGGCGCCGTTGTCATCAGCCCGTTCTCCGCCGGCGTGATCGCGCTCGCCGTGGTGTTCGGCGCGTACTCGTCGGAGATGTTCCGCGGCGCGTTCAGCGCGGTGCCGGCCGGACAGATCGAGGCCGCGCGCGCGTACGGGATGACACGCGTGCAGACGCTGTGGTACGTGCGCCTGCCGCAGGCGTGGCGCATCTGCCTGCCGAGCCTGAACAACATGTGGCAGAACCTGCTGAAGGACACGTCGCTGGTGTCGATCGTCGGGCTCGAGGACATGTTGCGCAAGGCCAACATCGCCGCGCAGTTCACCAAGCAGCCGTTCGTCTTCTACGTGGCGGTCGGAATCGTCTATTTCGGCTTTCTCGCCGCATCAAACCCCGTGTTCGCGTGGCTCGAGCGCATTGCGGGCCGCGGTTACGCAGCACGCACCTGAGGAGGGCCATCTGATGAACGACTTTGTTTCCCTCATCGCGCAGTCCGGCCCGGACGTCGCGCGCGGCATCGGGATCACGCTCGAGCTGCTGGTGCTGTCATGCACCCTTGCGTTCGCGCTCGCGGTGCCGCTGGCGGTCGCGCGCACGTCGGCGTGCCGCTGGCTGTCGACGCCGAGCCGCCTGTTCATGTCGGTGTTTCGCGGCACGCCGCTGCTGGTGCAGATTTTCGTGCTGTATTACGGGCTCGCGCAGTTCTCGATCGTGCGTGCATCGCCTCTGTGGCTGCTGGTCGGCGGATCGTTCTCGTGTGCGTTGTGCGCGCTGACGCTCAATCTCGCGGCCTACATGGCCGAAGACATCCGCGGCGGGATCGCCGGCGTCCCCGCCGGCGAGAAGGAGGCCGCGCTCGCGTTCGGGATGAGCCGCTTCATGCTCACCTGGTTCGTGATCGTGCCGCGCGCGATCGGCATCGTCGCACCGACGCTCGGCAACGAGATCGTGCTGCAGCTGAAATCGACCGCGCTTGCCAGCACGATCACCGTGCTCGACCTCACCGGTGTCGCGCGACGCATCTCCATCGAAACCTATACGACCGACGCGCTGATGCTGGCCGGCATCGTGTACGTCGGTATCACGGCGGTGCTTTCGACCGTGCTCAAGCGCGTCGAAGGTCTGCTGAATCGCCATCTGGGCAGCGTGCGTGCCTGACGGGCGCCGCATGAACGCGACACAACGAACCCGACACAACGAACGATCCGAGGACGACATGGGATACAAGCTTGAAACGCTGGCGCTCGCCGCGGACCGCGACGTGACCGACGAGAAGTCGGTCGCGCCGGCGATCCACTATTCGGCGGTGTTCAAGGCAGCCGGCAGCGAGGAATTTGCGGAGATGTCGAGCGTGCCGCAGCATCCGCGCAACTACACGCGCTACGGCAATCCGGTTCACGAGCGCGTGAAGGCGGTCATGGCGGAGCTCGAGGGCACCGAGACCGCGCTGGTCACGGCATCCGGCATGGGCGCGATCGCGACCGCGATCCTCAGTGTCGTGAAGGCCGGCGATCACGTCGTCGGCCAGACGCGTCATTACATGAGCACCACGAAGCTGCTCGACGACATGCTGCGCCGGTTCGGCGTCGAGGTGACGTTCGTCGACCAGACCGACGTGGTCGCGTTCGATCGCGCGATCCGGCCGAACACACGGCTGATCGTGCTCGAGTCGCCGGTCAATCCGCTGCTGCTCGTGACCGACATCGCCGCGGTGACCGAGATCGCCAGAGCCCGCGGCATCCTCACGCTCGCGGACAACACGTTCGCGTCGCCGATCAACCAGCAGCCGCACCGGCTCGGTGTCGACATCGTCGTGCACAGCGCGACCAAGTATCTGGGCGGCCATCACGACCTGACGGGCGGCGTGATCTGCACGAGCCGCGTGCTCGCCGAGCAGATCTGGCATACGCACATCACGCTCGGGTCGGTGCTGTCGCCGATGGACGCGTGGCTGCTGCTGCGCGGGCTGCGCACGCTGCCGATGCGCGTCGAGCGGATCAATGCGAACGCTCAGGCGCTCGCTGAATTCCTCGAAGCGCACGCGAAGATCGAGCGCGTGTTCTATCCGGGCCTGCGCAGCCATCCGCAGCATGGGCTCGCGCGCCGGCAGATGAGCGGTTTCGGCGGCGTGGTCGCGTTCGGCGTGCGGGGAAGCTACGGCGAAGCGCAGCGCTTCGTCGAGGCGCTGCGCCTGCCGCTGAATGCAGGCAATCTCGGCGGCGTCGATTCGCTCGCGATCCATACGGCATCGATGTGGGCGGGCACGATGTCGGCGGAGCAGATGCGCGCTGCCGACATCCCGCTCAATTTCATCCGCTATTCGGTCGGCATTGAGCACATCGACGACCTGAAAAGCGATATCGCGCAAGCATTGGCGCAGATCTGAAACGGACCCGCGCGCACGCTCGGTCGACGCCCCACGCGCGTCGCGCCGGCCTTTGAATCGATGCGGGCACGAGCTGCGCGGATTGCAACGACGGAGCACGGACTATGCAAGACATCACAGTACTCGACGGCGGCATGGGGCGCGAACTGGCGCGGATGGGGGCGCCGTTCAGGCAGCCGGAATGGTCGGCACTCGCGCTGATGGAAGCGCCGCATTACGTCAGCCTTGCGCACGACGCGTTCATCGCGGCGGGTGCCGACGTGATCACCGCGAACAGCTATGCGGTCGTGCCGTTCCATATCGGCGAAGCGCGGTTCCGCCGCGACGGTGTCGCGCTCGCGGCACTTGCCGGGCAACTCGCGCGGCAAGCGGCGGACCGCGCAGCGCGGCCCGTGCGCGTCGCGGGATCGCTTCCGCCGACCGGCGGTTCCTACCGACCCGACCTGTTCGACGCGGCGCGCGCGGATGCGATCCTGGCGACGCTCGTCGACGGGCTCGATCCCTACGTCGACCTGTGGCTGGCCGAGACGCAGAGCCTGACCGACGAGATCGGCGCGGTCCGGCGTGCGCTAGGTGCGAATCCGAAGCCGCTCTGGGTCTCGTTCACGCTGCGTGACGACGTCGACGCAGGCGCCACGCCGGTACTGCGATCGGGACAGACGCTCGACGAAGCGATCGACGCCGCCGTGTCCGCGCGCGCGACCGCGCTGCTGTTCAACTGCAGCCAGCCGGAGGTGATGGGTGCGGCGATCGAGACGGTGCAGCGCACGCTCGCGAACACCGGAACGTCGCTCGCGATCGGCGCCTATGCGAACGCGTTTCCGCCTCAGCGCGCCGATGCGCGCGCGAACGAGGAACTCGACGGCCTGCGCGGCGACGTCGATCCGCCCGGCTATGCAAGATGGGCGGAGCAGTGGCTTGGCCTGGGCGCGCGGATCGTCGGCGGGTGTTGCGGCATCGGCCCCGGCCACATCGCGGCATTGCGCGACGCGGTCGATGCGCGCGGCGCCGCGCACACCGGGTTCGGCCAATGAAGATCGACGGCCTGGACCAGAAGATCATCGACGCATTGTGTGCCGATGCGCGGATACCGCTCGCGGTATTGGCCGACCGGATCGGTCTGTCCAGGCAGGCGGTCCGCAACCGGATCGACCGGCTCGAAGCGCTGAACATCATTGCAGGCTATACGGTGCGGCTCGCATTGCCCGACGATGTCGTGCCGGTGCGCGCCGTGATGCTCGTGTATCGCCGGGACCGGATGCGCGGCGCGGACGTGCTCGCCGCGCTCGAGCGGATCGCCGAGGTGCGCGATTGCGCGGTCCTCAGCGGCGAAGTCGATTTGCTGGTGCAGATCGAGGCGGCCACGCACGAGCGCATCAGCGACATCTGGGCAACGATCAGCGCGCTGGACGGCGTGCAAAACATGACGACCAGTTTCGTGCTCGACTCCGTCGTTCACAAGCGCTGACCAAACCGGCGCAACGGGAAAAGGGCAGGGGAGGAAGGCTGCGCGTCGTCCGGTTCGGCGTCCGCGACGGCGTATCGAAGCCACGCGGCGCTGGAGCGGCTTGCTGCCGCTCCGCGCGCGTGGCCGTACTCAGGCTTTCAGTGCGCCGAAGATTTCATTGAGCATCGACTTCGCATCGCCGAACAACATGCGGTTGTTGTCCTTGTAGAACAGCGGATTGTCGACGCCCGCATAGCCGGACGCCATGCTGCGCTTCATCACGATCGACGTCTTTGCCTTCCACACTTCCAGCACCGGCATGCCGGCGATCGGGCTCGACGGGTCATCCTGCGCGGCCGGGTTCACGATGTCGTTCGCGCCGATCACCATCGACACGTCGGCCTCGGGGAAGTCGCCGTTGATCTCGTCCATCTCCAGCACGATGTCGTACGGCACCTTCGCTTCGGCCAGCAGCACGTTCATGTGCCCCGGCATGCGGCCCGCGACCGGGTGGATCGCGAAACGCACGTCGACGCCCTTCTCGCGCAGCAGCTTCGTCAGCTCGAACACCGTGTGCTGGGCTTGCGCCACGGCCATCCCGTAGCCGGGCACGATGATCACGCGCTTCGCTTCGCGCAGCAGCTCGGCCGTCTCCACTGCGCTCACCGCGACCGCTTCGCCGGCCGGCTGCGCGGCGCCGCCGCCGGCTGCCGCCGGTGCGCCCGCGCCGCTGCCGAAGCCGCCCGCGATCACGCTGATGAAGTTGCGGTTCATCGCGCGGCACATGATGTACGACAGGATCGCACCCGACGAGCCGACCAGCGCGCCGATCACGATCAGCAGGTCGTTGCCGAGCATGAAGCCGGTGGCGGCTGCCGCCCACCCCGAGTAGCTGTTGAGCATCGACACCACGACCGGCATGTCCGCGCCGCCGATCGCCATCACCATGTGCACGCCGAACAGCAGCGAGATCACGGTCATCACGACGAGCGGCAGCATGCCGTCCTGGATGCTTTCCGCATGCAGGAACGCGCGGCCGTAGTAGATCACGATCAGCAGCGCGGCCAGGTTCAGCCAGTGCCGTGCCGGCAGCAGCAGCGGCTTGCCGCCGATCTTGCCCGACAGCTTGCCGAACGCGATGATCGAGCCCGCGAAGGTGACGGCACCGATCAGGATGCCGACATAAATTTCCACTTCGTGGATCGCCTTCTCGGCGCCGGTGAACTGCAGCGACGTGTCGATGTAGCTCGCGAAGCCGACGAGGCAGGCCGCGAGACCGACCAGGCTGTGCATCAGCGCGACGAGTTCCGGCATCTGCGTCATCTGCACCTTCTTCGCCGCGTACAGGCCGACCGCACCGCCGACGACGAGCGCGGCGATCACGTACGGAATGCCCGCGGCCGACACGCGCGGCCCGGCCACGGTGGCCAGCACGGCGATCAGCATGCCGATCATGCCGAGCAGGTTGCCGCGGCGCGCGGTTTCGGGGTTCGCGAGGCCGCCGAGGCTCAGGATGAACAGGATCGCGGCGCCGATATAGGAGACGGTAGTCAGGTTGGAAGTCATTATTGTCGTCCCCTTATTTGCGGAACATCGCCAGCATGCGGCGCGTGACCGCGAAGCCGCCGAACATGTTGACGGCCGTGAGCGTGAGCGCGCCGACCGCGAGACCGAGGATCAGCCCGGACGGACGATCGCCGGCGTTGGCCAGCTCACCGAGGGGCGGCGCGACCTGCACGAGCGCGCCGATCGCGATGATCGACGAGATCGCGTTGGTCACGCTCATCAACGGCGTGTGCAGCGACGGCGTGACGTTCCAGATCACCATGTAGCCGACGAAGCACGCGAGCACGAACACCGTGAAGTGCGACAGGAAGCTCGCCGGCGCGAACTGGCCGACCAGCAGGAACGCCAGCGCGCCGATCGCGAACACGATCGCGAGCGCCTTGGCCGACATCGGCTCGCCGCTGTGGCCGTGGCCCTTGGACTTCGCCGGCGCGGCGGCTGCCGCGGGTGCGGCCGCTGCAGGCTTGGGCGCGACGGCCGCCTGCTTGATCGGCGGCGGCGGCCACGTGACGTTGCCTTCCTTGATGACGGTGAGGCCGCGGATCGCGTCGTCGTCGAAGTCGACGTTGATCGTGCCGTCCTTGGCCTTGCACAGCTCTTCGATCACGCGCAGCAGGTTGGTCGCATAGAGCGTCGACGACTGCCGCGACAGGCGCGACGCGAGATCGGTATAGCCGACGATGGTCACGCCGTGGCGCACCACGGCTTCGCCGGGCACCGTGAGTTCGCAGTTGCCGCCCTGTTCGGCGGCCATGTCGACGATCACGCTGCCGGGCTTCATCGACTGCACCATCTCGGCGGTGATGAGCTTCGGCGCCGGCTTGCCGGGGATCAGCGCGGTCGTGATGATGATGTCGGCGTCCCTGGCCTGCTGCGCATACATCGCGCGCTGCGCCTGCTGGAAGCCCTCGCTCATCACCTTCGCGTAGCCGCCGCCGCCCGAGCCTTCCTCTTCGTAGTCGACCTTGACGAACTCGCCGCCCAGCGACTTGACCTGATCGGCCACTTCCGCACGCGTGTCGTTCGCGCGCACGATCGCACCGAGGCTCGCGGCCGTGCCGATCGCGGCCAGACCGGCCACACCGGCGCCGGCGATGAACACCTTCGCCGGCGGGATCTTGCCGGCCGCCGTGACCTGGCCGTTCAGGAAGCGGCCGAACGCATGCGCGGCCTCGATCACCGCGCGATAGCCGCTGATGCCGGCCATCGACGTGAGCGCGTCCATCTTCTGCGCGCGCGACAGCGTGCGCGGCAGCGAGTCGATCGCCAGCACGGTGGCGCGCTTCGCGGCCAGCTGCTGCATCAGCTCGGGGTTCTGCGCGGGCCACACGAAGCCGATCAGCGCGCCGCCTTCGCGCATCAGCGCGACTTCGTCGGCGCTCGGCGGGCGCACCTTGAGCACGATGTCGCTGCCGGACCAGAGCTCGGCCGCCGTGGCGGCGATGCTCGCGCCGGCCGCGCGATACGTGTCGTCGTCAAAGTTCGCGCCGGCACCGGCGCCGCTTTGGACGGCCACCGAAAACCCCAGCTTGATCAGTTTCTCGACCACCTCGGGAACGGTCGCAACGCGCCGTTCGCCGGTGGCTGTCTCCAGAGGAACCCCAATCTGTAATGTCATAGTGTGAAAGATGGGTGATGGCCATCGCGAAGCGCTCGGGCCGGTGCGTCAAGGTAACAGAATCATGTGTGTGTTTAGTGGCTCGCGCGACGGTTCGCATTAAAAATGGAACGACCGTTCGCTGGGCGCGAATAGAGTATGCCCGATAACAAAGGCGCCATCGAGGACACAAAATCGTCGAACGCGTCTTCTGCCGTGCTGTTGCGTTTTATCCACGCGCGGGCGATATCGCGTCGACCGAATGGAGGTTGACGATGCGGTCGGACCGCTGCCTCCGCCGTGCGGCGCGGCTGCGTGAGCCGGCCGTCGCGCGGCGGGACTGCGTGGGCTTCCCATAACTGGCTTCCTGCTCGGGTTCCCATGGCCGGCTCCCATTGATGATTCCGACCGGCCGGTAGGTCAATGGCCGGCCGCTTGCCGCAGGCGAATCCGTCGGCACCCCGCGTCGATCGTCGGATCAATTCAGCAGACACCATATCGCGAGGAACGGCGCGTTGCCGGACTGCATCGCATGCAGCGCGCCGGGCGGATTGTGGATGCCGCCGCCGATCCCGGGATCGAACCATGCGCCGTTTTGCTGCCGGAATTCGCCGGCGGTCATGAGCACGTACGCTTCCTCCGGTGCGTGACCATGATCCGGATATCTGACGCCGGGCATCATCAACGAGAAGCCGAGCTGAATGTCGTCGCGGCTTTCGGCGCCGCCGGGCCCGCAGATCATCCCGTTTACGTGCCCATCGATGTAGTTCGGGCTGCCGTCCTTGCCCGACGTGCGACGCGACCAGCCGATCTCGGGTTCGAGCGCCTTGATCAGCCGTGCGACGGTGGCGAACGTCGGGTCGACGCGTGCGACCGACTCGAGCGCCGGGTCGAGCCATTCGCAGGCGGGGTAGCGCACCGCGAGCCGCGTGCCGTTATCCGACGGGGTCTGCAGCCGCGCGAATACTTGCGGTGCGAATGCACGCGCGGCGGGCGGAAGCTTGTCCGATTGAAACAGATCGCCGGCGACCCGGATGAAATCCGCGATGTGCTTCGGGCGTTCACTCATCCTGGTCTTTGCTCCGGTGCTCGTTTGGCATGATGAGATGGAAGTCTACGGAGAAACGTGCCGACCCGGACAGCGAAAAAGGGCGGCCGATTTGGTGCTGGCCGCCATGCGCGTGCCGCGGTTGCCGTCCGGCCAGCGGCACGCGCCGCAATCGACGGCACATCACGCTGCCGCCTTCGGACTGCCGGGGCCGCAGCAGATTCATATTGAAATGGACCTGTGCGTATGCGAATTCGTACAGCTTGCGCTGTTCGTCCGACGGACGGCCGTCGCCGACGAGCCAGGTGCGGGAGATGTCCGAGCAGTAACCGTGCGGCCCGACCAAGTCGGTGTCGAACGCGAGCAGGTCGCCCGCGTGCAGCACCCGCGACGAACACCGATCCGGACACGTGCGAACAAGGCCCGTGAGCGTGCCGTGCGCGTCGTCTGCCGCCGGACTAGAGCTCCAGCACGAGGTCCGACGTAGGGTGGCTGCAGCAGAGCAGCCGGAAACCCTTCTGCACTTCCCGGTCGCGAATCCCGCCGTTGTGCCGCATGTCGACCGTGCCGTCGAGCACCTTCGTTTTGCACGTGCCGCAGATGCCCTGGCTGCAGGATGACGGAATCGCGACGCCGGCCTTCCTCGCTGCCGACAGCACGGTGTCGGCGGCGTTCATCGTGAACGTCTTCGACGAGCGCGCCAACCTGACCGCGAAGGTTTCCGACGACGATTCGGCAGCGGGGGCGGCCAGTGTCGGCGCGACGCCGGCGCCGATGTCGAAGCTCTCCTGGTGATAGCGTGCGGGATCGTGTCCGCCGCTGCGCAGGACGTCGCGCACGGCATTCATGTAGCCCGCCGGGCCGCAGGTGAACGCTTCGCGCTCGGCGTAGTCGGGCACCTGTTCGGCAAGCAACGGCAGGCTGAGCCGGCCGATCGGTCCCGGCCAGTGCGCTTCATCGCCGGCACCTTCACAGACGAAGTACGTGCGAAGGCGCGGCGACAGCGCCTCGAGCCGCTGCAGCTCCTTGCGGAACACGATATCGGCGGGCGTTCTCGCGCTGTGGACGAACACGATGTCCAGGTCGAGCCCGAGATCGATGCTCGCACGCGTCATCGACATCAGCGGCGTCACGCCCGAGCCGGCGGACAGGTACAGCAATTTTGCGGCGGGTGCCGCGGTCGGCGTGAAGCTGCCCGACGGGCCGTAAGCCGCTAGCTGGCTGCCGGGCTTCATGTTGTCGTGCAGCCAGTTCGACATGATGCCGCCGGGCACGCGCTTGACCGTGATGGACACCAGATAGGGACGCGTCGGCGGCGACGAGATCGTGTAGCAGCGCTCGACCGGCTGGCCGTCGACGTTCGCCGACACCGTCATGAACTGGCCGGGTTCGAAGCGAACGGGCGAGCCGTCGCCTACACGAAACTCGAAGCTCCTGACGTCATGCGTCTCGTCGACGACGCGGCAGCACGTCAGCATCTGCTGTTCGCCGCTCGCCCAGGTTCTTCCGGTGCTGTCCCAGGTGCCGGGATCGGAGAGTCGGTCGTATGCTTCGGGTGCGGGATCGAACATGCTGTCTACGGAATTCATGGCATCGCTTCCTTGGGGCGCGTCGCACGTTCGACGTGCGCGCAGTCGTTCGCGAAAGCCGGGCCTCGATGACGGGCGTGCATCGCGCCTCGTTCCGATGGTTCGCTCCGTACCCGGATTGCCTTCGCTGTGCGCCGAGTATTGGCGGGCCCTGAAACAGCGTCAATGCGCTTTATTTTCCGGGCGGCATTACATCAGGTTATGCGTGACGTGTGTCCATACGAACAGCGGCCCGGCTGTCAACGACGAGGCCGTTGCCGATGAATCTCTTGCATGCGATGTTGACCGGATAGAGGGTTAACCCCTGATTCTCTGCCGGCACGCCGATCGCGCGTCGCGTGTGCTGCAAACGGCACCCGAACCCCCGCCCGGACGCCCGTTTCCGCCATCGCCCCGCGCATCGTGTGGCCGGTTTTGTCACCATGTGGGCCGGATATGACAATGGAAAACCGCCGACGCGGCATTACGATGGGCCACGACGTCGCCTGGCGCTGGCCGGTTTTGCCGCAGCCGCCCGGGCCGCGCGCCTCATTCACCGCCTGATTTGGAACATCGACCATGAGCTATAACGCCCCTGTCAAGGACATGCTGTTCGTGCTGAAGGAACTCGCGGGCATCGACACCGTTGCGCAGTTGCCGGGTTTCGAGGACGCCGGCTATGACACGGCGCAGGCCGTGCTCGACGAATCCGCGAAATTCTGCGACGAGGTGCTGGCGCCGCTGAACGTCGAGGGCGACCGCAACCCGAGCAGCTGGAAGGACGGCGTCGTGACCGCGACGCCGGGTTTCGGCGCCGCATTCCGCCAGTTCGTCGAAGGCGGCTGGCAAGGTCTGCAGCATCCGGCCGAATACGACGGCCAGGGGCTGCCGAAGCTGATCGCGACGCCGTGCATCGAGATGCTGAACGCGGCGAACCTGTCGTTCGCGCTGTGCCCGCTGCTCACCGACGGCGCGATCGAGGCGCTGCTGACGGCCGGCACCGACGAACAGAAGCAGCGCTACGTGCCGAAGCTGATCTCGGGTGAATGGACCGGCACGATGAACCTGACCGAGCCGCAGGCCGGTTCGGACCTGGCGCTGGTGCGCTCGCGCGCCGAGCCGCAGGGCGACGGCACGTACAAGGTGTTCGGCACCAAGATCTTCATCACGTGGGGCGAGCACGACATGGCGGACAACATCGTCCACCTGGTGCTCGCGCGCACGCCGAACGCGCCGGAAGGCGTGAAGGGCATTTCGCTGTTCATCGTGCCGAAGTTCCTGGTCAACGACGACGGCTCGCTCGGCGCGCGCAACGACGTGCACTGCGTGTCGATCGAGCACAAGCTCGGCATCAAGGCGAGCCCGACCGCGGTGCTGCAGTACGGCGACCACGGCGGCGCCATCGGCTATCTGGTCGGCGAGGAGAATCGCGGCCTCGAATACATGTTCATCATGATGAACGCGGCGCGCTTCGGCGTCGGGATGCAGGGGATCGGCGTGGCCGACCGTGCCTACCGGAAGGCCGCGGAATTCGCGAAGGAGCGCGTGCAGAGCCGCCCGGTCGACGGGTCGGCCAAGCAGTCGGTGACGATCATCCATCACCCGGACGTGCGCCGCATGCTCGGCACGATGCGCGCGCTGACCGAGGGCGCGCGGGCGCTCGCGTATGTCGCGGCCGCGCACAGCGACATTGCCCACCGCCATTCGGACGAGGCGACGCGCACGCGTCATCAGGCAATCTACGAATATCTGGTGCCGGTCGTGAAGGGCTGGAGCACGGAGATGGTGAACGACGTGGCGAGCCTCGGCGTGCAGGTGCACGGCGGGATGGGCTTCATCGAGGAAACCGGCGCCGCGCAGTACTACCGCGACGCGCGGATCCTGGCGATCTACGAAGGCACGACCGCGATCCAGGCGAACGACCTGGTCGGCCGCAAGACGATGCGCGACGGCGGCGCGGTGGCGAAGGCGCTGATCGCGGAGATCGGCGACACCGTCGCGGCGCTCGGCAAGGTCGACGGCGCGGCGGCCGCGTCGATGAAGGCGCAGCTGGAGAAGGGTGCGCGCGCGCTGTCGACGGTGGTGGACTACGTGGTCGCGAACGTGAAGCAGGACCCGAACGCGGTGTTCGCGGGCAGCGTGCCGTACCTGAAGCTGGCGGGCGTCGTGCTGTGCGGATGGCAGATGGCGCGCGCGCTGCTGGCGGCGCACGCGAACCGCGCGAGCGACACGGCGTTCTTCGATGCGAAGATCGCGATCGCACAATGCTATGCGGAACACGTCCTCGTGCAGGCAGGCGGGCTCGAAGCGTCGATCGTCGGCGCGAAGGGCAACGAGAGCGTGCTCGCGTTGACGGAAGACCAGTTCTGACCGTAACGGTCGGGGCGCAGGAGGAGACAGGATTTTGACCACACAGGACTTGCTCGCGCA